>CAJXMB010000121.1 GCA_913056105.1 uncultured Nitratiruptor sp. | reverse complement strand
TTTTTACACCTATTAGCTATATATGGGTAATTTATAGAGTATTTTACCTAAATTTATAAGATATGGGTAATTATTTGTACTTTTTACGCATTATTGGTCCTTTATTTGTCATCGGAAGCCTTAAATTAGGTAGATGATATCCTTATAAAGCCCTACTCTAGATTGCCATTGCTCAAATAAGTGCTGCTTTTAGCTCTACGGTTGGCAACCATCGCCAAATAATCCTTAGCCTTAGAAGCTAAAAATTCATAAAGTCCTAAATCAAAATAACCTACATTAATAAGAGCTTTTGAAAACTCCTCCTGCAAATAATTTTTAACTGCTTTTTTATGCGATACAAAATCTTCTAAAATTTCTCGAAGCTCTTTACCTTCATAAAGTTTAATCCGCGCAAGGGCTTCAGCACACACTACCATGTCTGTTTCATATATCTTTGCTGTTGATTCAGCTACTTTCATACTTAAGTACGCTTAAAATTCTTGTTTATAAAAAGAGAACCTCTAAAAACAACTTTTAGAACTCCCTATTTTCTTGTACTTACTATAAAATCTAAATATTTTTCATTTTAATTAGATATTCTTCTAAATCTTCTTCAATAATCTCGCGTATCCACTCAGGTTCAATGACATAAATATGAGGTATCCAATATTTCACAATTGGTAGTATTTCCATTTCATGAGTTATTGTGACTGTAAATTCCATAGTGCCATCATTGTTTATAGAATCAACTTTTTGAGTAGGTAGAGGACGGCGTTTAAAAAACTTAGCAGCTGATTTATCTGCAAACAGTTTTACTTCAAATGGTTTTACATCTCTTTGAAACCAAACAGAAATTGACTCATCAAGAAGATTATTTAACTCCCCATCTGTTTCAAATGTAGCATCTGTAATTTTAGGATTAGAAATATTTTTGAGATAGTATTTTTTTAGAATGTCATCTCTAAGTGCAATAAGGTACCAGAATCCTTCAAAATTAACTATTTTGAGTGGTTGGATAGTTGTGCTATAAATATCATGTCTTTCATCATCGTAAGAGCACTTCACTTCTCTTTTCTCTTTTATAGCAGTTTCAAGAACTTGTATATCTGCAAATCTATCACTAATATCTTCAATATTGAGTTTTGTGTAGATTGGGTTAAAATCTTCATTTTTTATTTTAGAGAGAAGTTTTTGAGCTTTTGTGGAAAAATTACCCCCTATTCCCTCTGTGATTTTCTCTATTATATCGAGTACTATTTCATCTTCAAGAGATTTAGTCTTTTCAACTCTAAAGCCATCTTGCATCTTCCACTTTTTATTTTCTTGATAGATTGGGAAGGAAACTAATCTCTCGTTAAAATCTCTTTGTATTGTTCTATCGCTAGTGTTAAACTCTTGAGCTAACTCTTTAACAGATAATGCTTCTCCATCATTGAGCTTAGAGAGGATTACTGTTAGTCTTGTTAGTATTTTGTCATAGTCGTGTTTATATGCCATTAATTACACCTAAATAGTGGTTTTTCAAATTATATCTTTTTTGACATTAGGTTGTCTTGATGAAGCTAACTCAACAGATTCTTTAAATGCCAGAGATGATTTTCTATCCACAAGATAATCATCTTCAAATTGTTTAAAAAATAGTTTGATGTCATCTTCAAAAGTTGTCTTATAGGTATTATTTGCAGCAATAAGATGGATAGTTTGTAAGGAAGTATGAAATTCCTTAGCTATAAGTTCAAATTCCTCTTTTGAATATTTAGTTAAAAGATATATAGCTAAGAGTTTATGTTTGTAGTGTTTATCTTTATGGCTGGTTTTTAAAGTAATTGGAGCTATTTTAAAAGCTTTTTTATAATGACTCAACAGCCTCTGCATTGAAAACTGCTTTCTATAATATAATTCCATACTGTTGAATTTATTACTTAAAATACATCTCCAACGGTTGTTATACTCTTCACTTCTAAACTCATAATTATAAAATGTGCAATCCATCTATCCCTCCAACTATTTTTGTATTCTTAATTTTTTTATTAGCCATTATAAAACTTTTTTCAAGCCCTCAAGAGCCCCAAAAGCAATACTGTATCCAATTTCTTCACTTACTTGAAAATCTCTTGGATTAA
>CAJXMB010000120.1 GCA_913056105.1 uncultured Nitratiruptor sp. | reverse complement strand
TGTGCCTCGTCTACACAAAAGCTTTAAAAGCTATGAATGCATATAATTATTAGAGAGGCCCTTTAGTTTTTCTACATAAATTGATTGACTTGGAAATGCAAACTCTGCTTTATGTTTTTGTACTATATCCATAATTTTTAGATTTATATCCTCTCTAATTTGCAGATATTCTGTCCAAACAGCTGTATTTGTAAAGCAATATATAAAAATGCTTAAACTACTATCTTCAAATTCATCAAAATTGACTATCATTGTAGCTTTTTTATCAATTTTAGGATGGGATTTTAGCATATTTTTTATATCATTTAATATATTTTGAAGTTGCTCTTTTGTTGTAGAGTAAGTAAGGCCAATTCTTGTTTTAATTCTTCTAATATCTCTTCTTGAAAAGTTTTCAATAGGATTGTTTGCTACTATCTGGTTTGGAAGAGTAATGAGAGATTTTTCAAATGTTCTAACTTTAATGCTTCTTAACCCAATATCTTCAACATCTCCTTCAACACTTCCAACTTTTATCCAATCGCCAATTTTTAAAGATCTATCAGCCAATATTGTAAGTCCTCCAAAGAGATTTGATGCTGTATCTTTTGCAGCCAAAGCAAATGCCAAACCACCAAGTCCTAAAGATGCTAAAAATGCAGAGACATTTATAGACCACTCTTGTAAAATTGCAACTAAGCCAACAGAAAATATAAAAATCTTTAAAGTCTTTATAAAAAAACTTCCTATCTCTCTATATAACTCATGTCCAAATCTTTTAGCAAAGTTATAAATTGGCTTTTGCATAGCTTCAACACTCTCATAAAAAAGCCAAAATATATCAAAAATTACTAAGGATTTAACTATTTTAAATAGAGCTTCATTTTCTATATCCATTACTAAAATAGCTAAATAAAATCCTAAAATTATAAAAGCAAATTTTAGTGGATTATCTACTATTTTTAAAAAAGCATCATCAATTTTTGTTTTTGTTTTTGAGGCAATTTTTTGTAAAGATTTTAAAACTATTAAAACAAATAGTTTTCTTAGTACTAAAAAGAGTAAAAATATAGCTATTGCAAATACAATCTTATAAAATGGCACTCCAAAAACTCTATTTGTAACAAAAAAAGTCAAAGTTGTGCTTTTTAGTTGATAAAAAAGAGCAAGTTTTATTCCAACTGTTTTTGAGATAGTGATATTTAAAACCTCATCTAAAGACTCTTTTATAGCATTATCTGAAAGTTTTGAGGCAGTTTGCAAAATATCTTCTTTAATTTTGAAAACATCTTCACTTTTTGATTTCGCTGCTTTGAAAAAAGAGATAAGCTCTAATTTTATCTCTTTTTTTAAATAATAATCTTTTAAACTTTGAAGTCTATCTATCTCTTTTTCTAAATTTTTAACATATATTTTTTGGTTTAAAACTTTCCATCTCTCTTTTTCGATGGAGAGCTTTTTTATCTTTTTATCAATGTAAGAGATTTTTTTATTTAAATATTTGATTTTTTTATTCAAATTGTTTGCATTAAACTCAATATTTTCTAAATTCTTTAGTAAAGAGTCAATCCAGCTTTTATATGAGTTATCAATATTTTGAATATCACTTTTTAATTTTTGATACTTTTTATAGTAGTATGCATACTCTAACTCTAAAGTTAAAAGATTTGTTGCATTTGCATCTAAGTTTGATATATCCTCTTTTATGCTATCTAATTGATCTTTTAAAGAGGAGAGATTCTCTTGAAACTTTTTTGCATTTGAAAGCGCTTCTATGATATCCCAAAAATTATTGATAAAATCATTTTGGTTTTTAACTTTTGCTATTTTAAAAGGTTTTATCTTATCACTATCAATTTTTAATATCTTTGTTATTAAAGCTTTTTGAAGTCTTCCCTCTTCACTTTTTAAATCTATAGATTTGATAAGATTTTTATATAGAGTGCTATTTGTCTCATTTATAAGTGTGCTATTTAAATCTGCACTAAAGAGTATTTTAACAAAAAAGATAAGTAGTATTAAAATCTTTTTCAAACGAATCCCTTGAAAATCGGTTATAATTTTAGGACACCTCTAACAACTATATACATATCATAGAAGGCAAAGTTATGGTAAGATTTGCTAAAAGATTTTTGA
>CAJXMB010000119.1 GCA_913056105.1 uncultured Nitratiruptor sp. | reverse complement strand
TTACCCTAACTTTGCCTTCTATGATATGTATATAATTGTTAGAGGTGCCCTTAAGTGGCTAAAAGAGAATAACACCCAAACAAAAGTAGTTGATTATGAAATCTAATTTAACCCATTTAGATGAAAAAAAACGACCAAAGATGGTTGATGTTGGCCAAAAGGATATAACTGAGCGCATTGCTGTAGCAAGTGGGATTATAGAAGTTAGCCAAGAAGCTTTTAAAGCAGTGATAGAGCAGAGCGCTAAAAAGGGAGCGGTTTTACATACTGCTGTTATTGCAGCTATTATGGGAGCAAAAAAGACACCTGATCTTATACCAATGTGCCATCCTTTGAATCTCACATCAATTAATTGTGAGATAGAAGATTTGTCAGAACTTCCTGGATTTAAACTTATTGTAACTTGCAAACTAAAAGGTAGAACTGGTGTTGAGATGGAGGCATTAACAGGTGTTAGTATAGGGCTTTTAACAATTTATGATATGTTAAAAGCTATCGATAAAGGGATGATTATAAGAGATATTCAGCTTGAGAGAAAAAGTGGTGGAAAAAGCGGAGATTTTATAAGAAACACTTAAGAGCTTTTTAAGCTTATAGCGGTATAATGTCGCAATGCCTTTAATAGGCGTCTTTATAAACGATTCGATATTTCACCTCTATAACCCCCTTTTATTTACTTTTAGATGTGGCACAGTTGAATCGTAGATTCGCACATTGAAGGTAAATTTTTTACAAAGAGACAAAATGACTTTTCAAGATTTTAATCTTAGAGCTGAACTTCAAAAGGCTATAGAGCAGGCTGGATTTAAAGAGCCAAGCCCTATTCAAAAAGAGGCAATTCCTCTAATACTTGCAAAAAAAGATGTAGTAGGACAAGCACATACAGGAACAGGAAAAACCGCAGCTTTTGCTCTGCCTATGCTAAATATGTTAAAGTTAAATGGTGAGGTGGAAGGTTTAGTTATAGTTCCAACAAGAGAGTTGGCAACTCAAGTTAGTGATGAGATATTTAGATTTGGAAAATATCTAAAAATAAAAACAGCAGCAGTTTATGGAGGAAGTTCATACTCAAGACAGCTTCACCATATAGAAAATGCTTCTATTGTGGTTGCAACTCCTGGAAGATTGCTCGATCTACTAAAAAGCGGTAAAATTGAGTTAAATCCAGACTTTGTAGTGCTTGATGAAGCTGATGAGATGTTAGATATGGGATTTTTAGATGATATTAAAGCAATTTTTGAATACCTTCCTTCAAATAGACAGACTATGCTTTTTAGTGCTACTATGCCAAATGCTATCAAAGAGTTGGCAAATAAGATCCTTTATACTCCAGAGTTTATATCAATAACAAAAGAGAATGTTACAAATGAAAATATAAAGCAGTATTATTATGTTGTAGATGAGAGAGAAAGAGATGATGCACTTATTAGGCTTTTAGACTATAAAGCTCCATCTAAAGCTATCATCTTTTGTAGAATGAAAATAGAAGTTGATAGATTAAATGAGTTTTTAAATGCTCAGGGGATAAAAACAAAAGGATTGCATGGTGATATTCCTCAGCGTGAGAGAGAAAATATCATAAAATCTTTTAAAAGAGGGGATACCCAAATTCTAATAGCTACAGATGTTGCAGCAAGAGGCCTTGATATAAGTGATGTAACGCATGTTTTTAACTATCATATTCCTTTTGATCCAGAAAGCTATGTTCATAGAATTGGAAGAACAGGAAGAGCCGGAAAAGAAGGAACAGCTATATCTTTAGTAATTCCAGCAGAGTTTAAACAGCTTATAAAGATTCAAAAAAGTGTTAAAAGCTCACTTATAAATAAAGAGATACCAACAATTAGTGAATTAAAATCAAAAAAACAAAAATCAATCTTAGATACTATTTTATCAACCAAAGTTTCAACCCAAGCAATTGAGCTTTTAGAACTTCTTGAATCTCAAACAGACTTATCAACAGCTGCGCTAAAATTAGCTTCTATGGTTATAGAAAATGATAAGATTAAAGGGAGTGAAAAGATAGGAAAGAGTAAAAAAGAGGCTGAACTTTTGATGAAAAAAGCTCAAAATGAGAAAAAAAGACCAAGAGATAGAGGAAGAAGAGGCAGAAGCCAAAGAAGATACTAATATTTGATATAATTTCAAGGGCACCTCTAACAATTATATGCATTCATAGCTTTTAAAGCTTTTGTGTAGAC
>CAJXMB010000118.1 GCA_913056105.1 uncultured Nitratiruptor sp. | reverse complement strand
AGTATACGCAAAAGCTTTAAAAGCCCAAAGGGAAGGCAAATTTAAAGCAATCTTTACTAAAATATTTTCTTGACTTAGCTATGGCTAAGATGACAAAAATCTTTTAGCAAATCTTACCCTAACTTTTCCTTCTATGATATGTATATAATTATTAGAGGTGCCCTTTAAATCAAGTTATAAGCGTAAATATTATTATGTGATTAATCCTTCAGAGATTTTACTGAAAAAAGTTCTAAATCTTAGGATTTTTTATGATGGTGATTGAGCTTCTTTTAGACGCTTGGATCTATTTAAGAGGTTGTATTTGTATAAGTAATTTTTAAATATGTCATTATCTAATAAACCTATTAGGTATTTCTTCGAATTTGATTGAAAATTGAAAGCTCTGAATAACCTTTTTAGGCAAGAGTTTGCTGCGATTGGTAACCCCGAAACTATCGCTTCGAGCCAGCTGTCAAAATTGTTTCGCAGGGTTTATTCAGATGTTACATTTAGTAGTATACGGAACAGATGATGTGGAACTTCTTGCTCTAAAAGCGTATAAAATTATCTAAAGCGTAGATGTTGTATTTTCTGAGCTTGTGATATTTATTGAGCTAACGCCAATCAAGAAGGAGATTGATATGCAGGAATTTATGCAAATATATAATGTAAATAAAAAAACAATAGAGACATTTCTAATAGAAACAATAAAGAATGTAGGTAGTTTACAAGACAAAGAAAGCAGCTCGTTTGAGAAACTTTTTGATATATTTCCATCTTTAGAATTAATTTATATATGTGATGAAAAAAGTTTTTTACAAATATCGGCAAATATTTATAGGAATAAAGTAATGCAAGTCTATATTGGAGCAAGTAGAGAATATCTAATATCTAAACTGAACTTCAAAGAAGAAAATATTGCAATATCAAAACCTTATATCAGCTCTGCATCAGGCCATACATGTGTTACTGTTGCAAAAAAAGAATATGATAAGATCTATTTTTTAGATTTTGATCTTTTTAAACTTTTACAAAAGTTGGGTTTAGTTGAAATACATCAACAATTCAATATAATCAACAAATCTTTTTATACTATTGCTGCTGGTATTTTAATGATATTGGCACTTTTTGCAGTTGGATATGCACTTTATAATATGTTTGAATCTATATTTATAAAAGCTGATTTTTCTATTGAATCCATTTTTAAACCAATAATTGCTTTAACCTTAGGTTTGGCTATCTACGATTTAGGTAAAACAGTCATGGAACAAGAAGTCGTTTTTAAAAGCTATACTAAAAATATAAATACAGAATACAAAGTCCTCATAAAATTTTCTATTACTATTATCATTGCATTGTTAATAGAGTCTCTCATGGTTGTTTTTAAAATTGCAATTGCAGATTATCATCAAATGCTCTATGCTGTGTATCTTATATCTGGTGTTGGCGTTATTATCTTTGCGCTTGGACTTTTTATATTTTTTGCAAAAAAGAGAAATTAAATTTAGTTTTTTTGTGTTTACTAAACCTATCAAAAAAGACTAAAAATTGTAAAAAGTAATATTAAAACTTTTGATTTCTCTCTTACAAAACATAAAGAACTCACTATAATTGTTAGAGGTGCCCTTTAGTAAAATTTACCATAGAAAAGTATATAACATCGTCTTCTTAACGATTTATCTATTTCTATGGATGGTTTTATGATACTTTAATTTATTATTATCGATGATGACATGGAATTAAATAGAACTACTTTTTGGCAATTTATCTGCTGGAATAGGTTTGCTGATATAGTATCCTTGTGAATAATCTATGCCTATCTCTTCAATTTTCTTTTGTATGTATTCATCGCTTACAAACTCTGCTACTGTTTTGATGCTAAGCTCTTTTGTAAAACTATCTATAGCTTTAACAAGAGTGAGAGATTTGTCGTCTTTTAATATATTTTTTATAAGTGAGCCGTCTATTTTTAGATAATCTACTCCCATATTTAAAATATATACAAAGTTTGAGTATCCTGTTCCAAAATCATCTATAGATATTTTTACATTATACTGTTTTATATCTTTGATAAAATCTATTACTAAATCATAGTTTTCAATCTCTTCACTCTCGGTTATCTCTATAACAACACTATTAAAACTATTTTCTCTATTTTCAAAAATAACTCTTTTTTTCATATGATACTCTTTTAGTTTTTCTTTTATAAACTCAACTGTATT
>CAJXMB010000117.1 GCA_913056105.1 uncultured Nitratiruptor sp. | reverse complement strand
CTACACAAAAGCTTTAAAAGCTATGAATGCATATAATTGTTAGAGGTGCCCTTAAATTTATACCTAATATACAAATTTATACCCAACACCCCTAACTGAAACTATATGTTTTGGATGCTTTTTATTCTCATCTATCTTTTGTCTAATTCTACTTATTATCACATCTATGCTTTTTTCATTTGAGTTTGGATTTAATGAAGGAATCTTTCTTAAAAACTCCTCTCTTGAAATAGTTCTATTTTTGTTTTTTATAAGATATGAAAGGATGTCAAACTCTGCTTGAGTTAAATTAAGAAGATTGCCTTTATATCTTATCTCTCTTGAGTCTTCATCAACCAAAAAATCACTCTTTTTATCATCTATTTGCTTCTTTCTTCTAACAATAGCTTTTAGCCTTGCCTCAAGCTCTCTTGGATTATATGGTTTTGGGAGATAATCATCTGCGCCAAGTTCAAGCCCTATGACTTTATCGTCCAAATCACTCCTTGCGCTTGAGATGATTATGGGAATATCGCTAAACTCTCTAATCTTTTTTAAAATCTCTAATCCATCCATATCCGGAAGAGTTAGATCCAAAATCAAAGCATCAAATTTCTCATTTTTTATAGAAGATATAGCTACAAAAGGATCGTCAAAATTTACTACTTCTATTTTAAAACCTTCCAAAAATTCCAAAAGAATATCAGCAAGTTCTACATCATCTTCTATCATTGCAACTTTCACATCTAACCTTTAAAGGGAAGGCAGAAAAACTGCCTCTATTTTAAAACTAAGATTAATGGATACCCACCTCTTCTTAAGACATAAACTCTTTTTGGACCTTTGTATTTTCTTAAAGCCTCTTTAAAATCTTGAACACTTTTTATATCCATATCCTCAACTGCCTCAATAACATCTCCAACTCTAAAACCTGCCTTATCAGCTTTGCTATTTGGTTTAACATCTACAACAAGCAGACCATTTACACTACTTGGAATATGATACATCTGCCTTGTTTGGTTATCAAGCTCTCTTAAGCTAAGTCCTAAAGCCTCTTTTTGAGTATTTACAAAGCTTCCTGGTCTCTCTTTTAGTTTTACATATGTTGTATATACTCTTTTATCTCTTTCATATCTTATCTTAACTCTTTCTCCAGGCGCTTTTGAGCCAATAATAGTTTTTAACTCATCTGCATCTTCAACTCTTTTGCCATCAACCTCTATTATCAAATCTCCTCTTTTTAAACCAGCTTTAGATGCAGCTGAATCTTTTTCTACACTTACAATAACTGCACCATACTTATGAGCATATACATCTTTTAAAGAGCCTTTTAAGTCTTCTATAACAACTCCTAAGTATCCTCTCTCAATCTTACCTTTTTCGATAAGCTTTTTAACCACATCTTTTACCATATTTACAGGGATTGCAAAACCGATACCATTGTTTCCCCCACTTCTTGTAATGATTGCACTATTTATCCCAATCAAAGCTCCTCTACTATCAACCAAAGCTCCTCCAGAATTTCCTGGATTTATAGCTGCATCTGTTTGAATAAAGTTTTCATATGTATTTATACCTACATTTTTTCTATTTAACCCTGAAACAATACCTTGAGTTACAGTTTCGCCTATTCCAAAAGGATTACCTATAGCAAATACAATATCTCCTGTTTTAAGTTTTGAAGAGTCTCCAAAAGCAATAGCTTTTAGATTTTTAGCATCTATCTTAACCACAGCAATATCAGTAAGTGGGTCTTTTCCTACAACTTTTGCCTTATACTCTTTTTTGCTTCCAGGAAGCGATACTGTAACCTCATCAGCATCTTTTACTACATGGTTATTTGTTACAATATATCCATCTTTACTTATGATGACCCCCGAACCCAAAGCTCTCTCAATCCTCTCTCGTGGAATATCTCTAAACATAGGTCCAAAAAACTGTCTAAAAAATGGGTCATTAAAAAATGGCGACATACTCATATGGGTTTTTAATACCTTTTTTGTTGATATATTTACAACGCTCTGTTTTGCCTCTTTTATGGCATCATAAAAAGATAAAACCACATTTTTGTCGCCACTTGGCATAACTCTTTGAAAGTCTTTTGAAGCCTCTTTAAAATTTATACTTGCAGCTTGAAGCATCAAAGCAGCCACTGCTGATAAAATCAGAGTCTTTTTCATATTTCCTCCTAAAATGTTAAAATATAAGGGCACCTCTAACAATTATATACATATCATAGAAGGCAAAGTTAGGGTAAGA
>CAJXMB010000116.1 GCA_913056105.1 uncultured Nitratiruptor sp. | reverse complement strand
TCCTTTATAATCTCTTTCATAATTTTTAGGCTGCCACTTTTTATCTTCATAATCAAAAGTTCTTGCAACATCTGGTATCAAAGAGGCTGGAGAGTATCCTAAATTTAATGCAATTTGATATATAAATGGTTTAAAGGCACTTCCAAGCTGTCTTTTTGACTGCGTGGCTCTATTATATTGACTCTTTTTATAATCAACTCCTCCAACCATTGCTAAAATATCTCCGGTTCTATTTTCCATTACAACCATTGCGCCATTTAAAGTATCAAGATTTTCATCTTTAGATCTTTTTATAATATTTTCATAACCCTTTTTTAAAACCTCTTTAGCAATTTTTTGCTCATCCAAATCAATTGAAGTATATATTTTATATCCGCCATCTTTTAAATTCTCTACTTTACCTGAGAGTCTTCTAATAACCTCATCAACTACATAAGGGGCTCTATTTTTGGTTAATGTATCATTAAATACCAATGGAATCTCTTTAATAGACTCTTCAAACTCTTTTTTATCAATCCATCCTAAACTATACATTCTTGAAATTATTCTATTTGCTCTATTTAAAGAGGCTTGAAAATGCCTTGTTGGATCATAAAAGCTAGGAGCCCTAGGAAGAGCTACTAATATCGCAGCCTCTTTTAGGGTTAAATCTTGTAAATCTTTATGAAAATACCCTTTTGCTGCAGTTTTTATCCCATAATATCCATGTCCAAAATAGATTAAATTTAGATACTTTTCTAAAATCTCCTCTTTTGAGAGCTTTGTTTCAAGCTCTAAAGCAATCAGCATCTCTTTTATCTTTCTTTCAATCTTTTTTTTACTACTTAAAACCATATTTTTTACTAACTGTTGAGTTATTGTACTTGCTCCCTCAACAAATCTTCCAGCTTTTATATCTTTGATAATTGCTCTAAAAATTGCTTCAAAATTGACTCCATGATGCTCAAAAAAAGAGGTATCCTCTGTAGCTAAAAGCGCCTCTATAACATATGGAGGGATCTCATCATATTTAGCATAGACTCTATTCTCTTTATCAAATATATTTGCTATTACTTTTGAGTTTCTATCATATATCTTTGTAGTTAATGGTGGCCTATAATTTACAATATAATCAACATCTCCTCTTACTTTATCATAATAGTAGAGTAAAACTCCACCTATAATTAAAAAAACAATAAATAAAAAAGATAGTATATATCTCATTTCCTCCACTCTCTATTTGAAAAATTTGACTCAATCAATTTCTTAGTATAACTATTTTTAGGATTTTCTAATACTTTATCCATTTTCCCATATTCTAAAATTATACCTTTTTTGATAACTGCAATCTCTTTGCAAAGTTTTGAGGCACTATCGATATCATGAGTTACAAAAAGCACTAAAAAATTAAATCTCTTTTTCATCTCTTTTAAAAGCTCTAAAATCATCTCTTTATTTTTTGGATCTAATGCAGTTGTTGGCTCATCAAGCAAAAGTAGCTTTGGCTTTAGTGCAAGAGCCATAGCAATAATTACTCTTTGAAGCTGTCCTCCACTAAGCTCGGGAGGAAATCTATACAAAAACTCCTCTTTTAATCCAACCATATCTAAAAACTCTTTTGCATCTTTTAAAGGGACTAAAAATTGATCCTTTATCTTTGTTAGAGGAGACAAAGATGTAAAAGGATTTTGAGGAACTAAAGAGATAGTCTCTCCTCTTTTTAGTTTAAAAGAGCTATCATACTCTAAAATATAGTCTAAATTTGAAGGCAAAAGTCCAAGTAAAGATTTCAGAGTCAAACTCTTTCCGCTTCCACTCTCTCCAACAAGAGCTAAAGAGTCTTCAATCTTAAAAGATATATCCACTAAAACTCTATCTTTTTCTTTAATTTTTAACTCTTTACATACAAACATCTCTTATCTTTTTTAAAAGCTTTATAAAATCTTTTTTGCTATATTCTAATCTTGGAATAACTCTTAACATTGGCTTTTTAACTGTTGGGGGCCTAATAGCTCCAACAATATATCCATTTCTTAGTAACTCCTCTTTTACTTTAAGCAAAGAAGAGTTACTTTTTACTTCAATTGGCAAAATCATAGAAGAGATTTTAGTATTTAGTATCGATTTTATAGCCTCTTTTCTTTTATCTATTTTGTTTCTTAATCTATCTTTATTTTTTTGGATATATCTAAATCCATTATGTGCTAAAATCGTATCAAAAAGAGACAAAGCTGTAGTATAGATAATAGGTTTTGCTCTATTTTCTAAAAA
>CAJXMB010000115.1 GCA_913056105.1 uncultured Nitratiruptor sp. | reverse complement strand
CATTCATAGCTTTTAAAGCTTTTGTGTAGACGAGGCGCACCGACGCAGGACTACCTGTAGGTAATTCAAGGAGGTGCAACGAAGTATACGCAAAAGCTTTAAAAGCCCAAAAAGGGAAGGCAAATTTAAGGCAATCTTTACTAAAATATTTTCTTGACTTAGCTATGGCTAAGCCTTTAAAAATATTTTACCAAATTTTACCCTAACTTTGCCTTCTATGATATGTATATAATTGTTAGAGGTGCCCTTAACTCTCTTTATTCCACTCAAGAAAAAAATTTTCAAAATCTTTGGCAGGAAGTGGTTTTGAAGAGAGATATCCTTGATAGATATCACATCCAAACTCTTTTAGGATATCTCTTTGCTCTTTAGTTTCAACCCCTTCTGCAATGGTTTTTAGTTTCATGGTTTTTGCCATGTCAATTATAACTTTAATAAATATTTTATCTTGTGGATCTTTCAAGATATCATCTATAAAGCTTTTATCAATCTTTAGGTAATTAAAAGGTAAATTTTTTACATAAGATAGAGATGAATATCCTGTACCAAAATCATCAAGCGCAAGAGAGATGCCTAAATTAATTTTTTCGATATTGTTTTCAGTATAATCAATAAAAACTGATTCAGTCAACTCTATGCACAAATTTTTTGCATCTATAACTTTCATGCTATTTTTAATATACTGAAATAGTATTTCGTCATTTAACTCTAAAGCGGAGATATTTACAGATACTTTAATGCCTCTTAATCTACTTTTTTCCCATTCTTTTATCTGTCTGATGCTTTCTTGAAATACCCATCTGCCTATTTGAATGATTTGATTTGTCTCTTCTGCTACTGGTATAAACTTATCTGGTGGAATAAGACCTTCTATTGGGTCTATTAGTCTAATAAGTGCTTCGCAACCAACTATTTTGTTTGTTTTTATATCAACTTGAGGTTGATAGTAGAGTTTAAAATTGTTCTCTTTAAGTGCTTTTTTGATAAGTTGTTCTATCTTAATTTTTTCTAAAAGTTTATTTTCATCTTTTAAAGAGAAAAAGTGATAAATGTTTTTTCCACTATTTTTTGCTTTATACATTGCAATATCTGCATTTTTTAGTAATTCATGAAAATCTTTTCCATCTTTTGGATAAAATGCTATACCAATACTAAAAGTCGGAGTCAAAGAGGCTTCATCTTTTTTTATTGGAATTTTCATATTTTTTTGTATCTTTTCGATAATTTTTTTTATTTGAAAAGGTTTTGAAGCTCCTAGTAAAATTATCACAAATTCATCTCCGCCAAATCTAGCTACTATGTCGCTTTTTCTAACAGAGTTTTTAAGTTTTTTTGAGATTGATATTAAAACTTTATCTCCAAAATCATGACCATATGTATCATTTATTAGTTTAAAATCATCAATATCCATAAATAAAAAGGTAAAATTTTGTTTTAAGCGGTTTGATTCTAAAATAATGCGATCTACTTCTTTGATTAGGCTATTTCTATTTAAAAGTTTGGTTAGTGGATCTTTAGTTGAAAGCTCATAAAGTTTATATTGTTCACTTTTTAATCTATGAAAAGTATTTTTTAACGAGTACCTTATACTCTCAAACTCATTTATAAGAAAACTTTGTAGCGGTTTATTGCTATAATATGCATATTGTCTTAATTGTTCAAGAGGAGTTATAATAAATTTGTTTATTACAAATATTAAAAAAATTCCAAAAAAGATGTTAGAGATAATAAATATTACTATATAGTTTAATAGATGTGTTTTAAAAAGTGAGTTTTGATATTTTTTATCTATGATTATGTAAGCATAATAAAAATATGGTGTTAATTTTTTATAGACCTTTACTTTCATATAAAAACAGTCTATATCTAAAACTTTATCCGCAGATAATTTTCTTAAATTTAAACATCTTTTATTTAAAGAAAAATTAGAGATATCTCTATCTGTAGAAAAAATAGGTTTTTTTGACTCATTTAAAAGATATATTTTATCGATCAATGGGTGTGTTGCACTATAAGTACCGAGAAAAGCAGCAATATTTGAAATATCAGCAAAACGGATATTTTTTTCTATATTCTCTTTTAAAATCACAGAATCTGTTTTTAAATTTTCAAATAGTATAGAATTTATGCTATATAAAACTCTTTTATAAAAATATCCAAAACTAATCATTTGATATAAAATAAATATTATCAAAAGAGTTATTGAAAATTGTTTTATAGATAATCTTTTCATTTTAAAATAGTTTCCCCAAATCCTAAG
>CAJXMB010000114.1 GCA_913056105.1 uncultured Nitratiruptor sp. | reverse complement strand
CTCTTACAGCAGTTGTTACAACAACTTTTCCACTCTGCAAAAGTGCCATTCTGATGCTTTTTATCAACTGATCCATATCTATTCTCTGTGTTGTATCATTGATGAGAGTTGAGATTGCTAAGACATATCTTCCCCCACCTCTTTTGTTTACTGCACCTGATCGTAGCATTGATTGTGTTGCTTCAACAGAGGCTTTTTTAAAATCTTGATAATCAAGTCCCATAGTTTGAGCTTTATGACTTTCTGGATGATTTGCATCCACATATCTTGGCTGATTTGCACATCCTGCAAAAAATAAACTTGCGATAGCAAGTACTAATACTGACTTAATTGTTGTTTTGAACATTCTCATGTGGAATCCTTCTTTTATTTTTATCATAATCTATGATTGATATTTTATATGTTACAGCCTTAGGTGAAGTAGCAATCATACTAAATATTTTTTCTTCATCTGGGCCCAAATCAATTTTCATAAAAGTATCAGTTACACTTTTAATCCAAAAACCATTGTTGTCAAACCATCTTACTTGATACAGTGCATTTAAATCACTATGAGGCTGTCTGTTTTTTAGTGTAAACTGCACTTCTGTTAAGCCGTCATTTCTTTGTCTATCTGCAACATTAACAACTAAAATTTTACTATTTAATGTTGCATCAACACTTACAGGCCAATTATTGTACGCTGTAGGCATTGGCGATTCTTGACAACCTAAAAAAAGAAAGCTAAAAGCTAAAAATAATAAAGTTTTAGAAAGATATTTCATTTGTTATTGCCTTAGAATGATTTGTTGATACACGGATATAAACTATATGGTTTTTATTTTGATCAAGATTTAACACTATTGGTTTGTTATTCATTGGAGAATTGATATCTAGCACAGGTGATGTTAAAGGAATCCTCGCAATTTGGAAGTCTTTTGGTAATAATCTCCATTGTCTCGTATCAGCTCTATTCATAAAACCTTGATAAACTGCTCCTACAATTCCCCCAATCAATCCACCATGTTTTCTTAATTGATATTGCAATAAACTCTGTGCAACTGTTCTAGTGATTGCTCTTGCCATCACTGTTGGAAATCTTTTTTTAAACTCTGTTTTTATGATTTTATCCATGCTTGCTACTTGCTTGGTATTTACAGTTTTTGAACCATTTTTTATTATCAAATGAGAAAATGCTTCAGGATTTTCTTTAAAAGTTGGAAGTGCTATTCCTGTATAGTTGATTCTATTAGTAACTAAAAACAGAGGAATATCAAATCTCAACTCTTTTTTACTTGGCCCCTCTCCATTTGAAAAAATTACCCAAGCATAATGCTTTTTAGAACGATTTTTGATTGAAGAGCTTGCTTTTAATGCATATTTTAAATCTTTTTTAACATATGTTGCGGCAGCTTCATTACCTTTTATCATACCATATGTTTCTTTCAATATATCTGCTGCTTTTGCATAGTCATGAGAACTGATAAAAAAGAGTCCTGCCATATAACTAGTAAAAGGATTTACAAAATCTGGGTAAGGTTTAAATGCAAACAGATTAGAATACCTCTTCTCTATAGCATCTTTTGTTTTTTTATTATTTGAAATATTTTTAACTTGGTTTGCATTGATTTTCTTCTTTTTCATTTTGGCTTTTTCTTCTGCTTGAATCTTTTTTTCTTCTTGTTTTATCTCCGAAGCAAAAAACTCTTTAGCTCTTCTTTGTCTCTCTAATGCTCGATTAAATTCTACTCTTGCGTTAGCAACATCTTTGTTCATTAAAAAATCTATACCCTTGTAGGTATTTACCATTATGCCTTCATATATCCTTGGTCTATAATCCATAAAAGTATCATTTGTTAAAACAGCACCTACATTTGCCATCACAGTACCAGCCAATACTTCTTTGTCATATTGTTTAATTTTATCTTCAGATTTGTCAAAATAGTGTATCGTGGCATTATGATCTTTGGCATAATAAGAGATAAGCCCCGCATCCAAATACCACAACAAGTCATCTTTTTCGCTTTTTTTAATTTTTTTAAGTGCCTCTTTGTAGTTTCCTGTCTTTAAACTACTTTCATAGTTTCCAGACTTTCCAATACTCCCCAAATCAGGAGTAGTCCCAGCACAACCTGCAAAGAATATTGCCCCAATCACAATACCAAATATACTCTTTATAACCATTTTACAACTTTTTTAGAAAATTTTAATATTATAATGCAAATATACTTATTTGCCTATTAAAAACTAACCTTTGTAAACTTTATACAAAGTTAGATACTTATCCCCAATAATTCCATACCAAATTAGACAACAAGCTATATTGTTCTATAATT
>CAJXMB010000113.1 GCA_913056105.1 uncultured Nitratiruptor sp. | reverse complement strand
TACACAAAAGCTTTAAAAGCTATGAATGTATATAATTATTAGAGGTGCCCTTAAGTTTAAGTTTATCAAAAACATAATTAAAATATAATAATACTTCAAAAGGAGCTGCCATGCAAAAAGCTAAAATATATTTTGGATCAACACCTGTATCTAAAGATGAAGTAGAAAGTATTAAAAGTCCATTTAACGATAAAGTTGTATCAATCTATCCAAAATGCACTAAAAAGGATGCTATAAAAGCTTTAGAGATAGCAAAAGATGCTTTTAAAAAATCAAAAGATTTTACTCTATCTCAAAGAGTTGAGTGGGTTAAAGATGTAGCAAAAAAGATAAAAGAGAATAAAGAGGAGTTTGCCTTAGCTATTACAAAAGAGATAGGAAAACCTATATCATTTAGCAGAGTTGAAGTTGATAGATGTATTGAGACTTTAGAACTTACTGTTCAAGCAGCTATAGAGCTTTCAGGAGAGACAATAAATACCGATGCAACACCAAGTGGTAAAAAGAGTATAGCTTTTTATAAAAGAGTTCCAGTTGGAGTTGTTGTAGCAATTACTCCGTTTAACTTTCCTCTAAATTTAGCAGCCCATAAATTAGCGCCAGCTTTGATAGCAGGAAATAGTGTAGTGTTTAAGCCAACTCCAGAAGCGCCATATACAGGCTATCTTTTGGCAAAAACATTTATTGAGAGCAAGTACGCTTTGCTAAATATGTTAAGCGTGGTTTATGGAGACGTAGAAGTTGGAAGAGCACTTATTGAGAGCGATATTCCACGAAAGATAAGCTTTACTGGAAGTGTTGCTGTTGGAAAAGATATTGCAAAAAGAGCAGGGATAAAAAAGATTAGTTTAGAGCTTGGAGGAAATGCAGCAACTTTTATAGACAGAAGTGCCAATTTAGACTATGCCGCAAGTAGGTGTGCCGTTGGTGCATTTGTAAATAGTGGTCAGGTCTGCATAAGTCTTCAAAGAATCTATGTTCATCAAGATATCTATGATGAGTTTGCTAAAAAGTTAGCCAAAGATACTTCAAAACTAAAAGTTGGAGACCCATATGAGGAAGATACATTTATGGGACCTTTGATAAATGAAGATGCAGCAATTAGAGCTCAAAAATGGGTTGAAAGCGCCATTAAAGAGGGAGCAAAAGCAATTCTTCCAGTAAAAAGAGATGGAAAATATTTTTATCCAACTATTTTAGTGGATGTAAGAGAAGATATGAATATTGTTTGCGAAGAGGTTTTTGCACCAATTGTTAGTCTTGTGAAGGTTAAAAGCTATGAAGAGGCAATCAAAAAGATGAACAGTTCTCCTTATGGACTTCAATTTTCAATATTTAGCAATGATTTAGATGTTGTTAAAAGATTTATTGATGATGCCCAGGCCGGCGGAGTTGTAGTAAATGATATTCCAACCCTTAGATTTGATATACAACCATATGGAGGAGTTAAACTCTCTGGTATTGGAAGAGAGGGTCCAAAATTTGCTATAAAAGATTTTACCGAGATTAAATCAGTTGTAATTTTATGAAATTAGTGTAAGTGTTAGTTAAAATTAAAAGCTCTGAATAACCCTTCGGGGCAAGAGTTTGTCACGATGGGTAACCCAGAAGCTTCGCTTTTTAACCTTAGGACAAAATTGTTTCGTAGGGTTTATTCAGACGCTACAATATAAAATCTATTAAAAAGGAGTAATATGTTAGAGATAGGACAAAAAGCGCCAGAGTTTTGTCTGAAAAATCAAGATGAAGTTGAGATCTGTCTAAAAGATTTAAGAGGTAAATGGGTGGTTTTATACTTTTATCCAAAAGATAATACTCCAGGATGCACAACAGAGGCGTGTGACTTTACAAATGCATTAGAGGAGTTTGAAAAACTTGATGCAGTTATTTTAGGTGTAAGTCCAGACTCTTGTAAAAGACATAAAAATTTTATAGAAAAAAAGAATCTTAAAATCACACTCTTGTGTGACGAAGAAAAAGAGGTTTTGAAGCAGTATGGAGCTTGGGGATTAAAAAAGATGTATGGAAAAGAGTATGAAGGGGTTATTAGAACAACCTATCTAATTGATCCAAATGGTAATATAGCTTTTGTTTGGCCAAAAGTTAGAGTAAAAGGTCATGTTGAAAAGGTAAAAGAGAAGTTAAAAGAGTTAAAGGGAGTTTAAGCAAATTTTTAGTAAAATCCATCGGCCTTTTATTACACACACGTCAATCCTTGTTAGGTTGCAGCAGTTGCTGTTAAGGGACGTGGAGGCATAAACCAAAGGGCACCTCTAATAATTATATACATATCATAGAAGGCAAAGTTAGGGTAAGAT
>CAJXMB010000112.1 GCA_913056105.1 uncultured Nitratiruptor sp. | reverse complement strand
AGGATAAACTCGTCCTCTAAAGTCTATCTGCCATACAAAATATATTTCACCATAATCTTGATATTTTTTTGCTGTATCTAAGAGAAATTTAGAGGCATTTATGCTATTTTTCTCTTCTGATATTTCGAGTTTTATCTTTTTAATCTGTTTTTTTATACTCTGAAACTCTTCATTTAAAGGAAGAAGTTTCTCGTCAATAGTTGGAGCATCTATACCTAACTCCTCTAATGTCTCTCTTTTTGTCTCTCTTTTTATTTTTTTCTCTTTTTTACTCTCTCGTAGAGCTTTTAACTCTTTTCGTTTCTCTTTTAAGAACTCTTTGGATATTTGCTCTTTTGTTAGATGCTCTTTAAAAATATAGGAGAACATTGTTTTGTTAATTTGCCATTTTGTATCTTGAATAATATTAATCGCTTGAAGCAGTTTTGGAGGAAAACTCTCTCGCTGTGCCTCTAAGTTTGCTCTTGCTTTTTTTGTTTTTGTTTTCATTATATAAAGATCATACTTTGTGAGAGATGCTTTATCTTTTAAAAATCCACCATCATCTATAGTTTTCCAATGAAGTGGTGGGACTATCATAGGTTCAAAAAATGGTGTTGCATATTTTGCTATATCTTTATAGTACCCTTGACTACTCTTTTCAAATTCATCTGTAAATGCATAGTGTTCAAAATTACTCCCCTCTTTTTTATACTCTTCTACTACTTCAAAATCTATAAGATATTTTAAAAGATTAGCACCAAGTTTAATTATCTCCTCATTTTCAAACATCACTATTTTTTTCTCTTCATTTTTCATTCTATAGGCAATATGTTCAAAAAGTGCTTCTGCTATTGTTTTTGATAGAGCTTGTCTTGAGGTAGAATTATCTTCATCATCTTGCAGATTTTTTGAAAGAAGTTGCAAGATTGAGCTAAATACTATCCAGACAATTTCATAAGAGGATAAAGGGAGTGTTACTAATGCCATAAGCTGGTTTGCTTGTTTTATTTTTATGGAAGTGTTATCTATATCAGAGAGTTGATTGATAAAGATATTGTAAGTCCATAAAATAAGTTTGCTGTTTTTTATATTCTTTTTATATATTGTTTGGCATGTGATTTTTTTAAGCGATACAAGTTCAAGAATCTGTTCTACAACATCCAAAGCAAAAGTTTCTAGTTTGTTATTACTTATCTCTTCTTCAAGTATCTCTTCAATCTCTGTTTTTTTCAAGATATAGAGTTTTTTTGTTATATTTTGTAAACCATCTTTTATCTCTTCTTCTATTTTTTTACTGATTGGTTTTAAATAGCGTTGTATAAAAACCTGTTGAGATTTATATTGTGTAGAATTTTTTTTATCATGCTTTTCAAATTTCTCTTTTAATGCTTCTAATCCATCCATTTGAAACTTTAACTGTTGTTTTTGTAAATTCATAATATTCCTTTGAGGAAGTTTATCATATTTGAAATAAAGTTACTCAAAATTTCTACATATAGAAGAAAAAATGCGGTGAGCGAAAGCTTTAACAAAATATTAATTCAACAAAGGATTTAAAATGGTAGTTTGCAATCCACCGATTGTTATACGATTTCCATGGTGCTAAGTTTATCTTAGTAGTTGCCTGTGATGGCTAGAGTTTATCCAAATGAAGATAACTCAAAGTTTCGACATATAGAACAAAAAATTCAAAAAAGGACTTACATGATACCAATCACTCTATGTAAAGTAGCAATAGCTGCAGCTGCAGCTGCAGCTGCTGTTGCTAGTAAAAGTAAATAGTAGAGCCTCAAAACTCTTATGTGTAGCTTGAAATAGCTATTTGATTATATTCTAATTATCATTCAAAGGATAAAAAATGGACCCGTTTAAATATGTGTTCTTACCTCCAGTTCTCTGGTCGTAAGTCTGTATAAGTGTTGCCTGTGATGGCTAGAGTTTATCCAAATGAAGATAGCTCAAATAACATATAAAAAAAATTTAAAGGAGTAGATAATGGAAGATTGCCTTAAATGTCTCATAGATTTAATGAAGTAGGTTGAGCTTCTGCTCTTAATAGCACCCTTTGGGGTTTTTAACAAAAAGGATTGTCATGAACATAACATATCATGCAGGTGAACGATTTTTACAAAGAGTATTTCACTTAACATCATACACAAAATATCAGGTTTTTCAAGCTATAAAACTTATTGAGAAAGACATCTTCAATGTACATCATCGAAATAAGAATTTTATATTGCCATCATTTCCTGACTTTAACTGTATTGTGAAAGAGAATGCTTTAGTAACAATTATTCCCAAGTAGTTTTGTGAGGCGAAAGCCTCTTTTTTTATTTTTTGAGAAGTG
>CAJXMB010000111.1 GCA_913056105.1 uncultured Nitratiruptor sp. | reverse complement strand
TTGATTGGCACAACAATACTAAACCCTTGATGCACAGTCTCATTAAAAGCTGAATGCCCCTTGATAGCTTTTCCCAAATATTGGATATTTTTTGTTTCTTCAAAAACTACAACACTTCTGCTATTTGCTAAAAGAAGTGGTCTTTTGAAAGGATTTTTATTGGCTAACTCTGCTCCATGTTTGCCAAATTTTGTAAATGGTTCATAAAAAATATCTTTACATTTCAAACCTTGAGGGGAAAATGGGCTTAAACTCATAAAAGTTGTTGACTCTCTTTTTAAACTCACCTCTTCAAATGGACTAAATTCAAATCTCCCTTTTCCTATAGTTGTATCTTTACCATATCCCATATCTTTTACAAAACCTAAACTCTCCTCAAGTTTTTTTAGAGTAAAACTTTTCTCATCTATTAAAAAATACACATCTTTTGGAGAAAGCTTTATCTCAACCTCTCCATAAGGAGTAAATCTATCTTTTTCTGTTTTAAATGTTTTATAGTTTATAGAGTTTCTTATAGTTACAATAGTTTCGTCTTCATTATCTATATCTTCATCTCTTCTTGCTTTTAAAAAATCTCCATTTTGCAACTCATCAAGAGTTAACCAAATCTTTTTTCGATTATCTTTTTTCTTCTTACTATCTTCTCCTAAAAAACTTGATGGCAGTGAGGGTTTTGGCAAATACCCATTTGGCATACTATCTGAAATGATTAAAAATGGCTCTGTTTTATAATTTTCTAACAACTCATTTAATCTACTATTTCCATAAAGATATCTTATAGCCCAACATATTTGACCAAAAAGTGTATCTCCCATCAAAGGGGTAGCAAAATTTGAGACTGGAGTTATAACTGTTTTATAAAGTTTCATAATTTAGCCTTCTATATGAAACTTGACTCTTCCATAACCCCTACTACCACTACCTCCGAGATAATCTTGCTCTATAAGTTCTATTCCCTTTTTAATCATATTTTTAAACTCTTCTTCATCATCGCCTTTTAAAATTTTTACTCTAATATCAAAATCAAACTTTACACTTGCTGGAACTCTCTCTATCTGTCTTGGAGTTATTGCAGTTCCTGATTGTCTATCTATAACATTTTCATATTTTGCTTCAGAAAGCTTAAGATCTTTTGACTCTTTTGATATAGGACAATCTCCGAAACTAATCCTTGTAATCCCATATCTTCCCTCTTTATCTCCAAATAGTTTCAAAAGTGTTTCTGCTTTTCTCAATAGCTCTTCATCTTCAAAAGCTGGGTCTACAAAATTGTCTTTTTCGTCAAAAATATATTTTGATGAGAAAGGTCCACCCTCTTCTTTTTTTGGTCTTTTCAAATTTACAACACCTATATGCCACTCAAGCAGACTTCTCATCTTACCCTTTAAACTACTTCCAGGAATATATGGCATATCTGTATTTACATCTTTTATAACACCACTATCAATTCCACCTATTTTCATAGTATCATCACCACCACCTATATGAAGTCCACTTAATAGCTCAATTTTACCTGCTATGCTTATTATCTTCATTTTATTTTCTCCCTTTAAAAAATCCTAATACTGCTTCAAAAAATAGTTTGAATACTCTCAAATCTTCTTTATTTTCTATCTGATTGACACATTTGTTAATCATAGTTTTAAACTCTTTACTAACAACTTTTCTATCATACGCATAAGCTACCTTTGAATTTAACATCTTTACAAATGGTAGAATTTCATCCCAATTCTCTTTAGACTCTTTTTCAAGCTCTATAACTTTATCATAAAAATTTCTTGCCTGAGTCTTTTTAGTTTTATTAATCGCCTCTGCCCACTCCTTAGCTGTTTTATCAAATAGTTCTCTATCCTTATGATAATCTAACACTATATCCTTGTTCATCTTGCATCCCTCCTTTTATAGATAAACTCATCAACTACCATCTTTGCCTCCTTTGGATATTTCTCTACAATATCATTAAGTGTTGTTAACAAAGACTCATCCTCTTTATCCATATTTCTTGTGAAAATATATGTTAGTTTTGACCTCCACAATGTATCTTCTATCTTAAACTTTTTTGGCTTTGAGTATTTAACTCTTTTGCTCATCTCTATGATATCGCGCAATCTATATGTAAATGTTGTATTTGGATCAGCTTTTTCAAGCTCATCATAAAGTTTTAAATTTTGTAGATAACTACCCCACTTTACACTCTCACCAAATAGAGTAATCCCATCTTTTCCCTCTAATGCTTTTGCATCCTCAAGAGCTTTTTCAGAAATATTTGCTACAAAGTTAATCGGCTTAGTAGGTTTAAACATCACTAATCCCATAGATATACTAAGCTTGCTTCCCTCAACAAAATCCATAAACTCATTTCTAATCTTTTTAGCGATATCAATAACCTCATCCCAAGCCCCAATAACAAAAAGATCGTCCCCTCCTGCAAAAATTGTATATAGATTTTTACCATCCATCATTTTAGAGACTTTTACACTAAAAAAATAGTCAATAAGTCTTGAGATGAAGTTATATTTTGCAAATGAGTTTATATTGCCTTTTGATAGAAAATCTCCCATATTATCAACATCACCCTTTAGAGACATCAAAGCTTTTACACCTTTATCGCCTCCTTTACAACTCATATCTGCCAACTCTTCAAATTCTACTATTTTATTCTCTTTAGATTTCACATAAGATTTCAATGGCCACTTCTCATACCCCTTAAACT
>CAJXMB010000110.1 GCA_913056105.1 uncultured Nitratiruptor sp. | reverse complement strand
GAGGTTGCTGAAGGGGTATGGACTACTAAAGCTATATATAAAATAGCCACTAAAAAAGATATTTATACCCCAATAGCTTTTGAGGTATATGAGATTTTAAATGGGAAAGATCCGAATATTAGTTTAAAAGATCTGTTAAAATAACCTATTTTTTATGTTTTGCAATATATGAGGCAATTTTATATCCATGATTTAGTGCGATTGCAATTGAGCCTCCAGTTGCAGTAACTATATCTCCTGCTGCAAAAAGTCCAGGAGTTTTTGTTTGAAAATTTTCATCTACTTCAACTCTATTTTTAACTACATCTAATCCACACTTTTTTAGAAATTCTGTTGGAGTAGTTCCTCCAATAGCATAAATCACTCTATCATAAACCTCGCTTGTGCCATCAGTAAAGTTTACTTTTGGTTTTTTATGCTCACTTTCTAAAGATGTGATATCTATTCCCAATTTAAGCTTTAATTTACCTTTTTTTGCATACTCATCTATAATTTCTTCATTTTGAGGATTTAATCTTGTAAATTTTGCTCTTCTATAGTTTAAAGTTACATCATTACTATCAGCTAAAAAGTAAGCATATTCTGCAGCAGAGTTTCCCCCTCCAACTACTAAAATTTTCTCATTTTTTGAGCATTTATCAAGATTGAAATTGACAAATTGTTTTATTGAGGGTGGAATTTTATAATCTGGCTTATTTGGTTTTCCCATCTTTCCTATAGCTATAACCACATTTTTTGCCTTATAGATTTTATTATTTGTTGTATGAATTTCAAAAATATCACCTTTCTTATCAATCTTTTCTACTTCAGTTTTAAAGTGCGTCTCTATTTTATGTTTATCTAAAAGCTTATCAAAAAGATCAAGGGTTGTCTCTTTTGTTCCATTCATAAAAACTATTCTTCCTTCGCATTCAACCTTTTGACCCATCCAATCTTTATCAACTCTTTTGTTATCTTTATAAAAATTTCTTATAGTTGCTGAGTGATTATCTGACTTTTCTATCAATAAAATATCTTTAATACCAAAAATATAACTCTCAATCGCTGTTCCTATACCAGCAGGACCCGCTCCAATTATTGCGATATCATAGATTTTTTCCATACTAAACCTTTATAAGTTTTTTAAATTATTTGCTCTTATAGCTTAAAAATTTATAAAATATTGCTTTAATCATCTAAAAAGGATTCTATTAGTAAAATATGTAACAAAAAAGGAGGAACAATGGAAGAGTTTTTGCAAAGAGCAAAAAGGAGTGCATCCACTCTTTTACAAATAGATGGCAATAAAAAGAAAAAAGTTTTAAATGATATGGCAGATACCTTGCTTGAGTATCAAAAAGATATTTTAGAAGCAAATAGAATGGATTTAGATTATGCAAAAGAGAACAATCTATCCTCAGCTCTTATTGATAGACTCTTACTAAATGAAAAAAGAGTAAATGATATGGCAAACTCTATAAGAGAGATAGCTCTTTTAAAAGATCCAATTGGTAGAGTTTTAGATGGTTGGGTTTTGGATAATGGACTAAAAATTGAAAAGGTATCTATCCCGATTGGTGTAATAGGAATAATCTATGAGTCAAGACCAAATGTTACAAGTGATGCTGCAGCTCTATGTTTTAAAAGCTCAAATGTTTGTATATTAAAAGGGGGAAAAGAGGCTAAAAATTCAAATAAGGCTATAGCTAAAGCTTTGCAAGAGGCTTTAGTTAAAAACTCTTTGCCAAAAGAGATAGTCTCACTTCTTCCAGATTATAGCAGGGAGGGAGTATCAAAGCTTATAAAGATGGATAAATATGTAGATTTAATCATTCCAAGAGGAGGGGAGGCTCTAATAAGATACGTAAGTGAGAATGCAACAGTTCCAGTTGTAAAACATGATAAAGGGCTTTGCCATACATATATAGATAAAGATGCAGATTTTAAAAAGGCTATAGATATAGCAGTAAATGCAAAGGTTCAAAGACCAGGAGTTTGCAATGCAATGGAGACACTTTTGGTTGATTATGCGATAAAAGATGAGATGCTTTTAAAACTTTATGAGGCTTTTAAACCACATCTAACAACTCTAAAAGGGTGTGCTTTAACAAGAGAGGTGATAGATATAGAAGAGGCAACTGAAGAGGATTTTAATACAGAGTATCTTGATAATATTCTCTCTATAAAAGTAGTTGATGGTGTTGATGAGGCAATTGAGCATATTAGAAAGTATGGCTCAGGACATAGCGAAGCAATAGTTACCGAAAACTATACAACTGCTCAAAAATTTTTAAATAGCATAGATGCAGCGTGTGTATATGTAAATGCCTCTACAAGATTTACTGATGGGGGAGTCTTTGGATTTGGAGCAGAGGTTGGAATAAGCACCAATAAACTTCATGCTCGTGGACCTATGGGAATAAATGATTTGACTACTTATAAGTATAAGATTTATGGAGATGGACAGATTAGAGAGTAATTTTGCATATTGGTGTCAATTCTTTATAAATTAAATTGACACCATTTTTGTTATTTATGTAAAAATATAATAGGAGAAAAAATGGTTAAATATTTTGATTGTCCAATCCAAGATGAAAAAGAAGATAAATTAAATTTTGAACCATTTGCTAAAAAAATTGCAGAAGGAATTTTAAAATATAATCAAAATCAAACTCTAATACTATCAATTGAGGGAGAGTGGGGAAGTGGTAAGAGCTCTTTGATGAATCTTATAGAAAATGAAATAATAGAAGAAAATAAAGATAAAATTGAGATAATGCATTTTAGTCCATGGTT
>CAJXMB010000109.1 GCA_913056105.1 uncultured Nitratiruptor sp. | reverse complement strand
CACTGATAGGAGTTGGTGATTGTGAGTGAGCATCTGGCAACCAAGAGTGCATAGGTGCAAGGCCAGCTTTTGTTCCAAAACCTACTAAAAAGAATACAAAAGCGATTTTTAAAAGTGCAGGATTTAATGCATGGGCTACTTGTATAATATTAGTCCAATTGAGTGACAGCATTCCCTCGCCAAGGAGGCTATAAGTTGTAAAATAAAGTGTAACGATACCAAAAAGCCCCAAAGCGATACCAAAGGAGCAAATAATAATATACTGCCATGAAGCTTTTACGGATTCTTTTGTATTATAAAAACCTATAAGAAATGTTGTTGAAAGCGTTGTACCTTCGATGGCAATCCATACAATTCCAAAATTATTTGAAAAGAGGACAACGCTCATACAAAATATAAACAGATTCATCCAAAAATAAAAAACTTTTACTCTTTTACTATCTAATCCATGAAGTTGCTCTTTTTGCATATAACCAATAGAGTATATTGCCACACAGAATACAAGAAAAAAAAGTGCCACTATAACAATAATATTTAAAGAATCCACAAACAAATAATTTTGAAATTCAAAAAAGATTTTCTTTTCAAGAACTTTAGGTACCAAACCAAATGACATAATAAGTAAAATACCACTGATTATAACTTGTGTTTTGTAAATGATTTTGAGTGGTAAAAAGTTTAAAACAGCTACCCAAATTAACTCTAATGCTAAAATATATATCAAATTTTACTCCTCAAACTTTTCAACGCTTGTTTCATCTATGTCATCAACTGTTTCATTGATATGATGTATGATTAGCGAGGCCATAGTAGCTCCTACAATTACATCAAAAAATATACCTATTTCAACTATAAGAGGCATACCATATGTCACTGATGTTGCGACTAACATGATGCCGTTTTCTAAAGTCAAAAAACCTAAAAGTTGTGTAATCGGTTTTTTTCTCGAAACCATTATAAAAGCACCAATAAATATGATAGAAAGCGAAATAGGGAAAATCTTTTTAGAAATCACTGCTCCGCCTAAATCTATATAACGCGTCATGATAAAGGAGATAATAATAAGTGCCGATATGATTATTAATGAGTTTGTTATATTGATATATGCTTTTATCTCTCTTTGAATTTGCATCTCTTCTATAGTTTTAAAAAGTGCTAAAGGAATCACAAAACTTTTTATAACAAGTGTCAAAAAAGAGCTCACATATAAATCAGCAGAACCACTATAAATCCCTATACTTAAAATTGACAATGCTACAAAAATCGACTGAATTGCATAAATTCTGACGGAAAAATAGAGTCTGTCACTTGTTACTTGTAAAATAGTTAAAACTAAAACAAATGCACCAACGAGTTCAATAAAATCTGAAAACATACTTAACTTCCTTATAGTCTATATATAATCATAGAAATTAAGGCTAAAACAAAGCCAAACATCATAGCATCCGGTATTCTAAAATACCTTAGTTTTGCTATACTGATTTCACCAACACTAACAATAACCGCTAATATAATCATTTTACTTATATAAATTCCAATACCAAGAAAAATTGCCAAAAACGAACTTGCCTCATAAAACCCTAAAGGCATAAAAATATTTGAAAATAGTGTCAAAAATATTGCTGTTTTTACAAAAGAACCTATCTCTAAAAGAGCCAAACTTCTACCGGATGCATCCAAAATCATAGCTTCATGAGTCATTGTAAGCTCAAGATGCGTTTCTGGATTATCTATTGGGATTCTTCCGGCTTCCGCAAGCGTGACAAAGTATAGAGCCATAAGTGCTAATATCGAAGATACCGGAGATTGAAAAAAGATATCTCCATGCATAAGTTCAAAAATTCTACTGATATTTGTCGAATTACTTTGCAAAGCAAAAGTAAAAATAATCATAATAAATGCAGGCTCAGCCAAAGATGAAACTGTCATCTCGCGACTTGAACCAAGGCCTCCAAAACTTGATGCCTGATCAAATCCATAAAGAGCTAAGAAAAAAGTACCAAGTGCTAGTGTATAAACTAAAGCGATGATGTCTCCACTAAATGAAAAGAGAGTATGGCTATTAAATACAGGAAAGAATCCAGCGACAATGATGGGCACAATCGCTACGATGTAAGGAGAAATAATAGAAATATATGAAGCATCTCGTGAGAGTACAACCTCTTTTTGAAAAAGTTTTATGATGTTATAATAAGGCTGAAAAACAGATGGACCACGCGAACTACGAAGCAAAGATTTTACCTTTTGCATGATTCCATTAAGTAGCGGTGCAATCATAATAATAGAGATAAATTGTAACAATGGAATGGAAATATCTAGCATTTAAAACCCTCCTTGTATTGCATATGTTAAAAGTATAATAGAAGTTAAAAAGATATATAACAAATAGATATGAATAGACCCATTTTCAATTTTTCCAAGCAGATAATCACTGCTTTTTATAACTACCTTCCCGACAAGTTGGTAAAAGGAAGCTACCCCATCTGTTGTAGTTGCCTTATAATCTTTTTTAGGAAAAAAGTAATTGGGCTTTTGCTCTACTTTGTAAACATTCTCTCTTGGATTATAAAAAAATGCAAAAATTTTTCGTATTGGTTGCGAAAAACCACTCGCACTATATTGGTTAGTCACACTTGCTTTTGTCTGTCCACAAGCCCATGTTGGTGTAATTCTCGTTGTATTATTAGCAAATAGTCTTACTAAGAAATACAAAAGAGCCAATCCAATTATAAAAGCCAAAGCTAATCCCAATGGAGTCATGTGACCAAATGAAAAATTTGGAGTTGATATAAACATCGATTTTGAGATGGTATGCT
>CAJXMB010000108.1 GCA_913056105.1 uncultured Nitratiruptor sp. | reverse complement strand
AATATAGATAAAAACTATGTCCATAAGATAGAGGATTTTGAGTTTATAAAAGGAGCAAAAGAGGCTTTAAAACATTTTTTAGATGCTGGGTATACTCTTATAATTATTACAAATCAGTCTGGAATAGGCAGAGGTTACTATACAAAAGAAGATTTTGAAAAACTAACTAATTGGATGTTAAATGAGTTAAAAAAAGACAGTATCTTTATAAAAAAGGTATATTTTTGTCCTCATAAACCAGAAGACAAGTGCGAATGTAGAAAACCAAATCCAAAGATGATTTTAGATGCTAAAAAAGAGTTTAATTTAGATTTGAAAAACTCTTGGCTTATTGGGGATAAGGAGAGTGATATAGAGGCTGGTTTAAATGCTGGCATAAAAAAGACTATCTTAATTGGAAACAGACCTTCAAAAGCAAAATATGTAGTAAAATCTATTTTAGATACAATTTCAATTATAAGGAAGAGTGATGAGATATAGTGATATTGACTTTAACAATAAAACCATTTTAATTACTGGTGGAGCTGGATTTATAGGGAGCAATTTAGCCTTTTATTTTCAAGAAAATTTTCCAAATTCTAAAGTAGTTGTTTTCGATAAGTTTAGAAGCGAAGAGAAATTTTCAAATGGCAATCTAAAAAGCTTTGGACACTTTAAAAATTTAGTTGGTTTCAAAGGTGAAGTAATCAGTGGTGATATAACAAATAAAGATGATTTAAAAAGGCTTGAGGATTTTAAATTTGATTATATATTTCATCAAGCAGCCATTAGTGATACAACTGTAAGTGACCAAAAAATAGTAATTGATACAAATGTAAATGCTTTTAAAGATATTTTGGATATGGCTCTTTTTATGAGGGCAAATGTAGTTTATGCCTCAAGTGGAGCAGTTTATGGAAAACTTCCTGCACCTCACAAAGTTAGCATAGAAGCACCTGTAAATGTATATGGATTTAGTAAATTGATGATGGATAATTTAGCATATGAGTATATGAAAAAGTATGATATCTCAATAGTTGGTCTTAGATATTTTAATGTATATGGACCAAGAGAATATTTTAAAAACAAAACTTCATCAATGGTTTTGCAGTTTGGTTTGCAAATCTTAAGTGGTAAAAAACCTAGACTTTTCGTTGGAAGTGATAAGATAAAAAGAGATTTTATATTTGTTGAAGATGTTATCCAAGCAAATATCAAAGCTTGCAGTCCTAAAAAAAGTGGAGTCTATAATGTTGGAACTGGAGTTGCAAGAAGTTTTCAAGATATTGTTGATATTTTACAAAAAGAGTTAGATACAAACTTAGAGTGCGAATATATCCCAAATCCATATGAAAAGCAGTATCAATTCTTTACTCAAGCTGATATTAGCTCAACAAAAGAGTTTTTAGATTATGAGCCAAGATACTCTTTGGAAGAGGGTATAAAAGCTGATATAGATTATATAAAAAAGATTTTTAAAGAAGAGATTTTTTGATGAATATATTAAAAAATTCAAAGCCAAAGATTTTAGTAATAGGTGATTTGATGATAGACCACTACCTTTTTGGAGATAGCAATAGAGTATCTCCTGAAGCTCCTGTTTTGGTAGTGGATGTAAAAAAAGAGGAGTTTTTACTTGGTGGAGCTGGGAATGTATTAAATAACTTAAAAGCTTTTGGGGCTGATGTGAGTGTGCTTAGTGTTGTTGGAGATGATGAGAATGGAAGATGGCTTGAAGATAGACTTAATCAAAGAGGTATAAATATATTAGCTTTAATTAAAGAGAAAAATAGAAAGACAAGCAAAAAGAGTAGAGTAATCTCATCAAATCAGCAAATTGTTAGGTTTGATAAAGAGAGTAAAGAGGATATCTCTAAAGAGAGCGAAGAGAAACTTATAGAGATTTTTAAAAAAAATATAGATAGATTTGATATTGTATTGCTATCTGATTATGCAAAAGGAGTTTTAACTTCAACTCTAACTCAAAAGATTATCTCTTTATCAAAAGTTCCAATTTTTGTTGACCCAAAAGGAAAAGATTATTCAAAATATAAAAATGCTACTTTGATAACTCCAAACAAAAAAGAGGCTCAAATTGCATCAAATATTGAGATAAAAGATGATGAGAGTCTAAAAAAGGCTGGATTTAAATTAAAAGAAGATTTAAATCTAAAAAGTGTTATTGTAACTCTATCTCAAGATGGTATGGCAATATTTGAAGATGAGATGGTAAAGATTCCAACAGTTGCTAAAGAGGTTTTTGATGTAACTGGAGCAGGGGATACAGTTTTGGCTGCTCTTGGATTTGGGGTAGCAAGTGGCAAAAGTTTAAAAGAGGCAGCCCATTTTGCAAATTTAGCTGCTGGAGTTGTAGTTGGAAAGGTTGGAGCAGCTACTGCTTCACTTGAAGAGATAGAGGAGTATGAGAGCTCTTTGCATAAAAGTAGCTCCGAAGAGCATATAAAAACTTTTGAAGAGATTAAAAAAGTAGTAGAAAGTTTAAAAAGTAAAAACAAAAAGATAGTCTTTACAAATGGGTGTTTTGATATACTACATATTGGGCATGTTAAATATCTTGAAGAGGCAAAAAAGCTTGGAGATGTTTTAATAGTTGGGTTAAACTCTGATGAGAGTGTAAAAAGATTAAAAGGAGATAGTAGGCCTATTAACACTCAATTTGATAGAGCCTATCTTTTAGCCTCTTTAGAAGCGGTTGATTATGTGGTTATATTTAACGAAGATACTCCATATGAGCTTATAAAGATAGTAAAGCCTGATATTTTAGTAAAAGGTGGAGATTACAGAGGAAAAGAGGTCGTTGGAAGCGATATTGCAAAAGAGGTAAGACTTATAGATTTTGTTGAGGGAAAAAGCACTACAAATATAATCAAAAAAATTAAAGGGCACCTCTAACAATTATATACATTCATAGCTTTTAAAGCTTTTGTGTAGAC
>CAJXMB010000107.1 GCA_913056105.1 uncultured Nitratiruptor sp. | reverse complement strand
ATATCTAACTTTAGATATAATCTCAATAAAAGAAAAGAGTAAAAATGTTTACAGGACTCATACGAGAGATTGCTACTGTTAAAAGTTTTGCAGGAAGTACTTTAAGTGTTCGAGCAAAATATAAAGCTAACATTGGCGACAGTATAGCTATAAATGGTGCTTGTTTAACAGTCACTCAGGTAAGTAGCGATGGTTTTAGTGTGGAGCTTTCTCCTGAGAGTCAAAAAGTTTTGGCTATGCAAAACTATAAAAATGAAGTGCATATAGAACCTGCTATGGCTATGGGTGATAGGTTTGAAGGGCATGTTGTTCAGGGTCATGTGGATTGCATAGGGACGATTGAAAACATCAAAAACAATGGCAACTCCTATGATATTTTTATAAGTGTAGATAAAGAGCACATTCCTTTTATAGTGCCTAAAGGTTCTATCACAATCGATGGGGTAAGTTTAACTGTGAATGATGTAAACGCAACTACATTCAGACTCACAATCATTCCTCATACGATGAAAGAGACACTTTTTAAAACTTATAAAAAGGGAACTCAAGTCAATGTTGAGACAGATATGTTTGCTCGTTATGTTTCTCATATCATAGCACATCAAAAAAATATGGACTCACTATCTTGGGATGAAGTAGATGCTATGAACTCGATTTTTTAAGGAAATTTTATATATTTTTGTAAAAAAGAGGATAAAAAGCTTTATGAAATAGGGAGTAAAGTCTTCTTTGATGAGATAAAAAATAGTGACTATACAGATATTTTACTCTACATTCATGGTTTTAATAACTACCCAAAAAAACATATTTTTCCTCGTGGAGAAGCTTTACAATCCATGTATGATTCTTATTTAGTGGATAAAAAAGTTTTGGTGATTCCTATTATTTGGCCTTGTACAAACAAGGGAACGACATTAACAAACTATATTGACGATCAACCGAGTGCGGATGCGAGTTCTTTTGCAATGCTTAGAGCTTTTCAAAAGTTTATCGCACATGCGCAGGCAACACTTGATTGTAATATACGGATTAATGTTTTAGCACACTCTATGGGAAACAGAGTTTTACGTGAAACTCTTATAAAACTAAAGTATGATGTCTTTCCAAAAGTTTTTCCAAAAGTCTTTAGAAATATTTTTCTTGTTGCAGTAGATGTGGTAAATGAAACACTCCATAAAGATGAATCAGGCAGTGTTATAACCGATTACCAAAAGGTCACACCTACTTTTTAGAAGACTTTGAGGGTAACTTTGGAAAAGTGTTCTTACATACTGCAGAAGCAATTGAAACAGGAAGAGTTGTTGTGAATAACCGTAACGAATTAGTTTTATGATTCGTTAAAAGTATCAGCAAACTGCTTTTTAATAGTGAGAAACTTGTTTATATGTAAAAAGAGGATGTCAACAAGTCTTGGTTCAAAATGTTTACCTCTCTCTTCTTTAAAATAGTTTAAAATGTCTTGCAGTTTCCAAGCTTTCTTGTAACATCTATCACTTCCTAGAGCATCAAAGACATCGGCAACAGCAGTAATACGAGCATAAATACTAATCTCTTCTTCTTTATAAGCATTTGGGTAACCCGTACCATCCCATTTTTCATGATGTCCATAAGCAACAGAGGCTGCAATGTTAAGAAGAGGGCGTTTAGAGTGTTTGAGCATTTCATATCAAAGCTCTGCATGTGTATTCATAATGACTTTCTCTTGAGGGGTTAATTTTCCCGGTTTATTTAAAATAGTATCAGGTATGGCAACTTTACCGATATCATGCATAGGAGAAGCTTGTTTTAGCAACTCGGCATCTTCTTCTGTAAGTCCATAAGCTAGCGCAAGTAATTTTGAGTATTCTGCAACACGTTTGACATGATTTGCTGTCTCTTTTGAACGACTCTCCCCGATAGCTCCCATAGTGAGAACCACTTCTCTTTGTGTAATCTGTATTTCATCAGTTAAGTCTATAATATCTCTAACTCTCTCGTTGACCTCATTTTCTAAAAATTCTTTGTGATTGGCTAATTCAATGGTGTCTTTTATGTTTTGAATCAGGTTTGCATTTGTCTCTTTGGAGAAATAAAATATATAAGAGATATAGATGATGGACATGAGTAAAATAGCTATATGTGCATTTTCTCCAAAAGTTGCCATAAAAATAAGCTGGGGAATAATCATAGAGAAAAAGAAAAAAATATGCCTATAAGAGTTTTGTTTGATCTTTTTATAATCTCTTCAACAAGGTTTGAAAAATAATCAGCATGCATCATTAGACTCCATTAAACCGCATTATAACAAACAGTTCTTGTGATTTATATAAGCTCATAATTTTATTTAGATACAATTTCAAAAAAGTAATAGGAAAGTACAAATTAAAAATAAAATCCTCAAAGATATTTTTGGACACAATAGCTTTCGTGACCTTCAAGAAGAGGGTGTTGATGCTATCTTAAATAACCAAGATTTGCTTATGATTCTGCCAACAGGTGGTGGCAAAAGTCTTGTTTTTCAACTTCCTACGATGATGATGGATGGTATAACGATTGTAATCTCTCCTCTTATCGCTCTTATGCAAGACCAAGTAGCAGCCCTCCAAGCACAAAAAATCAATGCACAGATGCTAAGTTCTGCTCAGAGTTATGATGAAGTTGATGATATTATGTATGCTGCTGTTAATGGTGACTTAAAGTTTTTATATCTCTCACCAGAGCGTCTGAATAATGGTAAGACTTTAGACTTTTTACATAACTTAAACATAAACTTTTTTGTCATCGATGAAGCGCACTGTATCTCGCAGTGGGGGCATGAATTTCGTGATGATTATCGTGCTTTGGGCAATCTCAAAGAGCATTTTCCCTACACAACAGTTGCTGCGTTTACTGCAACGAGTACAGATAATGTCACTGATGATATTGTCAGAGAGTTGCGTTTACATAATCCTCTTTTACTTAAGGGAAAGATATTTC
>CAJXMB010000106.1 GCA_913056105.1 uncultured Nitratiruptor sp. | reverse complement strand
GAAAAAAGAAGATTGAAAAAAATATTAAAGAGCAAATTTTAGAATTAGAAGATCTAAAAAGTGTAGATATTAGTGATGATGCAGATTTTGTATCTTTGGCAACAAATAGTTTAATAGATAGTGCAATTAGTAATAGTCAATTAAAAGAGTTAAAAGAGATAGATAAAGCTCTAAAAAGAATTGAAAATGGAACTTATGGTATTTGTGAAATGTGCGGTGAGCCTATAAAAAGGTTAAGGCTCAAGGTAAAACCTCATGCTAAATATTGCATTGTTTGTAGAGAAATTGCAGAAAGAGAATCAAAGATATAGCATTAAGGATATTTCTAACAATTTTGAAGAAATTAAAAATATATTAAAAATACCGATAATAAAACAATAATTATTAAAGGTACCCTAAAATTTATAAAATAGGATAATAGATGGATATAGCTACTTTGATTGGAATAGGTGGTGCATGGCTTTTAATAATAATCTCTATTGTTATTGGTGGAAGTCCAATGGCATTTGTGAATGCACCATCTTTGCTAATTGTTGTGGGCGGGGGTATGGCTGCAGCTCTTGCAAGTTTTCCTATGAAAGATTTTATAAATGGGATAAAAGCAATAAAAAAGGTTTTTAAACCAACGACTCCTGATCCAAATGAGACTATCACTTTTTTGGTTGAAACTATGAAAAAAGCAAGAAAAGAGGGGGTTTTATCTTTAGAAGCTGAGATAGATAAATATTATGAAAAAGATAAAATATTGGGTGACATTATGAGAATGCTCATAGATGGGCAAGATATTGAAGAGATTGAAAGTAATGTAGAAAATGCTTTAGCCCAAATAGATCAAAAATTATCTACTGAAGCAAATGTTTGGGATGCATTGGGTGAGCTTTTCCCTGCACTTGGAATGATTGGAACACTTATTGGATTGATTCAGATGCTACAAAATCTATCTGATCCATCTGCATTGGGTCCTGGTATGGCTGTTGCAATGATTACAACTCTATATGGAGCTGTTTTGGCAAATGTTTTATGTATTCCTATTGTAAAAAAATTAAAATATTATAAAGATTTAGAGTTGATGTATAAAGAGTCATATCTTATTGCTGCAAAAGCTATAGAAAAAGGACTAAATCCAAACTCTCTTCAACAAAAATTATCAGCTCTTTTTGGAGTAGAAGCTGGTGAATAGTTATGGCTAGAAAAAAGAAAGATGAGTGTAAAAGTATACCAGGATGGCTTGTGAGTTTTGGAGACTTAATGTCTCTTCTTTTGACATTTTTTATCCTTCTATACTCAATGAGTTCAATCTCTTTAGAAAAATTTCAACAATCAATCAGAGGAATCACAGAGGCTTTTGGTGGTAGAACATTAAAAAGTGAAAAAAAAATTATCAAAGGCAAAAATGTCGAACTAAATTTTCCTATGTATCCAAAAATAAAAAAGATTAGAGAGGTTAGAAAAAAATTAAATGAAGTAAAAGATATGCTTAAAAAGAATGGAATAGAAGCTGAAGTTATTTCACATGGAAGTACTATAACACTTAGACTTTACAACAATAATATGTATCCTTTAGGAAGTGCGGTTCCATATAAAAAGACTATTCCATATATAATGAAACTTTGTGAAAAATTAAAAGAGACTGAACTTCCTCTAAAAATTGTTGGACACACTGATAATCTTCCAATAAAAAGCAGTGAATTTAGAAATAATTTAGAACTTTCTGCTGCAAGAGCTATTTATATTTTAAGGCTTTTTGTAAAGTGTGGATATAATCCAAAAAAACTATCTGCTGAGGGTAGGGGAGAGTTTGAACCTATAGCACCAAATGATACTCCTAAAAATAGAGCTAAAAATAGAAGAATCGAGTTTGTTTTGGATCTATCAGTTTAAAGGAAAGATATGGCTAGAAAAAAAAAGGAGGAGTGTAAAAGCATACCAGGATGGTTGGTTAGTTTTAGTGATTTAATGTCTTTGCTTTTAACTTTTTTTATTCTTCTGTATGCAATGAGCACAGTTGATATTACAAAAGCTATGAAATTTTTATCATATTTTCAAGGAGAGAATGTTAAATTTGCTCCTGAACAGGTTTCAATAGTTCCTCCTATTGTTCCTTTTAGCACTGATGTTGTGAAAAAAATTAAAAAAAGAATAAAAAGACTACTACCAATATCAGCTTATCAAATTGTTGCTACAAAAGATTATGTGATTTTAAGACTATTTAACGATGTGCTGTTTGAGCCAGGTTCATATAATTTAACATCAAAGGCAAAAAAAGCTTTAGATGAAGTTTCTAAAACTATTATAAAAATTGAAGATGATATAAAAAAGACAAAAGCAAAAATAAAAATCAATGGTTATTGTAGTCAATTGGATAAAGATGTAATGCCATCAAATATAAAAGATTTATGGGATCTGTCTTTAAAAAGAGCATCTTCTGTAGCTAACTATTTGATATATAAAGGAGTTGATCCGAGTCTCCTATCAATTTCTGGATATGGAGATAGCAAACCACTATACAAATGGAAACATCCAATGCTTCAAAGAAGAAACAGTAGGGTAGAGATACAACTTTTTGTAGAAGGAGATAGGAGCGATAAAAAATAGAGTTAATAGACACCCCCATGTTTAAACTCTTCTATCTCCATCTCTACCATTTTATCAATCAAAATTTTAAAAATATCTGCAACTAAATTTGGAGAGATACCTAATGTAGCTGCAAGATGTCTAACATGGTTTAAAACATCATCTATTCTTTCATCACTTTTTATCTCTTCAACACTCTCTTTAAATTTTGCAGCCTGTTTTACATATTTACTTCTTTTTGCTATCAGTTTCACCAATTCTTCATCTATTTTATCAACTTCTTTTCTTACTTCTTCTAAAGTTTTGCACTTTTTCATTTTATCCTCCATATTTAGGGTACCTCTAATAATTATATACATATCATAGAAGACAAAGTTATGTTAAGATTTGCTAAAAGATTTTTAAAGGCTTAGCCAAAGCTAAGTCAAGAAAATAT
>CAJXMB010000105.1 GCA_913056105.1 uncultured Nitratiruptor sp. | reverse complement strand
TGCAAAAATCTTTTAGCAAATCTTACCCTAACTTTGCCTTCTATGATATGTATATGATTGTTAGAGTTGCCCTATAGTCTTTTTTAAAAGCATTGATCTATTCTTTTTGATAATTGATATTAAGAGTCTATTATATTTTTCTCCAAGTTGAGAGTATCTTTGCATTGTCTTAGCAGCTTTTAATCCATCAAAAGGCTCTCCTTTTCTTTTAGCCCTAAATCTTGCCAATCTAAACTCTTTGTATGCAGGATGTCTATTTAGATTTAACATATATGATGCGATGGAGTCTGATATGGAGCTGAAAACTTTTATCTTATGATTTTTTCCTTCATCTCTATCTTTAGGGATTATTCCTCTTTTTCCAAAAGTCCACTCTCCAAAAAGATTATTTGCCTCTTTTGCAAATCTACTCTTACCCCACCCACTCTCTAATGCTGCTTGAGCTAATACTAAAGATATAGGAATTGTATCAATCTTTTTTAAATACTCATTTTTGTTAAATATATTTTTTATTTTATACTTTTTTGCAAGCATTATGATTTTTTTTAGTCTAAAATTATCTAATATCGGCTCTTTATAGAATGTTTCAAAAAACTCTTTTACAAATTCTCTTTCTCTTTTTATCTTTAGGTTCTCTTTGATTATCAAAGGTTTTAAGATTTTAAAAAATGCCTCTTTTTGCTTTGATATGTTTTTGATATTGTAGTACCACTTTGGAATTGAATTTAGTTTTGCTGCATTTATAGATATTGCCAATAAAAATCCACTTAGTCCTAAAACTACTTTTTTCAATCTACTCCTTCTATAAAAGTTTCAAAAACTTTTTTTACTCTTCCTTTTAAAAATAGAGAGTCTTTTTTGTAACTTAGAACCAACTCCTCTTTGCTTTTTGGATAGACTTTTACTTCATCTAAGACCTTTTTTTCTAAAAAAGCTCTATAAAAAGCTGCTGCCATGCCTGTTCCACAAGCTAAAGTTTCATCTTCAACGCCTCTTTCATATGTTCTTATATAGATTTTATTATCTTTAATTTTAGCTAAATTTACATTTGCATTATATATTTTTCTAAGTTTTCTTGCTTCATCTATACTAAATTCATCTAAATTATCACTAAATGCAATCAAGTGTGGAACTCCAGTATCAATTAGCCACCAATTTTTTCCAAATTCACTAATACTTTTTTCTTTTATTATAGGATCAGTCAATTCACTCTCTACTATATCTTTTTCAACAGTTGCATTAATTACTCCTGCTCCTGTTAAAAATGCCATTTTAGATGGTGCAAGCCCATAACTGAAGGCATAATGAGCTGCAGCTCTGCTTCCATTTCCACACATTGAAGCTTCACTTCCATCAGAGTTATAAAATTGCCATTTAAAATCAATCCCTTCAAATGGTAACAAAACTATAAGCCCATCTGCTCCAATTCCTCTAAATCTATCACAAATTTTTTTAGCCAAACTGCTTCTATCTTTTTCAACAAATGTGTGAAAGATGGCAAAATCGTTACCACTTGCGCTATATTTTGCTATATTCATTTTCTACCTTTTGGATAAATTTTTCTATCTCTTTTTGTAGATGTTTTAAATCTTTAGAGTTATCTATTATAAAAGTAGCTAATTTTTTCTTCTCTTCTATATCCATTTGAGAGCTAATCCTCTTTTTTGCCTCTACCTCATCTAAACCTTCTCTTTTTATCAATCTTTTTAATTGAATCACTTTTGGCGCATATACAACCACAACCCTTTTAATAGGATAGTTTTTTGTCTCAAAAAAGAGAGGAATATCTATGATATAGGGGACTTTGTATTTTTCTAATTTAAGAGACTCTTTTGTGATTCTTTCTTTTATCAAAGGATGAAGTAGTTTTTCTAAACTATTTTTAGCCTCTTTATTACTAAAAATAAGTTTTGCTAACTTTTTTCTATCAACTTTATTATCTTTTATATACTCTTTTCCAAAAATTTTAGAGATACTCTCTTTTTGCTCTTCTAAAACTTTATGTGCAATTTTGTCTGCATCAATGATGGAAAATCCATAGAGTTTTAAGATATTACAAACTGTGCTTTTACCAGTGGCAATGCCACCAGTTAAAGCTATGGCGTATTTAAAAGGTTCTTGAGCGTGAAGTGTACCGAAGGATGGTTCCTGAGTAGACAGCTTCGCTGTCATATCGAAGGATGGTTTTACCATTTATAAAGACTACCTAACTCTTTTTTGATATACTCTGGAAGAGTAAAAGAGGCTTTATGAATATCAGAGTTATAATATTTTAAATCATCAATTAAATCAGCTCTTTGTAATATAATATCAGCTGTTGGATGATAAAATTTACTTCCAAGGAAAAGATTATAGTTGCAATTTAGATAGTTTTCAAACCTATATGGCATAACAATTTTAAAAGACTCTCCTAAAACTTTCATTATCTCTTTATTTGAGGAAAAATCTTTTTGCCAACTACTTCCAACTGCTACTACAAGACCATCATCTTTTAATATTCTACTTATATGTGCATAAAAAGTTTTATCAACACTCTTTTTATTTACTAAAACAATATCATAAGTTTTCTCTTTTGCATCACTTACAAACTCTTTTTCATCATCTATTACAATATTTAATCTTTCATCACTAAAATCGCAGATATTTGGAAAGTACTGTTTGAAAATATCTATTAATTTTTCATCTTTTTCTATTAAATCTAAATTAATCTCTTTATGTCTTAAAACCTCTCTTGCAACTCCAATATAGCTTGAACTTAAAATCAAAACTCTTTTTGGCTCTTTGTGAGTACATATAGGAACATGTGCCATCATCTCACTATATATAAACTCATACTTTTGACAAAATATATCTTTATTTTCTAAATTCAAAATTTTTCCAAACTCTTTAGATTCATAAATTTTTATGTTATTTTCTTCTAAAACAGTGTTTCTCATATTTTCTCCAATATAGATAATTTATATGGGCACCTCTAATAATTATATACATTCATAGCTTTTAAAGCTTTTGTGTAGA
>CAJXMB010000104.1 GCA_913056105.1 uncultured Nitratiruptor sp. | reverse complement strand
TTGAGACATTTTTCATTTAACTACCAATTTTAAGATAAAAAGAGCTATTTTAACTCTCCCCATCTTTTTGATATAGATAGACTACATTTTAGTGGAACATTTAATTTATATATATTTTCCATAATATCTTTAAATCTATCTCCAATAGCCTTAGCTTCACTCTCTTTTACTTCAAATATCAACTCATCATGGATTTGTAAGATCATTTTCGCAGGATAGTTTCTATCATAAATCTCTTTTTTTATCTTATTCATAGAGAGCTTTATCAAATCTGCTGCACTTCCTTGAAAAACTGTATTTGTTGCCTCTCTTAAGTATGCTGCTATTTGAACAGGACTTGCGTGATTAAAATCAAAATATCTTCTTCTTTTTAAAAGTGTCTCTACATAGCCATTATCTCTAGCAAAATTTTCTATCGAAGCTAAAAAATCTTTAACAGTTGGAAATGATGCAAAATAGCTATCTATTATATTTTTAGCCTCTTTTGTGCTAATACCTAAAGTTTGAGCAAGTTTTCTACTACCCATACCATAAATTAGTCCAAAATTTATACTCTTTGCTATATTTCTTTTTTTCTTTGCATCCTCTTTAAAAAGTTTTTTTGCAGTTTCAAGATGGATATCTTCATCTTCTAAAAACGCTTCAACCAAAGAGGGGTCTTTGCTAAAATGAGCTAAAAGTCTAAGCTCAATCTGAGAGTAATCAAGTCCAATTAAAACACAACCCTCTTTGGCTACAAATCCATATCTTATTTCTCTTCCAACCTCAGTTTTAACAGGGATATTTTGGAGATTTGGATTTTTTGAACTAAGTCTTCCAGTAGCTGTTCCTGTTTGGATAAAAGATGTATAAATTCTTTGGTTTGGATCTTTTTTGGCAAGTTTTAAGAGTGGGTCTATGTATGTAGATTTTAGTTTAAAAAGCTCTCTATATTCTAAAATCTCTTTGATAATCTCATGCTTATCTTTTAGAGTATTTAAAACCATCTCATTTGTGCTATAACCAGTTTTTGTCTTTTTAACAGTTGGAAGTTTTAGTTTTTCAAAAAGAATATAACCTAACTGTTTAGTTGAGTTGATATTAAACTCACCTCCTGCTAACTCATAAATCCTATTTGTTAACTCATTTAGTCTTCTATCTGTCTTTTCTAAAAGTTTTGTAAAAAAATCTATATCAATTTTTATTCCATTTTTTTCCATATCAATAAGTGTGTTTATAAATGGAAACTCTACCTCTTTGGCTTCATCAAGCAGATAGCTACAATTTTTGTTTTGCAACTCATCTAAAAGTTTAAAATATAGTTTATAGGCCATAAAAGCATCTTCAGCAGCATATTTTGTTGCCTCATCTATATTGACCAAAGAGAAGTTTTCACCTTTTTTGACTGTATCTTTATAGGCTATCATTGAATGAGAAAAATATCTTTTGGCTAAACTATCAAGACTAACTGAGCTTTCAGGATCAACTAGCCAAGCTAAAATCATTGTATCTGCAAAAGGGGTTTTCTCTTTAATTCCATGATAATATAGAAGTGACAAGTCAAACTTTAGATTATGGCCTATAAACTTTTTAGACAAAAGCTTTTTTATTGCCTCTAATGCATCCTCTTTACTAACTTGATTGCCAACTCCTAAATATTTATGTCCAACTGGCACATAATAAGCCTTTGTCTCATCAAAGCAAAAACTAAATCCAACCAAATTTGCAACTTTTGTATCAAGAGAGTTAGTTTCAGTATCAATTGCTACTATGGCTTCATCTGGAATACTCTCAATCACACTCATTAACTCTTTTTTATTATCAATTAAAATTGCTTCAAACTCAATTCTTTTGCTTTCTTTTTCTATAAGAGGATTTTGTTTTAATCTATTTAAAATAGATTTTATATCATACCTTATAAGCTCATTTGCAATTTTTAAAATTGGATTTAAATTTGGTAGTTTAAATTCTTCTATATTGCAATTCTTAAAAAGATCATCTTTTAATGTGGCCAATTTTTTACTCAAAAATGCACTCTCTTTTTGCTCAAGCAAGAGTTTTTTAATCCTCTCTGGCTTTACTTTTTCAATATTTTTATAGATATTTTCAAGCAAGCCAAACTCATTTATCAGTTTTGCTGCACCTTTTGGCCCTATGCCTCTAACTCCAGGAATATTATCAGCACTATCTCCTACAAGAGCTAAATAGTCTTTTATATATTTTGGCTCTACTCCAAACTTCTTTTTTGCTTTTGTTTCATCAATTTCCTCTTTTTTTACAGGATTATACAAAACAACTTTTTTATCATCTATAAGTTGATATAAATCTTTATCATGACTTACTATTTGAATCTTGATATTTTTATCTTTTAGACATTTAACCATTGAGGCTATAATATCATCAGCTTCATACTTTGGCATACTTATCTGCTTAAAGCCCATCTTTTTTATCCAATCAATTGCTACAGGAAGCTGAGCTAAAAGCTCTTTTGGAGGCTCAGGTCTATTTGCTTTATACTCCTTATCAATCTCTTGTCTAAAAGATGGTCCCTCACTATCTAAAGCAAAAAGTATATAATCGTTACTATCTTTTGTTAGATTGAATATAAAATTTATAAATCCAGTTAAAAGTCCAGTTGGAAAACCATCTTTGCTTTTTAACGGAGGAAGAGCATAGTAGTTTCTAAAAAAGAATCCAAAAGTATCAACAATTGTTAGTTTTTTCATTAAAACCCCTATTTTTTGTATAATTTTATAAAAAAACTCCAAAAGGAAAGTTATGAAAATATTATTAATAGCTATTTTTTTATGTAGCTTGCTTTTTTCAAAAGATATCTCACAAATAAGAGAAGAAAATATCAAAGAGATTAACTCTATTATAAAAATCTATAAAAATAGACTCTCTTGCTTAAAAGGTAATCAAGCTAAAGAGTGTATCAAAAAGTATCCTCTAAATAGACACAATGATCAACTCTCTATGTTAATGTGCACTGAATTTCCAATAAGTTACTATAAAAATATATTACAAAGAGATATCAAAAG
>CAJXMB010000103.1 GCA_913056105.1 uncultured Nitratiruptor sp. | reverse complement strand
AAAGATATTAAGATTGCACCACAAAATCCTAATCCCTAACAACCAAATCCAATTTTTATATAATCAGATTTAAGGAGACTTATTAGGGATTTATTTTGGATATTGTATGGTGTTTTAATGGTATTAACAAATGTTCATTGTGCGGTTTAAGCAGTAAAATATCTCAGAAATATAGAAGTTTGCTTCCATAAAATACTGATAATTTTAAAAGCCAATACTAATATTTATAAATCATAAATCTTAAATCCTCCATCTATCTACAACCTCTATTGCTACTTTATAACTACTTCAAGCTTAAGTTTCTTCAAAAAAGCATCTATTAAGTTAAGATTGGTTAAAATGAGTAAAAATTTTAAATTTTTTGCTTTTTGGACAAAATATGACAAGATAAAACTATATACTTTCTTAAAAAATCAAGGAAGCTAATGAAGATGTTTGTAATATTTTCACATAAACTTACTCAATCTCAGATAGAAGATGCAAAAACAAATCTAAAAGTTGATAGCTTTTTATACCTCCCAAAAGAGCTTCAAAAATTGTGGTCAAATATTGATGTAAATGAGGATATCAATAGATTTTTACTCCCAATAAAAGAGTTTATCTTAAAAAATTATGAAGATGGGGATGTCATTTTAATTCAAGGTGAATTTGGAGCTACATACAATCTTGTAACTTTTTGCAAAGAGAGAGGTTTTAAAGCTGTTTATGCTACAACTTTAAGAGACTCCAAAGAGGTTATCAAGGGTGATAAAATAGAAAAGATTAGCTATTTTTCACATATTTCATACGAAGAGTATCAAGAAAATGATTTACACTAAACTATCTATTGTTTTTAAAAGCGAGCAAAAGCCACCATTTTTTATAGGTTCTCAACTTAGAGGTGCTTTTGGGTATGCACTAAAAAGAGTTAGTTGCATAAACCCATCTTTTAAGTGCGATGGATGTTTTGCTACTACAAATTGCCTATTTTATGATTTTTATGAGGCAAAGAGTGTGTATAGAAAGTATCGTTTTGATTTTGAGCTTGGAAAAGAGTTGTATGATTTTAGCTTTTATCTTTTTGATGATGTCTGTGAAAAACTTCCATATATCGTATCGGCTTTTAATTTGATGCTAACTAAATATGGTCTTGGAAAAGATAGAAAAAAATATGAAAATTTTAATATGTTTATAAATGGCAAAAGTTGCATAGAAGATGACAATATAAGGCTTCCAAAAGATTTTATCAAAGAGTTTAAACCTACAAAGTATCATCCAAATATATTAATAAAATTTAAAACACCACTTAGGATAAAGAGAAACAATAGATTTATTAGAGATGATAGTTTGAGTTTGAAAGATATTATAAACTCCATTTATCATAGAAAGTTAAGATTGACTAGCAAAGAGTTGCAAAAATACCCATATGAAATCAAAGGAGAAGCTGTAAAAAAAGAGCTTTACTATCAAGAGCTAATAAGACTTAGCAATCGGCAAAAAACCAAAATGAAGCTTGGTGGGCTGATGGGAGAGATGAAGATAGAAAATATTGATAAGAACAGTTATGAGTTTTTAAAGCTTGGTGAGATTATAGGTTGCGGGAAAAGCACAGTTTTTGGGCTTGGAAAAATAGAAGTGGAGGAGGTATAGTTGAATAGTGTAGAGAAGATTGCAGTTGCAGCCTTGTTGCATGATATTGGTAAGTTTTATCAAAGGACTGGCTATAAGTTGCCAGAAGGTTATGAGCTAAATGAGTATTGTCCCTATGTAAAGATTGGGAATTATTATACACATCAGCATAGTGCTTATACAGCAGAGTTTTTAAAAGATATTGTTGGAACTGTTGATAAAGAAAAATTTATAGATTCTACAATAGATGATGAAAGTTTTGAAAATGTATGCTCCAAACATCATAAGCCATCTACCCCAAGAGAGTGGATAGTTGCAATTGCTGATCGCATTGCAAGTGGTTTTGAAAGAGAGGAGTTTGAAAGTTATAATAGTAGCGATGATAGAGAGATAAAAAAATTAAAATATTATGAGATACCTTTAGAGGGAGTGTTTGGAGATAAGAATTTTGCTCTTAAAAAGCTTGATTCAGACTCTATCATTGCAGATGGAACTAAAGAGCTTTCAAAAGAGATGTATAGAGAGCTTTGGGAGCAATTTATAGATGATTTGAAGATATTAGAGAGTAAGTCAAAGAGAAATTTTGTTAGAGGGCTTGACTATCTTTTGAAAAAGTATACCTCTTTTATTCCAAGCTCAACATTTCACACAAAAGCAAATATACCTTTGTATGATCATCTAAAAACTTCAGCAGCTTTTGCTTCAGCTTTGGCAAAATATCATGAAAATAGTATGGATATAGATAAGATAAGAGATTATAAAGAAAAGAAATTTTTACTAATAGCTGGCGATTTTTTTGGCATTCAAAATTTTATTTTCTCTGATGTTCCAACAAAGAAGGCTTCAAATATACTAAGGGGAAGATCAGCATTTATTCAGATATTTATAAAAGTAGTGGCGTTAAAAATTTGTAAAGATTTGGGTTTGAGCGAGCTTAGCATAATATCAACAAATGCTGGTAAATTTGAGATATTGGCCTCTAATGGACCAAAGACAATAGAGAAGTTATATTGCATTCAAGATGAGTTAAATGAGTGGTTTATAAAAAATACATTTGGAGAGAGTGGGATTGGCATAAGCTATAAAGAGGCAAGCGCACAAGATTTTACAAGTGGTAATTTTCAAAAATTAAGAGAGGAGCTCGCCAAAAAGGTTGAGCTTACAAAGTATAAAAAGTTTGACTTGGTTAATCAAGAACCAATACTTTCATATGATGAGGATAAGATAAAAGATAATGAACATCTTTGTAAATATTGCAATAAGAGGTTTGTAAAAGATGCAAGCGAAGAAGATAATGGTTGTGATTTTTGCAATATTTTTATCAAGTTAGGAAAAAAACTTGCAAAGAGAGATTTTATAAAAATTTCAACTACTAAAAAGAGCAAAGATGATTTAGAGATTTTTAGTAACTACTATATAAGATTTATTGATAAAGATATTGGTATTGATGAAAATTGTGTAGCGGTTTTTGATATATCAAAAGATGAAGAGTTTAAGGGGTATGAGAAGTGGCCATTGAAATCTTATGTGAAATCTAAAGAGAA
>CAJXMB010000102.1 GCA_913056105.1 uncultured Nitratiruptor sp. | reverse complement strand
TCTTTGGAGCAAATCTACATTTTAAACTCTATAAAAAAGATGGGAAAATTCCAGGAAATCGGCTTTTAGTTATTGGAGGAATTCATGGAAATGAGCCAGGAGGATATTTTGCCCCAGCTATGCTTATACTTCACTATAAAATCAAAAAAGGCTCACTTTGGATTGTTCCAAATCTAAATTTTGATAGTGATATAAGAGATGTTCGTGGATTTTATGGAGATATGAATAGAAAGTTTGCAAAAATCGACAAAAATGACCCAGATTACAATATAGTTCAAGATATTAAAAAGATTATTTTAGACCCAAAAATTGATTTAGTTTTAAATCTTCATGATGGGCATGGATACTATAGAAGATATTGGGAGAACTCAATATTTAATCCAAAAGCGTGGGGGCAAGCTTGTATTATAGATCAAAAGTGTATTGATAGTAAGAAGTTTGGAGATTTAGATAGTATTGCTAAAAAAGTAGCAAATGAAGTAAATAAAAAGTTAATAAAAAATCATCACATTTTTAATATCAAAAATACAAAGACAAAGTTTCATGATGAACAGATGCAAAAATCTTTGACATATTTTGCAATAACTCATGGTAAACCTGCATTTGCTATAGAGACAAGTAAAAATATTAAAGATTTAAGTCAAAAAGTATATTATCAACTCATTGCAATTGAAACTTTTATGAAAGTTATGGGAATAGAGTTTGAAAGAGATTTTAAACTAAATGTACCAACTATAAAAAAATTACTTAAAGATTATGGTTATGCAGTTATAAATGGCAATATCAAGCTTGATTTAAACCATATAAAAAGATACCTTTATTACTTTCCTCTAAATAAAAATTCAAACAGTATAGAAGGCTCTCATCCTCTTTTAGCATTTTTAAAAGATAAAAATAGATGGAATATAATGGTAGGAAATATAAAAGTTACAACTCTAATTCCAGATTATGTAAAATCAAAAAAGTGCATTGATAGTATTGATATGATTATAGATGGTAAAGAGAAAAAGATAGAAGTTCCTTCAATTGTAAATGTAAAAAATAGCTTTTTAGTAAAAAAAAGTGATTCTTTTAGAATAAATGTTATAGGATTTACCAAAAAAGGTATTAAAAATGAAAGTGGTATTTTAATAAAAAGAGGCGATATTTTAAAAAGATTTTCTTTAGATAAAGACAATAAAATGTATAGAGTAGAGATATATAAAAAAGACAGTTTTTGTGGAATGGTTGTAGTTAATTTTAAATAAACAAAAAGTTTATAATTATAGGCAAGCTTTTAACTTAGCTTCTTATTAGCAAAAGCTAAAAGCATTTCTTTATAGTTGATTATCAAAATGAATATCCTATACCAAAATATCCAATACTTGATTTCATTTTAAAATCTGTCTTATCAAAGTTAGCTCCAATACCTGTTATATCGATAGCTACATCATCTAATGTCCATTGGCTATATCTATATCCCAATGTCGCATACAATCTAGGACTAAAAGTAAACCATCCAATTTTTTTATCATATTTAAGTGGCTGAAATTTTATTCCAATATCATATTCTTGAAATGTTCCATCTACATCTAAATCAGAGTTTGCATAACTATTTTTCATTGTTCCTGTTTGAAAAGCATATGTGGCGCTTCCATATAGTGAAAAATAGTTCCCTAATGGAGCTTCTCCTGTAGTATTTAGTCCAATCTTATAAGTGTAGATTTTTGTTTTACTTTTTTTCATAGCATTCATTGCATCATTGCTTAAAGAGTCATTATTATTGCTATCTTTTTTACTATCTATATAAGGTGTAGAAAGCCCAACCATGAGTGCAATACCTAAATAATCATTTTCATTTTTATGGTACAAATCTTTTCCAATTCCAAGATTTATATCTAATCCTTGAGGTCTATAGTCAATAGAAGGAGTTGTCATACTAACTATTGAATCTGAAGATTGTCCTGGAAAGTACTGATGTGCAACTGATGTTGGAATGTTGCTTAACTTTGTATTTATGGTATTTTGAGCTGCAACCAATTTTTCAGAATCATACCAAGTTATATTGTATTTATAAAACCAAGAAGATTTAAAAATAGAAGCATGCTGTTCAACCATTGAGTATGTAGTTACATCATTTTTAATTGTATGGTTTAATCCTATAAAACCACCACTTATTTTAAATGTCCCTTTCCCAAACTCAACTTCAGAAGCATTTATTATTACAGTAGCTCCAAAAATACCCAAAACTATTTTTAAGCTTTTTTGTTTTTTCATGTTTTTCCTATTAATTGTTTTATCTTTTAATTAAAAAATACAAAGATATTATTATGGGAGTTTCTAAAAATACCTTTTAAAGCTCCCAACTTTTACTTTCTTTGATTTTTAAAAAATCTTGTGTCAATATTAACTATGTTTTATTAAAACTGATGAAATTCTTTTCCCTAATTTTTACTATTTTTTATCAATATTTTGTATAAAATTATGCAAATGATAAAAAATTTCAATTAACTCATCTACTCTTTTATATGTTAAATTTATATTCTCTACAACTTCATCATGGTTAAAACTATATTCGTGAGCAATATTGTTTCTTAATTCTCTTAATTCAAGCCACTGGTTTTTATCTAAAAGTTCTAATTTTTCTAATCTATTTAAAATATCTAAAAAGGTCATTCTCTCTACATTTTCTTGTGATTTTATCAATATAGCTTTTAGAATTGACTCTCCTATAGTGTCTTGAAGTTTTGAGAATCTAAAAATTAATTGATCTATAAAACTGCTTTGAAACATATCTATTTTTAAATATTTTTCTACTGTTAAAGGCATAATAGGCTTTAAAAACTCTTTTGCACTCTTTATAGTTTCTATATGTCTGTTGCATTCATATATTTTTTTATTTAAAGAGTCATCTATATCTTTTTTCATAACTTTATACCTTTTGTTAAAGCCTCTTGCTCTATTGGACTCGATATGTCTTTAGATATTATAACATCAATCTTTTGATCTCCAATTCTTTCTTTTAATTTTGCTAAAAATTTTATCTTTTTTTCTAAAATATTATTTTTCTTATCAATTTGTATATATAGATCAATATCCCCACCTTTTTGGTTATCATCTATACGGCTTCCAAAAAGATAGATTGAGCCACTTTTAAATATTTCTAAAAAAGTCTCTTTTATGCTTTGAATTTCATAAGATGAAAGTCTCACAATTGTTCCTAATAGTATATAGTGTGAAGAAGAAATGTGGCTCCGGATGCAGGATTCGAACCTGCGACCAATCGGTTAACAGCCGATTGCTCTACCACTG
>CAJXMB010000101.1 GCA_913056105.1 uncultured Nitratiruptor sp. | reverse complement strand
CTTGCAATTAGTGCATCATCTTGCACACCAGCTAGTCTTGGAATAGCAACAGCTGCTAAAATCCCAATGATCACGATCACAAAGATCAATTCAATCATAGTAAAACCACTTCTTCTCATCGCATCTCATTTAAATATTTTTCGACTCTTCCCGATAAAGATATTATGATATATTTTCATTTAAACATTACTTAAAATCAAATCTCTTTAATAACTTATTTATCCTTTTTTTTAACATTACAACTTCATAATTTTTTTTAAGATATGCCTCTAAAATATCTTTTATAGAGTTATCTCCTTTGATATTTAGATCTTTAGCAATACTTTTTTCAAACTCATCAACAATATCCTCTTCAACACTGATATCGTATTTTCTGTTCTCAATTTTTATACTAATTTTTCTCATTACTCTAACATTTTCTCTATTTTACTCACAATCTCTTCAATCTCTAACTCTTTTAGACTAAGCTCTTCTTGAAGATTTTTTATCCTTGTCTCTTTTACTTCACAATTTGCCTTAGCCTCCATAAGCTCTTTTCTTAAATTTTCATTCTCCTCTTTTAATCTTTTATAGTTATTCAGAAGCTCTTCAACTTTACTATTCAATTTTTCAAATACATCACTCAAACTCTATCCTTTTGTCGATTTGATATAATTTTATCAAAAAATGGAGCAAGTTTGGCAAAATTTAAACTTATAAGCGATTTTAAGCCATCAGGAGACCAACCGCAAGCTATAAAAAAATTAACTCAATCTATAAAATCTGCTAATAGATACCAAACGCTTGTTGGAGTTACTGGAAGTGGAAAAACTTTTACTATGGCTAAAATCATAGAAGAGCTTCAGATGCCAACACTTATAATGACTCACAATAAAACTTTAGCTGCTCAACTATATAGTGAATTTAAAGGATTTTTTCCAAAAAACCATGTGGAGTATTTTATAAGTTATTATGACTACTATCAACCTGAAGCCTATATTCCACGACAAGATCTATTTATAGAAAAAGATAGCTCTATAAATGAAGAGCTTGAAAGACTTAGGCTTTCTGCAACTGCTTCGCTTTTAGAGTTTGAAGATGTTATAGTTGTAGCAAGCGTTAGTGCAAACTATGGTTTGGGAAATCCAAATGAGTATAGAAAGATGGTTCAAAAGCTTGAAGTTTCTCAAGAGATAAATCAAAAAGAGCTTTTGTATAGACTTGTTGAGATGGGATATAGAAGAAATGATAACTTCTTTGATAGAGGAGATTTTAAAGTAAGTGGAGATGTTATAGATATATATCCTGCATATAGCGAAGAGGAAGCCATAAGAGTTGAGTTTTTTGGAGATGAGATAGAGTCAATATACTATTTTGATCCTTTAACAAACAAAAAAATCAAAGATTTAAACTCTGTTACAATCTATGCAGCAAATCAGTTTATAGTTGGACAAAATAGACTCTCTCTTGCAATAAAATCTATAGAAGATGAATTGAAAGAGAGGTTAGAGTTTTTTAAAAAAGAGAATAGACTTGTAGAGTATCAAAGATTAAAACAAAGGACTGAGTTTGATTTGGAGATGCTTGAGACTACTGGAACTTGCAAAGGGATAGAAAATTACGCAAGACACTTAACAGGGAAAAAGCCTGGAGAGACACCATACTCACTACTTGACTATTTTGAAGCAATGGGTAGAGATTATCTACTAATTGTAGATGAGTCTCATGTAAGTTTGCCACAATTTAGAGGGATGTATGCAGGAGATAGAAGCAGAAAAGAGGTTTTAGTAGAGTATGGCTTTAGACTCCCAAGCGCACTTGATAATAGACCTTTAAAGTTTGAAGAGTTTATAAATAAAGCTCCATATTATCTCTTTGTCTCTGCTACTCCTGGTGAAACTGAGCTAAAGATTAGCCAAACAGTTGCTGAACAGATTATTAGACCAACTGGACTTTTAGACCCTGTTATTGAGCTTTTGCCATCAAAATATCAAGTAGAGACTCTTTTTGATGAGATAAAAAAAGAGATTGAAAAAAATAATAGAGTTTTAGTTACAACTTTAACAAAAAAGATGGCTGAAGAGTTAACAAAATATTATGCAGATTTAGGTATCAAAATAAGATATATGCACTCTGATATTGATGCGATAGAAAGAAATCAGATAATTAGGGGGTTAAGACTTAAAGAGTTTGATGTTTTGGTGGGTATAAACCTACTTAGGGAGGGACTTGATCTTCCTGAAGTTGGAATGGTTGCTATACTTGATGCAGATAAAGAGGGATTTTTAAGAAGTGAAACCTCCTTAATCCAAACAATGGGAAGAGCAGCAAGAAATGAAAATGGAAGAGTTTTGATGTTTGCTGTAAATATTGAGAAAAGAGTTTTAATAGATGATTTAGAAAGTTTAGAAAAAGTTTCTCAAAATGTAACTAAATCTATGTATAATGCAATAAAAACAACTATCAATAGAAGAATTAAACAAAAAGAGTATAATAAAAAACACAACATAAAACCAAAAAGCGTAAAAAGAAGACTTGATGAAAATCTAAAGATGCAAGATGTTGATATTTTATATAAAAAAAAGAAAAAGCTTGACAAACTTCCAAAATCTGAAAAAGAAAAGATGATAAAGGAGCTTAAAAAAGCTATGTTTGAAGCTGCCAAAAAGCTTGAGTTTGAAGAGGCAGCAAGACTTAGAGATGAGATAGAAAAGATTAAAAAATTATAATTTAAAGGAAAGGATATGGTAAATTTAAAAGATCCAAAACTTTTTATCAATAGAGAGCTATCTTGGCTTAGGTTTAATACAAGAGTTCTTGAAGAGGCTCAAAAAAAGACAAATCCTCTTCTTGAGAGATTAAAGTTTATTGCTATCTATGGAACAAACTTAGATGAGTTTTACATGATAAGAGTTGCAGGACTAAAACAACTTTTTAAATCAAGAGTATCTACAACTGGCCCAGATAAAATGTCACCATTATCTCAACTTAGAGCCATAAGAGAGTATCTTCACAAAGAAAAAATCAAAGTACAAAATACATTTTTTGAGATAATGAAAGAGTTAGAAAAAGAGGGGCTATTTTTAAAAGATTATAACGGTTTGGATGAAAAAATAAAAAAAGAGGTAGATAGATACTTTTTTAATCAAATATATCCTGTAATTATCCCAATAGCAGTTGATGCTACACACCCTTTTCCTCATCTAAATAATCTAAGTTTTGCTTTAGTAATTAAAATAGCTGATATTCAAAATGAAAAAGATATAAAATATGCTCTTGTTAGAATACCAAGAGTTTTGCCAAGATTTATTCAAGTAGAAGATATTTTTATACCTATAGAATCGGTAGTAAAAGAGCATATTGGCTCTTTATTTCCAGGATATAAACTAATCTCAAG
>CAJXMB010000100.1 GCA_913056105.1 uncultured Nitratiruptor sp. | reverse complement strand
ACGCATTCATCCCAACGGCTAAAGACCATTGGGATTTCTGCTAGAAGTGATTAAATTTATAGATATTTTTGTGAGTGTTTGTATATGATTCAAGCTCCTTAAAAATCTCTGGGTCTGCATCGTGAGCCATATGAAAAAGCCACCCTATCTCATTTGAGTTTTTAAAAGTCTCTACAAAAAGGTCTATTGGTTTTATGAGCCTATAAACACTCTTTTTACCCTCTTTTTGTTTGACTATATTATCAAGAGTATCGCTTATCTCATCAAGCAATCTTCCAAGCTGCCTTGAATCAACTCCAATTAGCTCCTGGAGAGTTTTATCATAAGCATTAAGGGTTTTGTTTTGCCTCTTTTGAAACTCTTCTAAAATAAGAAGATATTTTTTAAAGGTTGAGAGTTTTGACATAACTACAACTCAAAATAGCTTTTAAATTTTTCAAGAAAAAATTTCAATCTTTCTATATCTTGATTTACCAAATCTTTGCGAGAGTTATCTTGATGGACTATACTATTTCTAATCTTAGATAGACTATTGTCATATTTTGTATAAAAATATTTTCCCCATCTGTCATCACCAAGCTCTTTCTTTGCCTCCTCTCTTTGCTTATAATCATCAATATCATAATTTTTAAGCTCGCAAGATTTTGTGATAATCGCCTCATAAAGAGCTATATAGCTTAGAGCATAGTTTTTGTTCTCATAGAGCCAAAGAGCAAGTTCATATTGAAAATCACTCTGTCTATCTTTATCAAATCTTTTAGTCATATCTATCAAGTCATTTGAGAGAAATTTTAAGATTTTATTATCTGTTTGCTGTAAAATATTTATCTTTTTGTTGATATTTTTCATAAACTGCCACAAAGAGGACATATTTGCCAATTGTAAGCTATTGTTAAATTGAGAAAAAACTTTTGCAACCCCCTTATATGTCTTATCTTTAGAGAGTAAATCAACCAAAAGTTGAGAGTTTGAGCTATATTTGAACATATTAATAGCCTTTGCCCACTCCAACAGATCAAAAAATATTTTAAAATCTATAATCTCAGAAATATTATCTGCAAACATTCCATAATAGATTCCTTTGATATTGATATTTGGAGCTTTAAAGATGGATATAAACTCAAGCAAAAAGATATTTAAAATTGGCATATATCTAAATCCGTGAGTAATATCCAAATATACCTCATCGCCATCTTCAATATAATCTCTAATTTCAAAAAGTTTTTCAAAATTGTGCCAAATCTCATCTTGATTATTTTTCTCATAATCTATCAAAATTGCTTTTGAGCCTTTTGCTTTTAAAGTCTCATCTAAAAAGTTCTCTAATCTTTTTAAATCATCATTAGAAACACCTTTTTGCTTTCTCTCCATCAAAAATTCAAGATACTTCTCATCTTTACCACCAAAAAGATGATACAAATTATCCCACATAGATTTATTTGTTCCAATATATATTACTTTGTCTATATCAAAATGCTCAATCAACACTTTTGATGTTAAGTTTCCTTTATACTCTTTATTATCAATCTTATAGATTGTGTTTTGATAATTTGAATCACTATCTTTTTTGATATTACCAGTTCCCAAAGAGCTTATGAGTATTTTTGCCATAAATTTTCCTTTAAGCTATTTGCACTCTTTTAACATCTCCAAGATTTGTAAAGTTCTTTGATAATTTTTATCTTTTTGGGGTTTTTTAGCTTTTGTTTCTGTTTTCCATCTACCGCTTTCTTGCATATATTTCTTTGCCAACCTCAAAGCTTCACATTTAAAATCATCATACATTCCGTTCTTTATACCATTTAATATCAATGTATATTTAGGGACACCTGGATTTTGTTTGATTTGATTATACAAAACCCTTTCACAAAGAGACATTGATTTGATTTTTTCTCTCTCTTGAGCCTCTTTTTTTGCTTTTTCTTTCTTTTCTAATTCTAATTTTTTTGCCTTTTCTATTTCTAACTCTTTTTCTTTTTTGATTTTTGATAAAATCTCATCTCTTGATTTTTGATTTTCTTCAATCAATCTTTTCTCATAATCTCTAAACTCTTTTAATAATCTATCATACTCTTCATCTTCTATAAATTCACACAAAACCCATCCAAACTTTTTACTATTTTTAAAATCTTCGCTAAATTTCCAAATAGTTGTCTCTTGAGTTAGATATGCATTGATTATTATTTTATTGTTATTTTCAACTAAATTTTCTATTTTTGATGGCTCTGTCAAAAAATCTTTTGCGGTTTCCTGCTCCTCTTTTTCTTTATCATTCAACAGTTTTTCATCTGTAAAAAGCTCTAATATTCTTTTTGTTTCATTTTGACTTTTTTTATAGAGTCTGCTTATCCTTTTTCTAAAATCGTTTTCTTCTCCTCTTTTGTTTTTAATCTCACAAAGTTTTACTGATATTTTACGAAGCCCATCTATAGTTACCGCCCTTGCACCACTATATTTACCTAAACTCAGTAAAAATTGATTTTCATTTAATTTTATTTTGCCATTATACTCTTCATAAAGTTTTTTATAATGAGCATTACAAGAGTTGATAATCTTCTCTTTTGTAATTTTCTCCTTTATCTCTTCTTTACTATTATCTTTTTTATAATTTTTTATATTCAAAGTTGCTAAATAAGTACTATGTGTTGAATTTACCTCTATCATCGTATATACATTTGAATTACTTTTTTCAAAAAGCTCTTTATTGACAGCAAAACCAATCTGTGCATCAGTTTTTTGAGCAATAGTATCTGAAATTAGTAGATTTTTAAAAACCTTCTCTTTTTTAAACTCATCCCATTTTTCTTCTCCATAATTTTTGAAAAGCTTCTCTTGATATGCTGTAGATATCGCCCCTTTTATGCTACTACCGGGAATATATGGAGTTACTCTATTTGTTAATCTTTGAGTTTTTAAGACTTCAAATTTATTAAAAACACTTCTTTGATTATTATTCTTTTTATGTTTACTATTACCTTCTATTTGAACCTTATTTGCAATATCTTTTTTATATTTGTCCTCAAATTTTTTAGAAACTCTAACTCTATGATGAGATACCTTTTTTGCATACTCTTTATGTTTTACAATAAATGCATGTATTTTTTCAAAAAGTTCATAACCATCTTCGCTTGGTAGTTGAGTTAATTTTATAAACTCATTTTTAAGATTATTTGGAAGTATCTTTAAAAATAAAATCTCATCAAATTCATATAAATATCCATCATCTACAACATAATTTGTTGGCTCATAAACCTCTCCATTTCCAATATGAATAGGTGTTAATGCTGTAATCTTTAATTTATAGCTTTTAAAATCACTATTTACACTCTTATCCATGATTTAATCCTTTGATTGGCACAACAATACTAAACCCTTGATGCACAGTCTCATTAAAAGCTGAAT
>CAJXMB010000099.1 GCA_913056105.1 uncultured Nitratiruptor sp. | reverse complement strand
AATCTTACCATAACTTTGCCTTCTATGATATGTATATAATTATTAGAGGTGCCCTAAAGGTTTTATATGAGACTACCTGCAGAGTGGGAAAAACAAGAGGCTCTTTTAATCTCTTATCCACATAAAGATAGCGATTGGAGCAAATATTTAGATGAAGCAAAAGAGGTTTTTGATAGATTTATTGAGACTGTTTCAAGGTATCAAAAAGTGATTATTTTAGGAAAAGAGAGGCCAAAAAGAGATTTTAAAAATAGTGAGTTTATAAAAGTTGATACAAATGATACTTGGATTAGAGATTATGGGCCAATAACAGTTTTTGAAAAAAATGAGAAAAAGCTATTAGATTTTACATTTAATGGATGGGGACTTAAATATAGTGCAAATTTTGATAATTTAGTGAACAGAAAAGTTTTTAAAACTAAAAAAATTCCTTTTGTATTAGAAGGTGGGAGCATAGATACAAATGGAGATGGAGTTTTACTTACAACTTCAAAATGTCTATTAGAAGCAAACAGAAACCCACATCTAAATAGAGAGGAGATTGAGAGAAAATTAAAAGAGTTTTTTGGATTAAAAAAGATTCTTTGGCTAAATAGTGGCTTTTTAATAGGAGATGATACCGATTCACATATAGATATGTTGGCTCGTTTTGTAGATAAAAAAACTATAGTCTATATGAGTTGTGATGATAAAAATGACCCACATTTTAAGGAGTTAAAAAAGATGGAAGAAGAGATTAAAAGTTTTGGATTTGAAACTATTGCTCTTCCTTGGATTAGTCCAAAATATTATGATAGCAGAAGGCTTCCTGCAAGTTATGCAAATTTTGTAATCATAAATGGTGCTGTAATTGTTCCAACATACAATGATAAAAATGATAAAGAGGCCTTAAAAATTTTTAAATCTATTTTTAAAGATAGAGATGTTGTCGGATTAGATGCTTCTATTTTGATTAGAGAGAATGGCTCTCTTCATTGTAGCTGTATAAATCTTTTTTGATATAATTTTAAAAAAGGAGCTTTTGTGAGAGTTTTAATTTTTCTTGCTATATCTTTTATCTACATATTTGCAAAAGATATAATCACAGTATCGATCTTGCCACAAAAGTTTTTTGTCCAAAAGATTGTAAAAGACAGGTTTGATGTTGAGGTGATGGTAAGGCCTGGCAACTCTCCTGCTACTTATAGCGTTAAACCAAAACAGCTTCAAATGTTAAAAAATAGCAAAATCTACTTTTCAATTGGTGTTCCTTTTGAAAAAGCTTGGCTAAAAAGATTTAAGAGTGTAAATCCAAATCTAAAAATTGTAGATATGGGAAAATATGTAAAAAGATTTCCTATGGAAGAAGGACAAAAAGATAAACATCAAGGATTAGACCCACATATATGGCTCTCTCCTCCTTTGGTAGCTCTTCAAGCAAGAGCAATTTTAGAAGAGGTTATAAAACTTGATAGAAAAAATAGCTCTTTTTATATAAAAAACTATAAAAAATTTATTCAAGAGATTGTAGATATTGACACTCAAATTATTCAAATGATGCAAAATCTAAAAAGAAAAAAATTTTTCGTTTTTCATCCATCTTTTGGATATTTTGCAAGAGTTTATGGGCTAAAACAGATTGCTATTGAAAAAGAGGGAAAATCTCCAAAAGCACAATATCTAAAAAAGGTAGCCAATATTGCAAAAAAAGAGCATATTAAAGTAATATTTATAGAGCCTCAATTTCCAAAAAGAAGTGCTCTATTAATAGCAAGAATGACAAATGCAAAAGTTCAAACAATTAATCCTTTGGCATTTGAATGGGATAAAAATATTTTAGAGGTAGCAAAAGCGATTGAAGAAGCAAATAGCAATTGAGGTAAAAAACCTCTTTTTTAAATATGAGAGTGAGTATGTATTAGAAGATATCAATTTAACTATATATGACAAAGAGTATATAGCAATAATTGGACCAAACGGAGGAGGAAAAAGTACATTTTTAAAACTTCTTTTAACACTTTTGACTCCAACAAAAGGTGAGATTAAGTTTTACAATACTTTAGCTTCCAACTTTAAAGTCAATATTGGTTATCTTCCTCAAAATATAAATTTCAATCTTGATATTCCAATAAGTGTTGAAGATATTGTTTTGCAAGGAAGATTAAAAAGAGGAAAACTTTTTTATAAGAAAGAAGATTTTTTAAAATGCGAAGAGATTTTAAAAAAACTAAATATCTATGAGTTTAAAAATAGAAAAATCTCTGAACTATCTGGTGGTCAAAGACAAAAGGTTTTGCTTGCAAGAGCTTTGATTAGTGAGCCAAAAATATTGATTTTAGATGAGCCAACTGCCTCAATTGATATTAAAGGTCAAAAAGAGATTTATGAGATTTTAAAAGAGCTTGATTTAACAAAAATTGTTGTAAGCCACGATATAAAAACTCTTTTTGAAGGGGTTGATAGAGTAATCTATATAAATAAAAAAATATATGTTCATCAAAATCCAAAACTATCTATGAAACCAGGAGAGGGACATTTTTGTGAAATGGAAATACTCGATTATCTAAAGGGTTTTAATGATTGATACAATTTTGCTTTTTCAAAACTCAATCATTGCAATATTTTTACTCTCAATTGCAGTAGCAATTGTTGGCTCTTTGATGCTAATAAATAGATATCAATATATTGCTGCAAGTATTGCTCATGGAAGTTATGGAGGGATTGGATTAGCTTTATATTTTGGTTTTTCAATCCTATTTGGAACGACGCTCTTTGCACTATTTTTAGCAATCCTTTTAGCATTTATCACATATAAAAATCCTCAAAGAAAGGATGTCTTAATAGGCACCATCTGGGCTGTTGGTATGAGTATTGGAATAATTTTTGTAGATTTAACTCCTGGATACAATGTAGATTTGATGAGTTTTCTATTTGGTGATATTCTTCTTGTTCCAAAAGAGGACCTTTTTTATATGTTTTTTGTAGATATTGCTCTTATCTTATCTATATTTTTATTTTACAATATCTTTATTGTTATAGCTTATGATAGAGATTTTGCATATTTAAGAGGGGTTAATATTAAACTTTTTCACATATTTTTACTCTCTTTAATTGCATTAACAGTTGTTATGAGTATAAGAAGTGTTGGATTGATTCTTGTGATTGCTCTATTTAGCATACCACCATTTATTGCAGAAAAATTTACTAATTCCTTAAAAAATATGATGATTCTATCTGGCATCTTAACAATGCTTTTTTGTTATAGTGGGCTTTATATCTCTTATATTCTGAATATCTCTACAACTGCTGTGATTATATTGATATCAGCTTTAGCGTTAGGATTCTCAATAAGTGAACTACCCAACCGCTAAAGACGATTGGGCTTCTTGTTTCATAATGCCGTGATTTCTAACAAGCGTTAGAAAC
>CAJXMB010000098.1 GCA_913056105.1 uncultured Nitratiruptor sp. | reverse complement strand
TTAATCAGCGTGAGCGTGATGAACTTCTATAAGGTCTTCTATATTTTCTTGAAGAGCAAAAACATTAGTATAACCCATCATTTCTAAATAACCCATAATGCGATTTGCAAAGAATCCTTTTAGGCAAGCAACTACGATAGGAGCATTTTTTTCTTGAGGCAATATATCTAAATATTCAGTAAACTCTGTATATGGAGTATAATAAGCGTTTGCTATACCAGCTTCTTGAGCATTTTCACCATTTACTTTTGCAGGTGGTCTTACATCAAGAAGAATTGCTCCTGCATCCATCAAAAGTTCGCGAGTTTTATGTATATCAACTAAACCCAAATTTTCTTTGCTTTTATTGTTTTCTATAATCTCTTTTAAGATCTCTTTTGAGTTTTCTTTTGCCATTTTGACTCCTTTAATTTTTTTTCAAAAGATTATAGCACAAGCTTTATTAAAATCAAGTTTTTTATTTCGTTGTTGTAGCTATATTGAAATTTTCTTTAAAATATATATGATACAATTTAGAGGTGCCCTAAAGAACAAAAATAGGAGAAGAAAGTGAAAATAGTAGTACCTGTAGAAGAAGATAAAAAAACAATAGCAAAACGAACTGGACATTGTGCATACTTTGCAATTTATGAAGATGATAAACTTGTTGATTTTGTGCCAAATATGCACCATGATGGAGAACATCATGGTAAATATCATGAAGATGATCATTCACATATGGGACATGAAGAGCATGTAAAGGCTCACAGAAAAGATATCTTATCTTTAAATGGTTGCGATACTATTTTAGTAAGAGCAGTTGGAGAGAATATGAGAGAGGCGTTAGAGTCTCTTGGATTAAAAGTAAAAAAGATAAGACAAAAAGATGGTATAAGAGCAGATGAGGTTATAGCTAATTTTTTAAATGGCAATATTTAAAAAGATTATGTAGCTAAATTGTTATGAATAATTGTTATTATAATACTCAATATTTGGATAAATATTACTAAATAATAATTTTTCTCCTTTGATTAATTTTTAATTAAGGAAAATTATGAGATAATTTCTTTGTTGGAATAATCCAACAAGTAATAAAAAGGAGAAGATATGGCGTGCGATAAACCAGCCAGATCAGAAAAAGAGGCTGTCTTGGAAGATGAGACTAAAACAAACAATACAAAAAAGGAGGAAAGTATGGCTTCAACATTAGTTATGAGAAAGGCACCTGAATTTAAAATGGATGCATATGATGCTAAAACAGGACACTATACAACTGTAAGCAGTGATGATTATAAAGGTAAATGGTATGTAGTGTGTTTTTATCCAGCAGATTTTACATTTGTATGTCCAACTGAGATTGCAGCTATGAATGCTAAATATGATGAATTTCAAGAGTTAGGTGTAGAGATATTGGCAGTTTCAACTGATACAAAATTCTCTCACAAAAGATTTGTAGAGACTGAACCACTACTAAAAGATTTAAAACTTACTATTGGCGCAGATCCTACTGGAACAGTAAGTCGTGCTTTTGGTGTTTTACTTGAAGAAGAAGGTATTGCGCTTAGAGGAAGATTCCTTATCAACCCTGATGGCGTAGTAGTAGCGCAAGAGGTGCAAGCTCCTTCAGTAGGTAGAAATGTAAATGAATTTTTAAGACAAGTAAAAGCATGGCAACATGCTACAAAAACTGGTGAAGTTTGCCCAGCTAACTGGAGACCAGGTAAAAAAACACTTCCTGTAAATACAGATATAGAAAAAATGACAGGTAGAGTAGGTGATTATATTACTATTGAAGAGATTTTGTCGTAAAAATAAACATATATTTTAATTAAAGTGCTTTTTTAAGCACTTTAATATCTTATTTGATTTATTTTAAAATATTGAAAATTTATGAATTTAAAAATAAAAGACGAAATCAAACAGGAAATTGAAAAAAATAGAGAATTAGGATTAAAAATCGATAAATTAATGGAAAAAATTTCTATAGAAAGTAATAATAAAAGAGATACTCTCTTAGCTGGATTTTCAAGAAATTTACTTTGTCATTTTATATCAATAAATTATCTTATGGAAAATAGATTATACAGCTCTGCTTTTTCATTAGAAAGGATTTTTTTTGAAAATGTTATCAGATTAAAATATATGTATTATATCATGGATGATCAAGAAATTGAAAAAATTTATAATGCTAATAGTTGGGACAAACATTTTCCTAAGATAAAAGAGATGATAAAAAAGATAGATATTTTTTTGGAAAATGATTTTTATGAAAAAATTAAAGAAAAAACTTATAAATTAATGAATGATTTTGTTCATACAGGAGTAAACCAAATAGCCAATCATTTTAGTGATACAGGTTTGTTAATTAAATCTCATTTTAGTGACGAACTAATTTTAGATACATTAAAAGGAAATAGAGTTCTACTAAAAACTTCAATAATTGTTATTTTGGAAAGTGTTGGAGAAAAAAATGGTTATATAACCTTTAATGAAATAGAAGAATGCTTAAATATTAAAGATATTTTTAATCCAAAACTTTAGAATCCTTCAATATGCTTGATTATTTAAACTAAAATTCTATATCATCATTCTTCTTTTCTTTTATATTTTTTAAAAAGCTCTCTTAAACACTCTTTTTTAAATGATATAGGCGGAACCTCTCTTTTATAAGCTTCATAAGCATCACCAAATTTTCTTTTAACCTCCATCTCTTCAAAAACAAGCACCATAAAGATTATAAAAATCATCTCTAATGGTGCAATAATAGTTATAAAAGTTGGACTTCCAAGTAGAAGTGCCCATCCAAGAGGCAAAAGTGTTAATCCAAATAGCATAGGATGGCGCATACAGCTATAGATTCCACTTGTTACAAGACGATTTGTCTCAAGCCTTGGAATATCACCAACTCTTCCCTTCGCAAGTTCTTTTCCACCATTTGCGGCTGCTCTAAAAGCAAGAGTAGTAACAAGTATGCCAAAAGTCCCAGAAATTAAATGAAATATAAAGTTATGAAAAAGAGAAGAATCTTTGTCTGCACAGATAGCAACAACCGCTCCTCCTATAAGCATAATAAGCCATAAGATTATCCTAATGACAACTGATAGTGAAGTCTTTATCTTCATTTTATAAAGTACCAAAGCATTTTAAGTGCCAAAAGATAGAGTATTGTTGCCATAATTTTTTTAATATATTCTTGTTTAAGTTTAAAGTGCATTATGTAATTTCCAATATAACCTCCAATAATTGAGCAAATAGCAACAACGGTTAAAAGTTTCCAATCAAGTGAAACATATGAAGCATAAGTGAAAAAAGAGCCAAGTGCTGAAAAAGGAACAACAAAACTTATAGCAACTGCTACCTTTTTGGGAGGATATCCAAATAGTGTTAAAAATGGTATGAGAATATTTCCACCACCAACACCTAAAAGCC
>CAJXMB010000097.1 GCA_913056105.1 uncultured Nitratiruptor sp. | reverse complement strand
TTACCCTAACTTTGCCTTCTATGATATGTATATAATTGTTAGAGGTGCCCTTAAGGAAAAAATTAAGATTTTGTAGTATACTATAAAAAACTAAAAAAGGATTGAATATGGCAGATTTACCTAAAAATATAGAAGATTTAAAAGCGTATGTGGCTGATAATTTTGAAAAGTTATCAGATAGATTACAACTAGAGCTTATTAAGACTTTGCATAAGTTTTTAAATGAGGAAGAGTTAGCTAAAAAAGAGTTAGAACTTGAACAAAAAAATTTAGATGAACAAAAAGCTCTTTCAACCTGTGCTATTGATGATGAAACATCCAAAATTCAAGAAAAGATATTAGAAGAGATTAGAAAAAATGCTCATATAGATGTGCATTCAAATAAAGATTTAAGTAGTGATCCAAGAGATGAGGATGCAAAATATGTTGATGCAACTATGGATAAAGCTATAAAAGATCCAAATGACCCGCTTGGTGATTATTTGGATGAATTAGAAGATTTAGATAAAACAAGCTCATAAGATAGTGTGTATAGGGATCATATATAGTTACCTCGATACGGGTAAACTACACTTACCTATCCTTTTGTATGTTTTGTTGATAGGGAGCCGTTCGGTGATCTTGATGCAAGGTTCCCGAGTAAGCAGCGAAGCTGATGTATCGAGGGATAGTGTAGTATATCAAGAAATAGTGAAGTAAATCAAGAAATGGAAATAGTTTTATATCTTCATATTTTAGCAGCCACTGCATGGATTGGCGGCTCACTTTTTCTGTTTGGTTTGGGAATATTTTTAAAAGATAAAGAGGCTCAAAGAAGAGTATATCTTCATATTGGTCCTCTTTATGGCTACTTTGAGTCTGTTTGGCTTGTAGTTTTGATAATTACAGGTTTATATATGTTTTTTGAAAAAGGATTAGATGAAGTTTTACTAAATGCTTTTCATTCAAAATTAGCTTATATTACTATCATAAAACTCTTTTTAGTATTTTTAATCACTATTTTTACAATCTTTCATATGTATATCGCTTTTAAAACACATGGAAAAACTCGAACAAAAAAAGAGTTGATTCTCTCAAGATTTAGTTCAATGATGATATTTTTATTAAATCTTATTATCTTGTGGTATGCAATTAAATTAAGATCTCTTCTTTGATATTTTTGACTTAAATCATTGACAAAGATTTGTCACTTTTATATAATTAGGACAAATTTTATCTTAAATAAAGGAGAAATTATGCAAATTCCACAAGATGCTCAAAAAGTTGAAGTTGAAGGTGCTACAGTTGATTTTTATAAATTCCAAAAAGACAAAGACAGTTACTATATGTTCGATACAAGCAGATGTGGACCACCTGAGCCTATGGTAAATGCAATGGCAGGTTTAAAATTGGTAACAAATCCACATACAAAACTTATAATGATAAACCATAAAAAGCCTATGGGTCTTTTAAATAAAATCGAAGAGAATTTTAATATAGAATTTGAAAATTTATCTGATGGAAATGTAAAATTAACTTTTAGCTATAAAGAGGGTGAGAGCGAAAAAGCAGAATTAGATGATGCTGCTTGTCATGGATAAGGTAAGAAGATGTTTAATATTTCAAAAGATTTTGCTCCACCTTTTAAATTGATAGCACCCTTTTTTATTTCAGGTGCTATTTTTTATATACTTTCAAGTTTAGCTTTGCTATTTTTTAAGATAGATTTTGATTATATGCAGCTAAATATTGCAGGATGGATTCATCTCTTTTTACTTGGTTTTGTAATGACAATAATCTTTGGTGCAATGGCTCAACTTGTCCCTGTTATATTAGAGACAGGTCATTTTAGTGTAGATTTTTATTATATTATCTTTCCTCTACTTTTAATTGGAACGATCTTAATGGTATTTGGATTTTGGTTTAATCCAATTTTACTTAGTTTTGGTGGCATATTAGTTTTATCCTCTATGCTTATATTTGCCACTGAGGTTTTTTTAACTATTAAAAAAAGCAGTTTAAAAACTTTTAGTACAAAAGCTATAAAGGTATCAAATATATTTTTGCTTATTGGTATATTGATTGGTTTTTTAATCTCTTTAACAATTTCAGGATTTTTGGGATTTGATATAGAGTCTTTAATCAAAGCTCATATTTATGCAGTTGTTGGTGGATATATAATGATAACAATTATGGGAATAACTTTGATTTTACTTCCAATGTTTGGGCTAGCTCATGGATTTGATGAAAAACCTATTAATAAAGCAATGAATATTATGATAATTTCAATAGTTTTTGTGATAATAGGCAGTTTTTTGGATTTGAAAATATTGATGGAGTTAGGCTATATTGGCTCTTTTATTGCTGTGATATTTTATCTATATCAAATATATTTGATACAAAAAGTTAGAATGAGAAAAGAGAGTGATATATGGTCTAAGTCTATGGTGGTCGCATTTGTATCTTTAATAGTTTCAGCGATTTTAGGATTTTTTTATCTATTATCAACCGATTTTAGGTCACTTTTATATGGCTCAATTTGGTTTTTGTTTATCGGTTTTTTTGCCTTTTTAATAAATGGTCATCTATATAAAATTATCCCATTTTTAGTTTGGTTCCATAGATATTCCGAATTAGTAGGAAAAGAGAAAGTTCCTATGTTAAAAGATATGTATCCAAAAAAAGAGGCCGATTTTGAATTCTATTTTAGTCTGTTTGGTTTAATTGTTGCTGGGATTGGATTGCTTACTAAAGAAGAGACTCTTTTTAAAGCAGGAGTATCTTTTTTGTTTATTGGTAGTATATTTTTAGGAACATCTATAAAATGGATGTTAAATTATGGAAAAAATAGGAGTTAATATGGCAAAAGTTACAAAAGAAGAGGTTTATGATGCAATTAGAACTGTAATAGATCCTGAAGTTGGATTTAATGTGGTAGATTTGGGTTTAATATATGATGTAGATATAGATGATAAAAACAGTGTTCATGTAAAAATGACTCTCTCAACAAGAGGGTGTCCACTGCACCAGATGATGCAAGAGTGGGTTAAGGAGGCTGTAGAAAAAATTCCTGCAGTAAAAGATGTGGTAGTTGAAATTGTTTGGGATCCGCCTTGGAATATCTCAATGGCAAGTGAAAATGTTAAAAAAGCTCTTGGAGTTTAAAAAGTGCTAAAAAGAGAGCTAAGACATATTCAAGGTGCAGCTATTTTATTCTTTTACTATTTAAAATGGCCTATTGTGTTAGGTTTGCCTATAATGTATCTATATTTAGATTATAAAAGAAACATAATTTTGGATTTCTTATGGATTGTATTATAAGGGCACATCTAACAATTATATACATTCATAGCTTTTAAAGCTTTTGTGTAGACAAGGCACACCAACGCAGGACTACCCATAGGTAATTCAAGGAGGTGCAAAAAGTTACGCAAAAGCTTTAAAAGCCCAAAGGGAAGGCAAATTTAAAGCAATCTTTGCTA
>CAJXMB010000096.1 GCA_913056105.1 uncultured Nitratiruptor sp. | reverse complement strand
CCAATTGTCAATAATATTTGAAGATAGGCTTAATGGGTTTATTAGATAAATTTATGTACAGTAATATATTTAAAAATTGCTTACACAAAATGGGAAGCGGTCTCTCTAAAATAGAAAATTTGTATCAAAGTTAATTGACCATCCATAAAACTTAACTCTAATCTACCTCAAATGATAATTTAGTTAAAATACATACATAAAACATATCTAACAATTATATACATTCATAGCTTTAAAAACCCAAAAAAAGTAAAACTTTGAATTAGAATACGCATATAATTGTTAGAAGTGCATTTTAGAGTTAATATTGAGATGAGATTTTTTTAAAAAGTAAAATTAAAAAGATAAAGACTTTATTTTTAGAGGTTGTCTTATGGTGTTGCAAGTCAAAGTAAAAACTTTGAAAAAAACTTAATAAAAAAGAAGTAAAAATGTTTGGATTTATAAGAGTTGCAACTGCCGCGCCAAAAGTTTGGGTAGGCGATATTGAAAAAAATTCTAAAGAGATAGTAAAACTTATAAAAGAGGCTAATAAAAATAGAAGTTTTGCAATCGTTTTCCCTGAGCTTAGTCTAACAAGCTATACAATAGCAGACCTTTTTTTTCAAAAGGTAGTTTTTGATGAGATTGAAAAGGCACTTAAGTTTATTTTAGAATCTACAAAAGATTTAAATATTATTTTTATCATAGGCTCTCCTATGATTTTTAAAGATAGGCTCTATAACTCAGCTTTTGTTTGTCAAAAAGGAGAGATTTTAGGGATTGTTCCAAAAAGCTATCTTCCAACATATAGAGAGTTTTATGAAAAAAGGTGGTTTGATAGTGGAAAAAATATAAAAAATTGCTATATAGATAATATCCCTTTTGGAGTTGATTTGCTTTTTAAAAGTGATGATACAACCTTTGGAGTTGAGATATGTGAAGATTTGTGGGCGGTAATTCCTCCATCTTCATATCAAGCTTTATCTGGAGCTGAGCTTATTTTTAATCTATCTGCAAGCAATGAGTATGTAGGAAAGTATGAGTATAGAAGAGAGCTTGTAAAAACCCAAAGTGCAAGATGTATTGGAGGATACATCTATGCTTCAAGTGGAGTTTATGAATCAACAACAGATTTAGTTTATGGAGGACATTTAATCATTGCTGAAAATGGGATAGTTTTAAATGAAAACAAAAGATTTCAAAGAGAGAGTGAGATTATATATGCTGATATTGATATAGAAAAATTAAGATTTATTAGACTAAATGAAACCTCTTTTAAAGATGAAGAGGCAAAAGAGTTTAGAGTAGTAAAGACTTTTGAAACAAATGGAATTGATTCTATAAAGAGATTTATAGACCCACACCCTTTTGTTCCATCAGAGTCTACTTTAAGAGATAGAAGATGTGAGGAGATTTTCAATATTCAAGCCTCTTCACTTGCAAAAAGGGTTGAACATATTGGAAATCCAAAGCTTATTTTAGGAATCTCCGGGGGGCTTGATTCTACTTTAGCTCTTTTGGTATGCAAAAAAACTTTTGAGATTTTAAATAGAGATAGTAAAGATATCATAGCTATTACAATGCCTGGATTTGGAACAACTGGCAGAACTTATGAGAATGCAAAAAAGCTATGCAAATATCTAAATGTAGATTTTAGAGAGATAGATATAAAAGATGCAGTATTGGATCATTTTAAGGAGATTGGAAAAGATCCAAATATTCATGATATTACATATGAGAATGCTCAAGCAAGAGAGAGAACACAAGTTTTGATGGATATAGCAAATAAAGAGGGTGGAATTGTCGTTGGAACAGGAGATTTAAGTGAGATTGCTCTTGGATTTTCTACATACAATGCAGACCATATCTCAATGTATAATGTAAATGCATCTGTCCCAAAAACTCTTGTTAGATATCTTATAGATTGGGTTGCTACAAAAGTAGATGAAAAGATAGCTAAAGTTTTAAAAGATATTAGTCATACACCAATCTCACCTGAACTTTTGCCAAAAAAAGATGAAGAGTTAGTTCAAAAAACCGAAGAGATTATTGGACCATATGAGCTTCACGATTTCTTTTTATACCATTTTATAAAGTATGGAGCAGCTCCAAAAAAGATACTATATCTTGCAAAGTTAGCTTTTAAAGAAAAATATGACAAAAAGACGATTAAAAAGTGGTTAAAGCTTTTTATAAAGAGGTTTTTTGCAAATCAATTTAAAAGAAGCTGTATGCCTGATGGTCCAAAAGTTGGTAGTATATCTCTTAGTCCAAGAGGGGATTGGAGAATGCCAAGTGATGCGGTAGTAAATAGTTGGATAAAGGAGTTAGAGTAAGTGTTAGTTCATATATGCTGTAGTGTAGATAGCCACTTTTTTTTAGAAAAATTAAAAAGAGATTTTCCTGATGAGAAACTAATTGGCTTTTTTTATGACCCAAATATTCATCCATATAGTGAGTATAAGCTTAGACTTCTTGATGTAAAAAGAAGTTGTAAAAAACTTGGGGTTGAGTTGATTGAAGGAGAGTATGATTTTGAGAGTTGGCTAAATGCAGTTAAAGGGTTAGAAAATGAGCCTGAAAAGGGAAAAAGATGTTCAGTCTGTTTTGATAGAAGATTGGAAGTTAGTGCAAAAAAAGCAAAAGAGATAGGAGAAAAGAGATATACCACCACTCTTTTAGTAAGTCCTAAAAAGTCTCAAGAGCAGCTTTTAAACTCTTCTGAAACAATAGATAGTACTCTTGGAACCGAGTTTGTTTTTGTTGATTATAGAAGTGGTGGTGGCACTCAAGAGCAAGCAAGAGTCTCAAAAGAGGAGCAGCTTTATAGGCAAGATTATTGTGGATGTATCTTTGGTTTAAAAAAGCAAAGAGAGGAGCAAGGAATCTTTTTGGATGAGTTTTTATCTCCTATAAACAATCAAACTCTTCCTGCCTCTATTGAAGAGAGATTAAAGCTTTATGAAAATAGAATAAAGCTTGAAGAAGATGGAAAAAAATATAAAATCTTAAAAGATAAATTTTTAAACTATAGGATTTTAAGAGCATTTGTAAGGGAGAATAAAAGAGTAATTCCGTCATATTTTCTTTTTTATTCAACTATGAAAAGAGAGTATACAAGAGGAAAGATAGATTTTTCTTTGGATGAGGTTTTTTATCTAAACAGAGAGGAAGTAAGGTTTATAAAGCTTGAATTATTTAATAAACTTAGTGGATATAGTTTTAAAACTGTTAAAGAGATGAGTTTTTATCCTATAGATATTCAAAAAGAGATTGAAGTTAGAAATAAGCTTTCTGCTCCTTATAATACATCTCCTATAATTGTAGTAGATGAGATTCCTCAAAAAAGAGTTGAAATATATTTAAAAAGTGAATTATATAATGATGTTAGAGAAAATTTAGTTATTTTAGGGCACCTCTAACAATTATATGCATATCATAGAAGGCAAAGTTATGGTAAAATTTGCTAAAAGATTTTTGCAGGCTTAGCTAATAAGTAAAGAAAATATTTTAGCAAAGATTGCTTTAAATTTGCCTTCCCTTTGGGCTTTTAA
>CAJXMB010000095.1 GCA_913056105.1 uncultured Nitratiruptor sp. | reverse complement strand
AGATAAAAAAAATTAAAAATAGATTCTTTTTACTCATTTGATAGTTTTTGAAGAATTTCTATCTCCTCTAAAGCCTTTCCTGTCCCTTTTGCTACTGCTAAAAGAGGCTCTTCGCTTACATAAACAGGAAGTTTTACTAAATCTGATAGATATCTATCTAAATTTCTAATAAGAGCTCCTCCACCTGTCAAAACAATACCATTTTCTACTATATCTCCTGCAAGCTCTGGTGGCATCTTCTCTAAAATTTCCTTTAAGGCATCAGCTATCTCTTTTAAAGGGCTTTTCATTGCCTCATATATATCTTCGCTTGTAATTTCAACCGAAGTTAACATCCCACTTAATAGATCTCTTCCATTTACAATCATTTTTAAAGGCTCTTTTAAAGGCATAGCTGTTCCAATATTTATCTTAATCTCTTCGGCAATTCTTTCTCCTATTAAAAGATTATAATTTTTTTTCATAAAATCTCTTATTGATTTATCTATCTTATCTCCAGCAGTTCTTACAGATTTACAAATAACCAAGCCCCCAAGACTTATAACTCCAATCTCGGTAGTTCCTCCACCAATATCTACAACCAAATTTCCATGCGGCTCTTTTACTGGAAGTCCTGCACCAATTGCTGCTGCCATAGGCTCTTCTATCAAAAAGACCTCTCTTGCTCCAGCACTTAAAGCTGACTCTTTTACAGCTTTCCTCTCTACTTGAGTTAACCCATAAGGAACGCATATAATTACTCTTGGTCTTAAAAAGGCTTTCCTACTATGAGCCTTTTCTATAAAATATCTAATCATCTTTTCAGTCATATCAAAATCGGCAATCACTCCATCTTTCATAGGCCTAATAGCTCTTATATCTCCAGGAGTTTTACCAACCATCTCTTTAGCCTCTCTTCCAACAGCTAAAATCTTCTCTCTTCCAGATCTGTCTTTTTGAACTGCAACAACAGAGGGCTCATTTATAATAATACCTTTTCCTTTTACCAATACTAATGTATTTGCTGTTCCTAAATCTATAGCCATATCATTTGAAAAAAGGCCTAAAAGCTTATCAAATACCATCTATTTTCCTTATGCGCTTTTTTTAATATTTTTCTTTATAAGAATAGGTTTTTCTTTTTTTTCTATAACATCTTTTGTAATAATTATTTCATAACCTCTATACTCAGGAAGTTCAAACATAATATCTACCATTATCTCTTCCATTATGGCTCTAAGTCCTCTAGCGCCAGTTTTTCTCTTTATAGCAAGATTTGCAATTGCTTCAATTGCCTCTTTTTCAAAAGTAAGCTCTACATCATCAATAGCAAAAAGTTTTTTATACTGTTTAACAAGCGCATTTTTAGGTTCAGTTAAAATCTTTATAAAATCATCTTTTGTTAATTGATTTAGAGTCGCTATCATATGTAGTCTTCCTATAAGTTCAGGAATAAGTCCATATTTTACTAAATCATCAGGCTCTACAAAATCTAAAAGCTTCTCTTCATCCATTTTGCTTTTTTTCTCTTGATTAAAACCTAAAACATTTCCACCTACTCTTCTTTTTATAATCTCACTCAATCCATCAAAAGCTCCAGCACATATAAACAAAATATTTGAAGTATCAATTTGGACAAAATCTTGATTTGGATGCTTTCTCCCGCCTTTTGTAGAGACATTAACAACACTTCCTTCAATAATTTTCAAAAGAGCTTGCTGAACACCCTCTCCTGAGACATCTCTTGTAATTGATCTATTTTCACTAAGTCTTGAAATTTTATCTATCTCATCAATAAATACAATACCCCTTTCGGCCTTTTTTATATCTCCATCAGCTGCTTGGATGAGTCTAGTTAGTATATTTTCAACATCTTCTCCAACATATCCAGCTTCAGTTAAACTCGTAGCATCAGAAATTGCAAGTGGAACATCTAAAAATTTTGCCATTGTTTGAGCCATAAGTGTCTTTCCACTTCCAGTTGGCCCAATCATTAAAACATTTGATTTTGCAATCTCTGTATCATCTTCAACTGCTTGCTGCTTAAAAAGCCTTTTATAATGGTTATAGACTGCTACTGAAAAGATTTTCTTTGCCCTCTCTTGACCTATCACATACTCATCTAAAATGGCTTTTAACTCTTTTGGACTAAAAAGCTCTACATCAAAATTTTCACTGCTCTCCTCTTCCTCTTCTTCACCAAATAGTATTTGATAAGCTGAAATTACACAATTTTTACAAATATATACTCCATCTCCCGCTATCAATGGATTTTCTTCACTCTCATAACTACCACAAAAATTACACTTTCTAAGCATCTATCCTCACTTTCTAAAAGGTATTCCTCTTTTTGTCTCTAATACAAATTTTGCTAACTTTTTTACATTTTCATCTTCACTATTTTCATAAACTCTCTTTGCAGCCTCTTGTAAAGGCTCACCACTTAAAAAAAGCTCTTTATAAGCTCTTTTTAGATTATCAATTGTGCTTCTATCAAAATGTCTTCTAAGCCCTACTAAGTTTAGCCCTTTTATAACTGCTCTATTTCCCTCAGCTAAACAAAATGGTGGAATATCTTGATTTATAGCACTTGCTCCCGCAATCATAGCAAAATCTCCAATTTTTACAAATTGATGAATTGGTGTCATACCACCAATTACTACACTATTTCCAAGTTCGACATGTCCAGCCAATGTTGCAGCATTTGCCAATATACAATTATTTTGAATTTTACAATCGTGAGCTACATGAACATATGCCATTAAAAGATTGTTATCTCCAATAATTGTCTTTCTTCCTCCACCCTCAGTTCCGGGATTAATCAAACAAAACTCTCTAATTTTATTATTATCTCCAATAATAAGCTCAACATCCTCGCCTTTAAATTTTAAATCTTGCGGGATTGAGCCTAAAATGGCATATGAAAAGATTTGATTGTTTTTGCCAATTTTTGTCTTTCCATATATGCAAGCTCCATGTTTAATAACAGTGTTATCTCCAATAACTGCATCTTTAGATATAAAAACATTTGCCTCTATTTTTACATTTTTACCTATTTTTGCACCATCTTCTATGATTGCTCTATTTGAAATCATCAATTCTCCACTATTTATCTACAATCATTGCTTTAAGCTCAGCTTCAGCTGCCAACTTTTCATCTACATAGGCTTTACCTTCTAAAACCCAAATAGAGCCTTTATGTTTTAATACGCTTAATTTATAAACGAGTCTATCTCCAGGCCTTACAGGATTTCTAAATTTTGCTTTATCTATGCTCATAAAATATACAACTTTATCTTTTGAACTCTCTTGTTCCTCTTTATCCATACTCTTAAATGCCAAAACTCCACCAGCTTGAGCCAAACCCTCAATTATCAAAACTCCTGGATATATAGGGTGATTTGGAAAGTGACCTTCAAATACCTGCTCCCCAATAGTTATATTTTTATAAGCTTCAATATACTCATTCTCTTTAATTTCCGTAACTCTATCAACCAATAAAAAAGGGAACCTATGAGGAAGAATTCTTTGAATCTCAACAACATCTATCATTCTTTTCCTTTGAATTTTTATGTAATTTTACTCTAAAGGGCACCTCTAATAATTATATACATTCATAGCTTTTAAAGCTTTTGTGTAGAC
>CAJXMB010000094.1 GCA_913056105.1 uncultured Nitratiruptor sp. | reverse complement strand
TAATTGATGATATTTAAGTGTTAAGTGTTAAGTGCTAAGTGGTAAGAGTTAAGTGGTAAGAGGATTTTGGATTTAATGGCAAAGCTGCTTACTTGGAGAACTTACAGTGTTGTCACCTCGATACGATAGCTATGCTATCTACTCGGTGACCTTGTATTTCATTTTATCTAAGTTATTTTTACTTTTATAAATCAAAGATAAAATCTTTGCAACTGCTTTATATAGTTTTGGTGGGATTTCTTGGTTTATATCTATCTTTGATAAAACTTCCAAAAGTTCTGGTTCTTCTTTGATAGGGATATTATTCTCTTTTGCAAACTCTATTATATTTTTAGCAACAACCCCTTTTCCTTTGGCTACTACTTTAGGAGCGTTATCTTTTTTAGCTCTATATTTTAGTGCAACTGCCTCTTTTTTAAACTCATCCATTTTAGACTTTCACATCAACTATTGATTTAAAATTTGCAATCTTTTCTAAACAGTTATCATCTCTTTTTACAAAATTTATAAATATATTTGCAAATCCATCCTCTTTTAACTGGGATTTCAAAAAGTCAATATTTTTTCTAATCTCTTTTTTAAACTCTTGGTTTTCAACAAAGAGGTCTATCTTGATATCATTTTCATACAAAAAGACTGTAGCGTCTACCTCTCCTAAATCTTGAAAATCTAAACTTATTCTACAAAGATAACCTCTATTCTCTCCTCTTTTTATAGCAATCTCTCCTCTATCTAAAGAGTCCCAAAATATTGGCAAAAATGTATAAACTCCATCTATGATTTCAGATAAAAACTGATACGATTCTATTTGATTTAAAGCATGAGAGATCTCTTGTTTTATCTTTTTATCTTTTGTGCTCTCTTGTAAATCCAAAAGAATGGATTTCAAATCATTTGATAAATCTTTTTTTGATTTTAGTTTTGATTCAAAAAAGACTCCACTATTTTTAATGATATTTTCTAATTTTTTATAGTCTAAATCTTTTATATTCAAAAAATTTTCTACAGTGCTTTGTTGTTTTAGAACTAAAAAGAGATTTTTTATATTCTTATTTATATCTTGAAGCTCTTTTGTCAAACCACTATCAACCCAACTTTTTAAAATATCTATTTTGTTTGGATAGTTTTTTATAAGCTCGATTAGAAGTTCTCTATTTTGTTTAAAATCTAAATTTTTGATACTGCTATCTATATCTTTAGTAGGTTTGAACTGTTCTAAAAGTTGAAGTTTTATCTTTTTATCACTATTTGCACTATCCATCACCCTTAAAAGAAGGGTTGTATCTTTTTGAAGTGGAATTTCAGTTTTTATCATAGCGGTTGTATCTTTGATTCTAACAAAAACTGCCCCATTTGGCATAACATCCATAACCTCTGCTTTTATAGTTTCACCACTTTTAAAGCTTATAGATTTACCGTGAGGTTTATTTAAAAAAAGAAATTCATAAGGCTCATTAAAAGGTTTAAAATGTATCATAATTTAAAAGTTAAACCTTTCCTTATCAAAAAATGTATCATCATGAATATGTTTAAATGAGCTTTTGATGTATTTGAAAACATCTTTAAACTCTTTTTCTATCTTTTGCATAAATGCTTTCATATTTGCTCTAACATATGGTGATTTTATATCAAAACGCATAGCTGGACATGCTTCATCACCTATGATTGGGAAACTATTCTTCATAACACAATACATTAGTTGTTTCTCTCTTGCCTCAATTAATGGTCTTATAACAAAAAGCCCTTTTTGGGTTTTGTAAATAGGAGGCATGCTTCTAAGAGTTCCATTATAAAACATATTCATAAAAAAGCTCTCAACCGCATCATCTAAATGGTGTCCAAGTGCAACTTTGTTAAATCCTTGCTCTAAAGCAACTGTATATAAAGCTCCTCTTCTCATCCTTGAAAAAAAACTACAATATGAAGAGTTTTTTCTAATTTTCTCTTTTGCAATGCTAAAAATCTCTGTCTCATACACCTCAAAAGGGATGCCATACTCTTTGCAATGTCTTTTTAGAGCACTAAAATCCTCGCCCATCCCATAGCTTATAGTAATAGCCTTAAACTCAAAATCAAATGGTGCAACCCTTTGCATATGTTTAAATATATGAGCCAATGTTAAAGAGTCTTTTCCGCCGCTTAGACCAAGTAAAACTCTATCTCCCTCTTTTACCAAACCATACTCTGCATTTGTTCTGCCAACTATCTTTAAAAGCTTTTTGCTAATAGTAGCTCTCTTTTCTTCCAAATCTGCTCCTAAACCATCTCATCAAGCATTGAGATGATAAAATCTGCACTAACTTTAGAAGAGCTCTCTAAAAATTTATCAAAATCAAATCCTGCATCCATATCGGCTGCATCGCTTATTGCTCTAAGAACAAAAAATGGCACATCAAAAGCATCGCAAACTACTCCAACAGCTGCTCCCTCCATCTCTATAGCATCAGCATTGAAAACCTTTTTTATCCACTCTTTTTTGCTACTATCGGCTATAAATTGATCTCCAGTAGCAATGATACCCTCTTTTAACTCAATCCCTTTTTTCTTAGCAACCTTTTTTGCTAAAGATAGAAGCTCTTTATCACTTTCAACATAAACTTTTCCTTCAGGCACATAGCCATATGGATGCCCAAAAGCAGTAATATCTAAATCGTGCTGACAAAGTTTTGTAGCAGCTATTAAGTCTCCAATCTTTAAACTACTATTTATAGCTCCAGCTACTCCGCTAAAAAGAAGTTTTTGGGCTTTAAAATGCTCTATCATTACTGAAGCACTTAAAGAGGCAAAGACTTTACCTATCTTGCTATAGGCTATAACGGTCTCAATCTCTTTATATTTTGCTTTATAGTATATATTGTTTGCAATTTCAAAAGATTTAATATCTTGCATATATTCTAAAAGTGGTTTTATCTCTTCTACCATTGCACCCATTATGGCTATTTTCATAGATTCTCCTAATGAATTTGTTTAGAAATTTTTCAAAAATTTATATAAATATGTCAAAGTTAAGTTCATCGAGTAGATGAATGAAATTCATCGTATCGAGATGAACGGATAAGTTTTGAAAATTTACACGATATCGTCGCCTCGATACAGCAGCTTCACTGCTTACTCGGCGACCTTAAGTCCTAAGTTCATAAAACCCCAAGTTCACCGAGTAGATGAACGAAGTTCATCGTACCGAGGTGAACAGCTTTGATTTTAAGCAATATTGTAATGCACTCAATATTGTCACCTCGATACGGTAAGCTACGCTGTCTACTTAGCAATCGATCGGAAACCGGTTAGTGAGTTAGTACCGTAAGTTCATCGAGTATATGAATGTAATTCATCATATCAATATGACAATATAGTTCCGTCATTTCACTTCATACATTTATTTTTTTCCTGCTTGATTTTTTGATATTTTTTATTGTATACTTTCTTTATGTATGAATTAATTAAAAATATAGGATTAGGATTATTTGTTAATGGTAGCTATGCAATAATGAATAATGATATAAACTTAAATACAATTACTATCACAATAGGCTCTATGTTTATAATGGCAACAATGATACATTTTGAAAAAAGGAATAAATAATGGACGGTCAAACAATCATATCAATATTCACTTTAGTTTTGGTTGCTTTTTCAACTTATCTTTTATTAAAAGAAAAGCTACAACATCATTGAATAAATAAAATAGCGAAGTAGGGTTTCTTAATACCTTTAGACATTAAAACTTCTAACAATCCTCACTCTTTGAAGTTAGGATTTATTTCTTCATTTATCTCTCTACAAAAAAGATTTGTAGGTACTCTTTCTAAACTTTTATGAGTTTTTTAAGCTCTTTGATGCTTGTATCTTTGCCTATTTTGATTATGTCAGTGGTTGGTGAT
>CAJXMB010000093.1 GCA_913056105.1 uncultured Nitratiruptor sp. | reverse complement strand
AAAATCTTTTAGCAAATCTTACCCTAACTTTGCCTTCTATGATATGTATATAATTTGTTAGAGGTTCCCTTATAAAACTAAAAAGGGCTTCTATGAAAGAGAGAGTCAAAAAAGCTTTAAATAGTAGTAATTTAAAAAATAGTATCTATAATCTAATATGTGAGATAAAAAGAGAAAAAGAGTCTCACATAGAAGAGCTTATTTTAGAGATAGATAGGCTAAATAGAGAGATTAAACAAGAAAAAAATGATTTAAAAGAGGAGTTAAAAAAGGCTTTTTTAACTTTAGAAGAGTTGGCAGATGAGCTTGAGGGTGAAAAAAAGGATGAGTTAATATCTGCTATTGAGGTTAATAAACTTAAAACTTTAGAGTTTTTAGGGATTTTAAGAGAGACTACCGAAGCAGCCATCATAGCTGCTTTGGAGAAAAATGAAGATATTGAAGAGACAATAGAAGAGATAACAAAAAATCTTGCATTTGAGACTATAGATATTAATGTAGATAGTAAACATATAAAAGATGTATCAAAAACAATTCTTTTAGTTGCTTCTGATATAGCAAGTGTATCTTTAAATTATAGTGATGAGATTTTAAGAGGTTCAGTTTTTGGGGTAAAAAAAGGGATATTAAAATCTATAGAAAAATTTAAAGAGACAATTGAAAATACTCCTAAAGAGGCAAGAGGTTTTATAGTAAACAATTATGATAAAATCATACAAGATTTAGATAGAGTTGATGAGGTTTATATATCTTGCATAAAAGATGTAGCAAATAGTTCTGAGGCTGGAATAAAAGAGAGACTATTAGAGCTATCAAATGAGGTAGGAAGTGTTGTAGATAAATTAAGAAATAGTGCAAAAGAGGCAGTAGAGTTATTTAAAGAGAGATTTAGTACCTTTTCAAAAGAGGCTGCTTCTACAACTTCACTTATCAAAAATAGAGCAAATGAGGCAAAGAGGCTTGGAGTTAGAGCTTTTATGATGGCAAAAGCAGCTATTAATGGAGCTATAAAAGGAGCAAAAGATGCTATCAATAAAGAGAAAAATGAAAATTAGTGCTTTAGTGTTATCTTTACTTTTAGCTACAAATCTATTTTCACAAGATTTTGAAGATTTAAATAAAACTACTCAAGAGATACTTCAAAAAGCATATAAAATGCTTGAAGAGTCTAAAAATATTATAAAATCATATACTAATCCAAAGCAAAAAGCTATCCCTGAGACTACAAAGGGCTTTTTATTATATTATAAAGTTGTAGAAAATAGAGCAAAAGTTGAAAAAAGAAATGATTTTTTAATATCTTCACAGATAAAGTATCAAATAGCTCTTCAAAAAGATATATCTTTAGATGATATATTGATAAAGTCAAATAGTGGTATTGTTGAGCTATATGGAAGAGTTGATTCAAAAGAGAAGGCTGATAAGATTATAGATATTGTACTTAAAACAAGAGGTGTTAAAAAGGTAGTATCTTATCTGATAATTCTTGAATTTTTATAGGCTTTTTGGGAGTTTTAAGCCACTGTCAATAAACAAAACTGTAGATACTCAAGAGAAAACAGCTCGATTGTAATGCCTGATATAGTTATTGCTTGATTTGCCAAGCTAAATATATTCAAGCTTTAGTATTTTTTAAAACACCACTCATAAAATAGAAGTGTAAAACCGCAAATCGCAACTCAAACTCTTATCTGTTCTTAGCCTGAATTGTTGCATCCTGTTCTTAGATTTTAATTTTTCATCGACAATATTATCAATCTGTTTCTTCTTTTTTCAATGATCTGCAATATATCAGCAAAAGTGTAGAATCTATTTTAGATAAAAAGATATCATCAAACTTCTAAGTTTTATTATGATGTATATGCTGAAAAATTACTTCACTATAGGGACACATTTATGTTAAAAGACATATTATTCTTATCAAAACAGAATACTTTCTTTGAAGAGAAGCCGGTTATAGTGGAAATTTCGATTATCATTGATAAAAAATCTATTAAAAATTAATTATTCTTTCTATTGATTAAAAATTAGGCAATTATTGCTTTAATATTTGATTATTTTATGACAAAATAATAATGTTAAAAAACTTTAAGGAGTATTCAGATGAAAAAGAGATATCTGTATCTTTTATTTGCACTTGTATCATCTCCTACGCTTTTACTGGCAGATGATACACTCAATAGCGGAGATACCGCTTGGATGTTAGTGGCAACGGCATTTGTCATGTTAATGACGCCTGCAGGATTGGCGCTTTTTTATGGTGGGATGACACGTTCTAAAAATGTATTAAACACCATGGGTATGAGTTTAATTGCCTTTGCAGTTGGTACGCTTGTCTGGGTTATTGCTGGATACTCTATAGCATTTGGCGATGGAGATTTCATTGGTAGTGGCAAGTTTATGCTCAGTGGTATCACTGATAAAAGTCTTAGTGGTACGATCCCAGAACTCCTTTTTGTTGCATTTCAAGGAACCTTTGCTGCCATTGCGGTAGCGATCGCAAGCGGCTCTATGATTGAAAGGGTTAAGTTTTCGACCTATACGATCTTTGCAGCACTCTGGATTCTTGTAGTCTATGCACCTATTACGCATTGGGCATGGGGTGGTGGAAGCACGCTAAACTTTGGTGAGATGGATTTTGCTGGTGGTACTGTTGTACATATCAATGCAGGTGTAGCAGGTTTTGTTGTTGCAATGATGCTTGGAAAGAGAAAAGATTATGGTAAGGCGGTTATCAAACCATTTTCACCAGTATTGACAGTGCTTGGTGCAGCACTTTTGTGGTTTGGATGGTTTGGATTCAATGCAGGTAGTGAAGTTGCGGCTGATGGAGTTGCAGGTAATGCATTTCTTGTAACTAATGTTGCAGCGGCTTTGGGAGTTATTGGCTGGTTGATCTCTGAGTACTTAGTCTACAAAAAGGCTACACTTGTTGGTGGTGCGTCAGGCGCTGTTGCTGGTCTGGTTGCTATAACTCCAGCAAGTGGTAGCACAGATGTATTTGGTGCGATTATGATAGGTCTGATTGGTGGTATCGTTGGATTCTTTGCAGTCGCAAAAATCAAAAAACTTTTCCAAGTAGATGATAGTCTGGACGCCTTTTGGGTACATGGAATTGTGGGTATCTGGGGTTCTATCGCAACTGCTATATTCATCGCTCCTTATCTTAAAGCGGATGATTTCAGTCTTGCGACACAGATGTTGGCACAATTAAAAGCGATCGGTTTGACAATCATATACAGTGGTGTAGCCACAGCAATAGTCTTTTTTATTGCTAGTATGCTTACAGGTGGCGGACGAGTCGATGAAGAGACTGAATCAATGGGGCTTGATGAAATGACCCATGGTGAAAAAGCAATCAACTTATAGGAGAAGATAAATGAAAAAAATAGAAGCAATCATAAAACCCTTTAAACTTGAAGATGTAAAATCTGCGCTTCTTGGTGCTGGCATAGAGGGCATGACGGTAAGTGAAGTTAAAGGATATGGTCAACAGAAAGGACACAACGAACTATATCGTGGTGCGGAGTATGTTGTAGACTTTATCCCAAAAGTAAAAATAGAGATTGTTGTAAGTAACGAAGAGTATGCCCAAAAGGCAATCCAACTGATTATTGAAAATGCAAAAACAGGTAAAATTGGTGATGGTAAGATTTTTGTTATGCCGGTTGAGCAGACAATTAGAATTAGAACTGGTGAGAAAGATGAGGAGGCACTGTAAAAACGGGCTATAACTTCCTTGCAAAGAGGGGTTTTCCCTTCTTTTTATACATTTTATCTATTTTAGGGCACCTCTAATAATTATATGCATTCATAGCTTTTAAAGCTTTTGTGTAGACGAGGCACACCGACGCAGGACTACCCATACGCAGAGGTGTAACAAAGTATACGCAAAAGCTTTAAAAGCCCAAAGGGAAGGCAAATTT
>CAJXMB010000092.1 GCA_913056105.1 uncultured Nitratiruptor sp. | reverse complement strand
AAAATCTTTTAGCAAATCTTACCATAACTTTGCCTTCTATGATATGCATATAATTGTTAGAGGTGCCCTTTAGTGTTATTTTATCAATTTTTAGATAAAATCTCTCAAAATTTTTCAAAGGAATAAGTTGGCAATAAAAATTGCAATAAATGGTTTTGGAAGGATTGGTAGAGCAGTTTTTAGAGTAGCTTTAAGTAAAGATTATATTAAGATTGTAGCTATTAATGATATCATAAAACCAAAAGATGCGGCATATCTAATAAAATATGATAGTGCTCATGGAGTTTTAAACAAAGATGTTGATTTTGATGAAAACTCCCTAATAATAGATGGCAAAAAGATACCATTTTTAAATGAATTTAGTCCAAAAAATATAGATTTTTCAAAGTATGGCGCCGATATAGTTCTTGAATGTACAGGACTTTTTTTAACTAAAAATGATGTAGTCTCACATATACAAAAAGGTGCAAAAAAAGTAATTTTTTCTGCTCCAGCAAATGATGATACTCCAACTTTTGTTTTAGGGGTTAATGAGAAATATTATAGAGGCGAAAAAATCATCTCAAATGCAAGTTGTACTACAAACTGTTTAGCACCAGTTGCTATGATTTTAGATAAACATTTTGGCATTGAAAAAGGGATAATTACTACTATTCATAGCTACACATATGACCAAAATCTTTTAGATAATTTTCATAAAAAAGACCCGAGACGCTCAAGAGCTGCAGCTTTAAATATAATTCCAACAACAACTCATGCTGCAAAAGCTATAGGAAAAGTGCTTCCATCTTTGGATAAAAAGCTTGATGGAAGAAGTGTTAGAGTTCCAGTAGGTGATGTATCTCTTCTTGATTTTGATGTGGTTTTAAAAAAAGATGCAACAAAAGAGGAGATAAACTCTTTGTTCAGAGAGTATGCGGCAAAAGAGTTAAAAGGTATTTTAGGAGTAGATGAAGAGTTTAGAGTCTCAAGCGATTTTTTAAATTGCCCTTTAAGTTCAGTAGTTGCTCTTGATTTGACACAGGTTATAGATGGAAATTTTTTAAAAGTTATGTGTTGGTATGATAATGAGTGGGGATATGCTAATAGATTAGTAGAGATGGCTAAATTTATATCAAAGGAGCACAATGCATATTAAATCTATAAAAGAGTTAGAGTTATCAAGCTCATCAGTTTTTATAAGGTGTGATTTTAATGTTCCAATGGATGATTTTGGAAACATAACTGATGATAGAAGAATAAGGGCGGCACTTCAAACTATCAGGTACTGTTTGGACCATGATTGTAAGATTGTATTAGCAAGTCACTTGGGACGTCCAAAGGGGTATGATGAGAAATTTTCTCTAAAGCCAGTTGCAAAAAGGCTTCACTCTTTACTAAAACAAGAGATTATAATGGCAAAAGATGTTATAGGTGAAGATGCAAAAAAGAAGTTTAAAGAGCTTAAAAATGGCCAAATTATGCTTCTTGAAAATCTAAGATTTGAAAAGGGCGAGACAAAAAATAGCTTAGATTTTGCAAAAGAGCTTACTCAATTTGGAGAGTTTTATATAAATGATGCTTTTGGTGTAAGCCATAGAGCACACGCTTCAGTTGAGGCAATTACACATCTATATGATATAGACCATAAAGCAGCTGGATTTTTATTACTAAAAGAGGTTAAGTTTTTTCACCATCTATTAAAAAGACCAGTTAGGCCATTTGTTGCAGTTGTAGGAGGAAGCAAAGTTTCAAGCAAATTAAAAGCTTTGATTAATCTTCTTCCAAAAGTTGATAAGATGCTCATAGGTGGAGGTATGGCATTTACCTTTTTGAAAGCTTTAGGCGAAGAGATAGGCAACTCCATAGTTGAAGAAGATTTGATTGAAGATGCTCTAAAAATTATGGATGAAGCAAAAAGAGTTGGTGTTAAACTATATCTTCCAGTTGATGTTGTTGCTTCACAAACATTTAGTGAAGATACTCCAATAAAATATGTAACATATAAAGAGATTCCAAAAGGTTGGATGGGGTTAGATATAGGTCCAGCAACCGTTAGACTCTTTAGAGAGGCTCTAAATGATGCTCAAACAATACTCTGGAATGGTCCAATGGGTGTTTATGAGATGGAAAAGTTTGCAAGAGGAAGTGTGCAGCTCTCTCACTTTATAGCTCAAAGTTATGCAACCAAAATTGTAGGAGGAGGAGATACAGCAGATTTGGTTCAAAGAGCAGGAGATGATGAAGAGATGACATTTATCTCAACCGGAGGTGGTGCAAGTTTAGAACTTATTGAGGGTAAAAAGCTTCCTGGAGTTGTTGCACTGTTGGCTGAAAATGGAGAAGAGGAATGATAATTGCAGCAAATTTTAAGATGAACCACACCAGAAAGACAACTAAAGAGTATATAAAAAAGCTTAAAAAATTTAAAGATTTAGATAGTTTAAAAATCTATGTTTTTCCTCCATCTACAGCGTTAGATAGGTTTGATACAACTATCAATATAGGAGCTCAAAACGCATATCCAGCAGTTAGTGGCTCTTTTACAGGAGAGATTGGGCTTGAACAGCTAAATGAGTTTAATATAAAAACTATCATTATAGGTCATAGTGAAAGAAGGCATATTTTAAATGAGACTCAAGAGTTTATAACTAAAAAGTTTAACTTTTTTAAAGAGAATAACTTTACAATATTTTATTGCATTGGTGAAACAAGTAAGATTAGAGAGAGCAAAAATACTTTTGAATATCTAAATGAGCAATTAATTGGGGTAGATTTAAACTATGAAAATTTAATTTTAGCTTATGAGCCAGTTTGGGCAATAGGAACTGGAAAAAGTGCAAAAAAAGAGGATATTGAAGAGGTTTTAGAGTTTTTAAGTAAAAAAACCTCTAATCCTATTCTTTATGGTGGAAGTGTAAATCCATCAAATATAAAAGAGATTTTATCAATTAAAAATTGCAGTGGTGCTCTGATAGGCTCGGCAAGCTTAAATGTTGAAAAATTTTGTGAAATGATTAATATTGCAAAGGAGAGTAGATGTTAATGAAAGGTAAAAAAGGGTTAATAGTTGGCGTAGCAAATAAAAAATCAATTGCCTATGGGATAGCAAAAGCTTGTAGAAATCAAGGAGCAGAGCTTGCTTTTACATATCTAAATGATGCTATTAAAAAGAGGGTTGAGCCTATAGCAAAAGAGCTTGGAAGCGATAAGATATATAAACTTGATGTAAGTAATCCCGAAGATTTTGAATCTTTAAAAAACTCCTTAGAAAAAGATTTTAATAATATTGACTTTTTAGTTCACTCTGTTGCATTTGCACCAAGAGAGGCTCTTGATGGAAGATTTGTAAATACATCTAAAGAGGCTTTTGATGTTGCTATGGAGATTTCAGTATATAGTTTGATTGAGCTTACAAGAACACTCCTTCCAATGATGAATAAGGGTGGCTCAATTTTGACTTTAACCTACCTTGGATCTCAAAAGTATATCCCACATTACAATGTTATGGGTGTAGCAAAAGCTGCTTTGGAAGCAACTGTTAGATATTTAGCAGCAGATTTGGGAGTGCAAAATATAAGAGTAAATGCCTTAAGTGCGGGACCTATTAAGACTTTGGCTGCAAGTGGAATAGGTGATTTTAAGATGATTTTAAAATGGAATGAAGCAAATGCTCCACTTAGAAAAAATGTAACAATTGATGAGGTTGGAAATAGTGGAATGTATCTTTTAAGTGATCTATCAAGTGGTGTTACAGGAGAGGTTCACTATGTAGATGCAGGGTACAATATTATGGGTCTTGCAGAGGTTGAAGAGGTTGATGGAAAGACAAAACTTGTTTGGGATAGATATAAAGGACACCCCTAGCAACTATATACATTCATAGCTTTTAAAGCTTTTGTGTAGATGAGGCACACCAACAAAGACTACCCATACGCAGAGGTGTGACAAAATATACACAAAAGCTTTAAAAGCCCAAAGGGAAGGCAAATTTAAGGCAATCTTTACTAAAAT
>CAJXMB010000091.1 GCA_913056105.1 uncultured Nitratiruptor sp. | reverse complement strand
TCATATGAAATAATTGTTATTGCACCAGTTTTGTCAATCAAAGCCCCAACAACATCAGATTTTTTACCATTTTCATAAGAAAAGCCCTTATATCCACCAGAATATACACAATGTAAATTTGACAAAAAGTGTTGTAAAGCTTTTTGAGGAGACACTAAAGTTAATCCTCCACCAATAGAGCTATTAATTTCTTGTACTACTTGTGTAAAATTTTGATCATCACTAAAATTTATTTCCGAAACATTTATTTTGTTTCTAATAGTTTCATTGATATCTATACCATTGCCAGGATTACCATCGCTATCCAATGATTGAAGTAATATAAGCATATTTTTTACTAACTTTGAACTCGAATTTTTATCTGGATCAAAATCAGCTGGTGTAAGAATTTTTGATCCTTTAACTTTGCCTAAAGACAATTTACCTATCTTGAATTCAACTTCTTCTCCTGGATGATACTTAAATGTACCATTTTCATCTGTACTGCCACTTATATCCCCACAACTATAATTTACACCTTTAACATTAGCATCTTTAAATTGCCCTGTTGCTGTTGCATTTCCACTATTTCCACTATCACTACCACCACAACCACTTAAAGCAAATAGTGTTGCAAAAGAGACAAACCCAATTATAATTTTTTTGCCTAAAACAGAAAATAGATTTCTTTTTCTAAGCATGATCTCCTCCTTTTATTCTTTATCTTTACTTCAAAAGTATAATAAATTTAATATTAATATTTTCTTAATTTTTATAAATTTTTTTTAAACTCTCTATCTTTGAAGTAGCATTTAAAAGCAACATATCACTCAAAACTATTGCCATCATAGCTTCGCAAACAACACTTCCTCTAATAGCAACACATGGGTCATGTCTCCCTTTTAACTCAAACTCAACTTCGTTTGAATTCATATCTATAGTTTTTTGTTTTTTAAATATGGATGGAGTCGGTTTAAAATATACTTTTACCTCAATTGGCTCACCATTTGATATGCCACCTAAAATTCCGCCAGAATTATTACTTAAAAAACCATTTTTACTAATTTCATCATTGTTTTGACTACCTTTAATCCTCGAACTTTCGCACCCATTTCCAATTTCAACTGCTTTTGCTGCGTTTATACTCATAAAAGCCTGAGAGAGCATGGCATCAAGCTTATAATATATTGGCTCTCCTAAACCAATAGGCACATTAAAAGCTTTAACCAAAACTACGCCACCAACACTATCATGCTCATTTTTGGCATTTAAGATTGCCTCTTTTTGTTTTTTTTCAATATCTCTATCAAGGGCAAAAATCTCACTATTTTTAGCATACTCAAAATCGATTCTTTTTGCTCTAATTCTATCAATTTCAAAAATTCCAGCTTTTATCTCAATATCAAACTCTCTTAATAAAAGCTTTGCTATAGCTCCAGCTGCAACTCTTGCTGCAGTCTCTCTTGCACTACTTCTTCCCCCGCCTCTATAATCTCTTAGGCCATATTTATGAAAATATGTAAAATCAGCATGTCCTGGTCTAAAAATATCTTTTATGTTTGAATAATCTTTGCTTTTTTGATCTTTATTAAAAATCACCATTGCTATTGGAGTCCCTGTTGCTCTTCCTTCAAAAACCCCACTTAAGATTTCAACTCTATCTTCCTCTTTTCTTGCAGTTGCAAATCTATTTTTGCCAGGTCTTCTTCTATCAAGCTCGCTTTGAATAAAATCTTCATCAATTTTAAGCCCAGCTGGAACTCCATCGACCACACATCCTATAGCCTTTCCATGAGATTCACCAAAAGTTGTAAATCTAAATCTTATTCCAAAACTATTCATCTTCCTCTCTCATTAAAATATCTAATGCCTTTTTTGCTGCTGCTTGTTGTGCAGCCTTTTTACTTTTACCCTTTGCCGTAGAGATCTCTCTATCTAGCAAATATAGAGCTATTTTGAACTCTTTTTTGTGATCTGGTCCATATGAGCCTATGAGTTTATACTCTGGAAGTGTTCCAAATTTTGCTTGTGTTAACTCTTGAAGCTTTGTTTTATAATCTTTAAATATAGATTCAAGGCTTATATCAGGATAAACCTTTTCTATAAGTTTAAGCACTATTCTTTTTACCTCATCGAGCCCACCATCAAGATATATTGCTCCCATAACTGCCTCAAATGCATTTGATAAAATCGATGGTTTGCTTCTTCCTCTATTTTTCTCTTCCCCCTCTGAAAGAAAGATATACTTTTCTAAATTCAGTTCTTTTGCTAATTTTGCAAAACCCTCTTCATCAACCAAAGAGGCTCTAAGTTTTGATAAAGTCCCTTCATCAACATCTTTAAACTTAAAAAATAGATACTCTCCAACAACCAAATCAAGAACTGCATCGCCTAAAAACTCCAATTTTTCATTATTAAAAGGCTTTTTGCAACTTCGATGGGTTAATGCTTTAACTAAAAGGTCTCTATTTTTAAAACTATATTCTAACTTTTTTTCAAACTCTTCTAACTGTTTCACTCTTACTCCTTAAACCTCATCGCTTCCTCTTTTGCAATTTTATCACATATCTCATTTTCTCTATGTCCACTATGTCCTCTAACCCAAATAGCTTTAATTTTGTGATTTTTGCTTACCTTTAGATACTCTTTCCACAAATCAACATTTTTTACATTTTTAAAATCTTTTTTAACCCATCCATTTAGCCACTCATTTATAGCCTTTACTACATAGTTTGAATCACTATAAATCTCTACTTCGCAAGGCTCTTTTAAGGCTTTCAATCCCTCTATAACAGCTTTTAACTCCATTTGATTGTTTGTTACATGTTTTTGCCCACCTCTTATAACTTTTTCCTTATCTTTATATCTTAAAATTGCACAATACCCACCAGGTCCTGGATTGCCCAAAGATGAGCCATCACTGAAAAGATAAACTTTTTTCATCTACTTTTCTTTTTGTTAAAATCAGTTCAACCTTTAAAGAGTCTATACTTAGGCAGTTTGGACATCTACTAAAAGGAATTGGAAAGATATTTTTACAATCTTTACAAACATACTCAAAATCCAAATCTGCAATATTCTCTTTCAGATTCAGAAGAACATCAAGCTCAAAGATAGAACTTCTCTTTTTAAAATCAAAATACTCTTTTGCACTATAAAGCTCTCTTAAAAAACTATTTTTACTTACAATATCCATATCAACATCTTTTTTATCAAGTTTCCATAAAATATCAATAATATCTTTAAAATCATTCTCTTTAACTATTTTCCATGCAGTTTTTGGATTAACTCTAAAAAGATATTCTAAAATCAATCTATGATGATTTGGGAAATTTTTATAAATCTCTAAAAGAGTTTGAGTATCTTTTTGATTTTTTACAGTGTCTAAAATGTTAAAATATATTTTTTGATTATTAACATCCATTAACTCTTCTAATGACTCCAATACCTCATTAGCTTTTTTATAATCTTGCAGTTTTTCATAGATAAGAGTTAAATAGTTTAAAGCCTCTTTATCTCGTGGATAGATTCTTAAAGACTCTAAAAAGATCTTTCTTGCTTTTTCTAAAAAGCCAGCTTTAAAATATACTATAGCTAACTTTTTTAAGATATCGTGCCTATTTTTAAAATCATCCTCCATTTTAGATAGATTTAAATATACCGCAATCGCTTTTTCAAAATCACCACTCTTCTCAAAAGCTTTAGCCAAAAGATAAAAAGCCCTTTTTGTATCTTTCTTTTTTTCTATCTCAACTATCTCTTTATCAGCACTCTCTTCAAACTTTTGAAAAAATCTGCTTAAACTACTCTCTTCTTCTCTCTTTTTATAGTAAGCCCACCAATAACTAAAAAAGGATACAATAAAAACAAGAATTAAAAAGATTAAAATTCCAAAAAGAGGGTCTCTATATTCTAATAAAAAACTGTCCAAAATATACCCTGTTTTTTTATTTTTAATTATACTATAATATGTGGCCACCTCTAACAATTATATACATATCATAGAAGGCAAAGTTATGGTAAGATTTGCT
>CAJXMB010000090.1 GCA_913056105.1 uncultured Nitratiruptor sp. | reverse complement strand
CTTACCATAACTTTGCCTTCTATGATATGTATATAATTGTTAGAGGTGCCCTTAACTATTTTGCTTAACATTCTAACAAATATTAAGCAAAATAGTTAAATAAAAGAGGAGAGACTCCTCTTTTAAAATTATCTCAACAACTGAAGAACAAGTTGAGATTGTTGATTTGCTTGAGCCAACATACTCATACCAGATTGCATCAAGATTTTGTTTTTTGTAAATTCACTCATCTCTTTTGCAAAGTCAACATTTCTTATTCTTCCTTCTGCATCAGAAGTGTTTATCTTTTGAGTTTCATTGTTTGAGATAATTTTTTCAAGTTCAACCTGTTTTGAACCAAATACGGCATTTTGCTTATCAACTGCTTTGATTAAATCATCAACTTTTTGTATTGAAGAGTTAGCATTAGATTGCTTAGTTACATCTATTGTATTATCAACAGTACCGATATTAACTTCTGATGGCTTTGAATCACTTGTACCTGCACATACATATGCGTCCAATGCATTTATAACTACTTTTTGATCTTTTCTTCCACCATAATGGATTTTAAAAACAGAAGGATACTTGGTATTACCAGTTTGTCCTGAACGAAATATATGCAACCCATTAAATTCAGTATCACTGAAAACTTTTTTTATGGTATCAGCCAACTTATTTATATCTTGTTGCAATTGCCCTCTTGCATCTTTGTCAGTTGTATTAGCTGCTTGAATAGTTTTAGATTTAATATCATTTAAGATATTGTAAACATTTTGCATACTTCCTTGTGCAATTTGTGCTATACTTACACCATCTTGTGCATTTTTTGTACCTTGGTCTAAAGAGACAGCATATGTTTTTAATTGGTCTGCTATATATAGACCAGCTGCATCATCTGCTGCACTGTTTATTCTATGGCCAGTTGCTAACTTTTCCATATTCTTGTTCATCGCAAATTCTGTATTTAACACATTTGCATGTGTAAAATCAGATTGATAGTTGTAGTTAATCTTTAGTGCCATTTTGTCCTCCTTAATTTTTTTACATTTTTATTATCGGAGGAGTGAAAATTTTTTTTAGTCTTTTTTTTGACTCATTCAAAAAATTTAGTAAATCTTCTTTGAAATTTTGTGCAAATTTAGCCTGTTTTGATTTATCTTTTAAATCTATGATATAAAAATAGTGAAAAGATAGCATATGATAGAGAGTTCCTCTAAAGAGTATATAAAACATGTTATCTTTGGAATTAAGCTCTTTTTCAAACTTTTCATATAGTTTTATTAGCTCATCTTGATAACTATCTTCACTAAAATCTTTTAAATTAATAGTTTTTTCTATAAAATCTTTAATCTCATCAATTTGAAAGAGAATCTCTTTTAATCTTTTGTCAATAAACTCATTAAACTTTTCATTATAAAGCTCTTTTGAAAAGTTAGATTTTATAATATTTACAGCATCCTCTTTTTTTAAATCTGTTTTTATTTTTAAATCTTTGATTTTTAGAGGCTTAGCTCCTTTAATCTTAGCTCCATCAGCAGTATTATAAACATTTACATTAGGATTCATAGCCAATAGATTCTCTATACCCTTTCTTGTCATCTCAAAAATCATTGTTGTATAAATCTTACCTTCAAAATTTCCATCAACCTCTTTATAAACTTTCATTTTGTCGGTTTTAAACTCGCTTTTTTCTTTGTAATAGATGCTATCTTTTATATGGTGCTCTTTTTCATCCTTAAATCCCATATCAGCTCCAAAAAGATAAATCTCTTTAAATCCAAGATTAATTCCAAGAGCCAAAGCCATATTTGTAACCGTTGGAGTCATTAAATATATTTTTTGAATTTTAAAAAATTCAAAAAAGAGATTTGCTCCACTATCAGGATATCTTGGTAGCATATAGCCATTTTTACCAAGTTTAAAGACATCAGGATACATAGGATTTACCCCAATAATATCAATCTTTTTTAACTCCTCTTTAGAAGCATTATCTAAAAGAGAGTCATATGTATGTTTCATCCTCTCTATAACTATCTCAAAATCTAAAGAGATACTATTTTTTAAAAGTGGCCTAAGAGCAGTTCCGCAAGAAAAGATTACAGCTCTATCTTGATCTCTTTTTATCACATCAATTGCATCTTTTAAAGATGGACCTGAGGCTACTACAAAAAGAGGAGTATCTAAATCGATTTTATTTTTTCCTGTATAGATAGGAACTTTATTGTTTATGTTTGTTAGAGTGTTTTTGATTGATTCAAGCTCATCATCAAAAAATCCCCATTTTGAGTTCTCTTCAAATAGAAGATTTTTTAGCTCTTTTTTAAATTCATCAAAACTCTCTTCAGCATAATGTACATATACAAAAATTCTATAAGAGAATACTTCGTTTATCTGATGAATCTTGGATACTACACCTAAAGCTTGATCTGAGATATCTTTTAACAATACAAAAGTTACTTTAGTTTTTTTGTATACATTTTCCCAATCAACTGTATATAAAGATGCTATGAAAAAATCTATATTTTTTTCAACCAACAAAAGATTTTTTACCTCAATCTTTTCTAAAATCTTTTCTATATGGTAGCCAAGTCCTATACCATAAACAATCAAATAAAAAAGAGAGTTTTTATCTTTTACCAAAACTTTATCATCTTTTTCTATCTTTTCAAAACCGTCTACAATTTTATTTAAATATTTATCATGCAAAGGTTTGTCATAATATTTTGGTGCTTTTCCTGGGATAATAGTAAATGATTCTATATCTGAATCTAAAAATGATTCAATCTTTTTATCTAAACTATCTAAATAGTTATCTGGATAAATCAGCTTTGAATCTACTTTTAGATTTATCTTGCCATTTTGTTTTACTATCTCTATATCTTCATTTGTTTGGGTATTGATATGATTAAAAATCTCTGGATGCTCTTTTTTAAAAAAACGAAGATTTTTTTTGTATCTTTTTATGGACTCTTTACTCATAAAATTCCTTTTTTATTTAATTTTAGCTAAAATTTTAGCAAAATATTTCTAAGGACCTATTATGAAAGAGTTTTCTATATGCATTTTTGATAACAAAAAAACTTTTGATTTAAAAAATTTGCCAAAGAGTTGTGAGGTGATATATTCAAATAGAAGTGATAATAAAGATTTTATATCATTGGATAAAGAGTATATAGATGAAACTGATTTTAGAAATGAGTGTTTAAAAAGAGCAAGTGGCAAATATATTTTGTGGTTAAATGAAGAGACTAAGTTTGAAGAGGATCTGCTTGAAGAGTATAAAGAGATTATAAAAGAGTTAGATGTAGATATAGTTTATCCAAATGAGATCTTAATAGAAAATGAAAATGAAAAGATAAAAAAACATAGAGATTGGTTTGAAATAGAAGGGGAGATGCTAAGCTCTTTGAACTTTGAAAATGATCTTCCAAAATGGGGAGTTTTGACTAAAAAAGAGAGTTTTAAAGAGTTTGAAAAGAAGTACAAAGATGATAGTTTTTATGGATATATTTATAAAAATTTAGAAAATCTCTCTTTAAAGCTATCAAGTGAGAGTTATATAGAAAGAAAGGTAGAAGATAAATAAAAAGATTTGAGTTATAGATCTCTTTTACTAAGAGATATCATAAAGAAATATGATTTAAAAGATATTTTTAAATATCTAAATTGGGAAAAAGAAAATATTGCATTAGCTACTGCATATACAATGGTAGGAAAAAAGTTATATAACTATTTGGATTTTTACAATGCTTCAAACTTTTTTAGACAAGCTTTGATCTCATTTCACAATCAAGAAACATTAAAAAAACTTATCGATACCTACTATCAAATGGGATTTTTTGATGAAGCTATAAAAATCATTCAAACTCAAGATTTGGATGAAAAATTGCAAAAAGATTATATAGCTATAATAGATAAGACAAAAGATTTGATAAATACTCTTGAAAAAGAGGTGCAAGTAAAAAATTTGGATGAGATTTTAAAAGCAAAAGATGAAATTTTTGCAACTTATCAAGGTGCACCTATGCAAAACATTTTTGGGGTTATAATGTATCTAAAAAA
>CAJXMB010000089.1 GCA_913056105.1 uncultured Nitratiruptor sp. | reverse complement strand
GTCTACACAAAAGCTTTAAAAGCTATGAATGTATATAATTGTTAGAGTTGCCCTTTATAAAAAGATGATAAAATTCTATCATGGGTTGGATAAAATTAGATAAAAATGCATTTTTTAATAATTTAAGATTAATTTCAAATAAAGCAGGCTCAAAAGAGAAAGTAGCCATTGTTCTAAAAGATAATGCTTATGGGCATGGACTTTTAGAGATAGCTAATTTAGCTAAAGAGTTTGGCATAAAAAGAGCAGTTGTAAGAAATATAGATGAAGCTAAAAGAATTAAAAATCTATTTGATTATATACTTATACTATCTGATATTCCACAAAAGAAGTATAAGTTTCATTTTACAATTAACTCTTTAGAAGAAATTCAAAAATTTAAAAGTGGTTTTAATGTTGAGCTAAAAGTTGATACAGGAATGCATAGAAATGGGATTTTGCCAAATGAGTTAAGAGATGCTTTTAAGTTAATAAAAAAAAGAGGGCTTAATCTAAAAGGTATTTTTACCCATTTTAGAAGTGCAGATGATTTAAGTAGTGAGCTTTTTTGGCAAAAAGAAAATTTTAAAAAGATAAAAAAAGAGTCTTTAAAACTTTGCAAAGAGTTTGGTTTCAAAAGACCTCTTTTTCACTCTTGTAACTCCGCAGCTCTTTTTAGAAGCAGCTATTTAGAAGATGATTTTGCAAGGGTTGGAATCGCAGCATATGGCTATTTAGAGATGGATGAGGTTTTTGGAGAGTTTGCATTAAAGCCAGTTCTATCTCTTTGGGCAAAAAGAATTAGTAAAAAAAAGATAAAAAAAGGTGAGAGGCTTGGATATGGCGGAGTTTTTGAGGCCAAAGAGGATTTGATAGTTTCAACATATGATATTGGATATGGAGATGGATTTTTTAGACTTGATGGAAAAAGAGAATTCATCTTACCAGGTGGATACAAGGTTGTAGGGAGAGTCTCAATGGATAGTATGAGTGTAATTTGTGATAAAGATGAGATCTGTGTTATAGGTGATGCAAAGAAAAAAGCAAGATTTTTCAATACTATTAGCTATGAAGTTTTGGTGAAACTTTCACCATTTTTAAGAAGAGAGATTGTTTAAAGAGTTGCCCAAGGAGGGCAATTAAGATATTTTTTCATCTACTAAATCTATTATTTCAGGAGTTATTGGTATATCTTTAGTATAAGATTCTACTATCAAACCATTTGTAATATCTATCAATTTCACAAAAATTATCAAACGCTTTGATGTAGCTGTATAAGTTCCAACCAAAGCATATTTAAGTTTTACCTCATCACTTAAAAGATTACTTTTATCTCTTGAAAGAAGCTTTAAGCCAGTACTACCTATTTCAAAAAATTTTGAAACTTCTGCCTCTTTTACACGGAATCCTTTTTGAACCAAAGCATTTTTTAGTTTATTGGATAAAATAAAACCCAATTTTGTATCATTTCTAAGAGTTCCGATTTTTACAAAATCGGTTACCATAATCATTTGAGTTATAGGTAGTTTAGCTTTTATGGCAGTTGCTTTGGTAGCTTCTACCATTATTTTATCAAAATCAACCGGCTTACTTTGCTCTTTTTCTATAGCAAATCCAGTTGAATCATAACAAATCTGATCGCTATTTTCGGGAGCGCAACCTGTCCATAAGATAATTGGAAGAATAAGTGAAATAGAAACTATTCGCATTGTCCACTCTTATCACAAGGATCTTTTTCTATTCTGATTGTTCTTTCAATTTTTACTTTTTTTGTATTGCATAGTCCATTTGTACAAACTTGACTTAGCAATAGAGGGTCTTTAATAATAACATTTGATGCAGAGACAATAGCGCCACTTTTATTATCAATTATTCTAGCATTTACAACAATCCCATTTCCATATGCACTATATGTACCTACAACTATATATGCATTTTTTATTTGTGGCTTTAATCTTGAAGCTACACGACTTAAGAAAAACTCCCCCTTCTTTTTATCTATGGTTATGACATTTTGTCCTCTAAAATCAACTACCTTAATACCTTTTTTAACTACTTCAGACATTAATGTTTCGCTAAGCATTCTTCCAAAATTTGAAGTTTGACTAAAATCATGTAGATTAACAAACGAAGTAAAAACAAATGGGAAATCTTTGTTTTTTTGAACAGCTTCACAATTTATAAGATCGTTTGCTATCTTGTTGACAATTTTGTTAAATTTATAATTTGTTTGCACAATTTTGTTAAATTTATAATTTGTTTGCATAGGTTTTGTTTTTGGTGCAGGACAATCCGGTTGAGTACATCCTCCAAAAATTAGTGCAGCAATTATAGCCGATGCAGTTGCAAATTGTTTTTTCATAGCTTATCCTTGTTATTTTTATAAAATATTTTACAATTATAATTTAATTTTCTTAAAAATTTATAAAATTCATAGGATTTTTATATTTTTATTACCCCATCAATCCCCTTTTTAGCAAAAACCTCTATCTCCCAATCAAAAATAATCTTTACTAAAACTTTTGTATCAAATAGATACTCATTTGCAATCTCTTGAATCTCTTTTGCATTTTTTTTATCTACTATTATATATTTTGCACCAAAACTATTTGCAAAGATTGCCTCTTTTATATTTTTAATCTTAATAGCAAAAGGGATGGAGTTCTCTTTGCAAAATTTTATCATCTCTAAATCATAATCAAATAAAACTACGCTATTTGGTGGAGTATTTGAAATATCATCTATATCTTTTATCTTAAAAAAATCTTTTTTCTCTTTAATTATCATCTTTAGCACACTCCTTTGAGCAGTAATACTTTCCATTTTTTATAATCGCCTCTTTGGAGCTTACATATGTTTTACATTTTGCACACTCAACCATAATATCTTCATCTTGTTCTTCTTTAGTTGTTTTTTTATCTTGTATAGGTTTTGGTTTTATAAAAAAATGGAATATCGCATAAATTATGGCAACTAAAAGTATCAATTTAACCATCTAAATCCTTTAATATCAAATATCTTCTTTTATCCCTTTTTATAATGTCATATTTGCTTTTTATATCTTGTATCTCTTTTTCAACCTCTTCTCCTTTGTAAAATAGCAAAATCGTATCTTTAGTTATAAATGGTTTGGAGAGCTTAAGTAAAGAAGAGGTTTTTGCTACTGCTCTTGAGGTTATAAGATTAAACTTTTTTGGCTTAATCTCTTCAACTCTTCTGTTTTCAATTACTACATTTTTTAAATCTAAAGTAGATACTATATAGTTTAAAAAAGCAGCTCTTTTAACTCTTGGCTCAACAAGTACAAACTTGCTCTTTGGCATAAAAATAGCCAAAATCAGTCCAGGAAATCCAGCACCACTTCCTATATCTAAACAGTTTTCAATAGGAGGCAGAAATCTTATTGGATATATGCTATCTTCTATGTTTTCTAAAATTTCATCTTTAGTTTTTGCTCCAGTTAGATTGTGAATTTTGTTCCATTCAAGAAGTTTTTCAATGAAAATATCAATCTTTTTATCTTTCATAAAAGATGGCCCATTTTTTCTTTTTTTGTTTTTAGATAGTTTTCATTGTAAGGATTTGGTTCTATTTTTATAGGTATTCTTTCAACTATCTTAATATCTTTTAAACTCTCAATTTTTTTTGGATTGTTTGTTAAAAGTTTGATTTTTTTGATTTTAAAATGGTTTAAAATATACTCAACTATCTCATAAGTTCTTTCATCAGCACTAAATCCTAATTGATGGTTAGCTTCAACCGTATCTAAACCCTTATCTTGCAGGGAGTATGCATTTACTTTATTTAAAAGTCCTATATTTCTTCCCTCTTGTCTTAGGTATATTACCATTCCACCATTTTTTGCTATATATTTTAAGGCAAATTCAAGTTGCTCTCCGCAATCGCACTTTTTACTTTTTAGGGCATCTCCAGTTAAACACTCAGAATGAACTCTAACTACAGGGATTTGTGGAAGCTCTTTTGTAAAAATAACAAGATGCTCTTTGTGACCCTCTTTAAAACATTGTATATTAAAATTTCCATATTGTGTTGGAAGATTTGCAATTTGTGATATTTTTATCTCCATTTTCCTCTTCTTTTGATAAAATATATAAGGGCATCTCTAATAATTATATACATTCATAGCTTTTAAAGCTTTTGTGTAGACGAGGCACA
>CAJXMB010000088.1 GCA_913056105.1 uncultured Nitratiruptor sp. | reverse complement strand
CCTGGAATTTTCCCATCTTTTTTATAGAGTTTAAAATGTAGATTTGCTCCAAAGAGAGAGATAATTATAAAAATTGATAACAAAAACAACTTTTTCATTAATACTCCCTCCAAATTTTAAAAGCACCATCCTCTTTTTTAAGATATAAAATCTTTTTGCCTTCAAAAGTTAGATTTGGAGCCTTATAAAACTCATCCATCTCTACTCTCCAAATAGACTCTTTTTCTAAATTTGGATATGGAGTTATTTTAATATTTGTAAATCTAATGTTCTTTTTATATCTTCTTGAAAAGATATCTTTTTTCTCGTTAAAAAAATTTTTAAAATCTCCATAACTACTTCTTAAATCTTTACTGTAACAATTTATATAATTATCAAAATCGTCATATTTCCAATAGTATCTCCATCTATGCAAAAAAGATAAAATCTCAACAATATCTCTTTTTAAGATTTTCAAATCTTTGGATGGAGATATGATTACAATACTCTTTTTATAATCAATCTTTTTATCAATTTTTAAAAGATTATCATTTGGAGCTGCTACGCAACCCTTTGTAAAACTTTTATCTTTACATCCTATCGGAAATCCATGAAGCCATATACCATACCCATCTCTATTAAAAGATCTATCAAGATGATTTGGATAATTTAATACAAAAGCTAAAGGTCCATATTTTGGTTCAACTTTATCTTTTTTATCTACTATCTTATATACACCTATTGGTGTTTTAAAATCATTTTTTTTCTCTTTGCCTATGCCATCTTTACCAATCACAATGCTACTGCTTAATATCTTTTTTGTTTCATTTTTATTTACAAAAAAGAGGGTTAATTTTTTATCTTTTGTATCACAAAATAGAATATATCTTGGATTTTCATACCATCCAAATTGAACATTTTTTACTTTTTTATCCCAATAATTTTTATCTATAAGAGCTAAATCTAGTTTTTTTTCTAAATTTTTCATTCCATTTTTTCTATAACTATCTAAAATTGCCTCATCTGACGCAAATAGATATAAGACAATAAAAAATGGTATAAAAAACCTTTTCATTTTTTATCTCCCTTTTTAGCAATAAAAAGTGTACAAATTCCCATAGAAAAAGCTCTATTGTATAAAATTTCAAATCCACTCTCTTTTAACTCTTCAATCAACTTTTTTGTAGTCAAAAAATTATCAATAGAGTTTGGTAGATATTCATATGCATCCTTGTTTCCCGAAATCAATCCTCCAACTCTTGGTAAAACCTTTTTCATATAAAATTCAATCGCACTATCAACTACACTCTTTTTATCTCTTTTGGTAAATTCTAAAATAACAAGCACTCCATTTGGCTTTAAAACTCTATGAAACTCTTTGATAGCATCGACTCTATCTACTACATTTCTAATTCCATAACTAATACTTAAAAAATCACTTGAACTGCTCTCTAAAGGGAGATCTTGAGCAAAAGCTTGGATATATTTAAACTTTGGAAATTTCTGTTTTGCTATCTCTAACATTTTAGAAGATGGATCAACTCCTATAAACTCTTTTATATCCTTATCTTTTGCTCTTCTTTGCCAAAAATTTAACATATCGCCTGTTCCACAAGCTACATCAACAACCCTCTCAATATCTTTTTTTCCATAAAACTCAAAAGCCTTATCACAAGCCTTTTTTCTCCAAGCTATATCAGTTCCAAAGCTTAAAACTCTATTTGCTAAATCATACTTTTTTGCTATATCATCAAACATTGTTACAATTTTTTTCTGTTTATCCATTATCACTCCAAATAAGCAAATCTTTATCAATCTTTTGTTGATTTAAGATATTTAATTCTAAATCTAAACTATACTGTTTTCCACTTTTTATTTTCGGAGAAATAAAAAATAGATACCAATCAACTAAATCTTTTGTGGCTTCAAGCATCCCTTCTCCGCCCTCAATCATTATAAATTTATAATTTTTCAGTTTTTCAAAACTATTTTCAATAAAAACTTCTCTATTTTTTACATTAAAAAGAGGTATACTTTTATCAAATTTTTTTTCTTTACTATATATCAAAACATCTGGATTTTTACCGCCAATTAGTCTACTATCAAGTGTTGGTCTATCAACTCTAACTGTATTTCCCCCAATAACCAATAGATCAATCCTATCTCTTAATCTATGCACATACTCTCTTGATTTTAAAGAGCTTATAACTCCTGGAGCAATAACACCATTTATAGTTTGAGCAAGCTTAAAAAATATAAATCTATCTTTACTCCATTTTACAAAAGGTTCTATTAACTTTTTACCCTCTTTTTCTAAAACCCCTACTTTTACATCAATCCTGTTTTTTTTAAGATACTCTATCCCACCACTTGCTTTTTTGTTGGGGTCTTTGATGCTGATAACTACTTTTTTAAATTTTAGTTTTGATAGAAGATTAGAGCACGGAGGAGTCTTTCCAAAATGATTGCATGGCTCTAAAGTAACATAGATGGTAGAATCTTTAAAGATATCTTTTGAGTTTTCATAAAGATACTCATGAATATCTTTTGAATCTGAAAGTTTTAAAATATTTTCATCTTTACTTAGTTTGTAGTAAGCCTCTTTTATAGCTAAAACTTCTGCGTGAGGTTCTCCAGCTTTTTTATGGGCTGCAATAGAGAAAATTTTACCATTTTTTACAACTACTGCACCAACAGCAGGATTTGGGTAGGTTAATCCTTGATACTTCCAAGCCTCCTCAATTGCAAGGCTCATGCAAAATCTATCAAAATCTACCATCTATAAAATGTTTTTGCTGAAGTTATCTTATCTAAATCAACTTCAACAATCTTTTCATTGGTTTCAACAAAAAGTCTATTGTCTTTAAAATCTTTCAACTCTCCTTCTATTTGTGAGCCATCATTTAATACTACTCTTACAAATTCACCTATTGAGTTTTGAAAGTGTTTAGGTTTTTTTAGTTTTCTCTCAATCCCAGGAGAACTAACCTCTAAGCTATAACTTCCAGCCATAGGAGGATTAACATCTAAAAGGGGTGAAATCATATTGCTAACTTTTGCACAAAGATCTACATCTACTCCCTTATTTGCTGTTATTATGATGCGATAGATATTTTTTCCATTTTCTGAAACACTTTCTATATCATAAAGTTTTGCACCTAAACTCTCAACAATTTTTTCAATCTCTCTTTCTAAACTCACTTCATTCCTTTATCTTCTTAAAAAGCTCTTCTAATCTTTTTGATTTTTCAATACTTTCATCAAATTTAAAATGAAATTTTGGACATCTAAACCAACCACTTGTTTCCAAGCAGAAATTCTCAAGCACAGGTGCGGCTTTTTTAAGTTTTTTTAAAATTATCTTTTTTTCCTCATCACTATAAATTGATGGGTCAATATATACATCAGCATCATATTTTCCCTTTTTAACAACCACATCAGTTATAGTTATCTCTTTTAAAACTTTATCATTTAAATTTCCTAAAGCCTCAGGAATAAGCTCTTTTAACAAAGAGGCGCTTCTTGCTCTTTTAATCTCGCTTTGATTCATATTATTCCTTATAATGAAGCTGCTTCTTCAACCTCTTTATATGCTTCTATAAAATCCCCAACTTTAATATCATTGAAATTTTCAAGCATCATCCCACACTCATACCCTTTTGATACCTCTTTAACATCATCTTTAAACCTTTTTAAAGAAGAAATTTTAGTATCATAAATTACTATGCCATCTCTAATAACTCTTACTTTTGCATTTCTTTCTATCTTTCCATCTGTTACCATACATCCAGCAACTGTGCCAACTTTAGGTACATTGAAAGTCTCTCTAACTTCTGCTTGACCCAAGGCTTCCTCTTTTATAATAGGAGAGAGCAATCCACTAAGCAAAGCTTTTACATCATCAATCAAATCATAAATGATTGAGTATGTTTTTATTTGAACACCTAACTGTTTTGCTTTTGATTTAACACTTCCTGTTGGTCTAACATTAAATCCTAATATAACTGCATTATCGCTTGCATCAGCAAGAGTTACGTCACTTTCAGTAATTGCACCTACTCCAGAGTGAATAATATTTATCTTAACCTCTTCATTTTTAAGTTTTTGCAAACTACCTTTGATAGCTTCTAAACTACCTTGAGTATCAGCCTTGATAATAACAGGGAGTTTTTTTAGCTGCCCCTCTTTTACAAGCTCACTTAGCTCTTCTAATGTTGCTTTAGTTGATTTTGA
>CAJXMB010000087.1 GCA_913056105.1 uncultured Nitratiruptor sp. | reverse complement strand
CTAAAATCTGAAATAGTTAAATCACTTCTTAAAAATGTTTTATCAAGGTCTGTTATGAATAGTTTTTTCAATTTTATCCTTTATCTCATTTACAATCTCATCTACCTCTTTATCTTTAACATCTATAACAATATCAGCAACTTTTTCATACTCTTTTGCTCTTGTTTCATATAATTTTTTTGCATCTTTATATGATTTAAAAAGTGGTCTTTTTTCAATCTTTTTCTTTGCATTTTTGCTTTTTGTGATGCGATTGTAAATCCAGTCAAAATCTGCTTTTAAATAGATAACTTCTCCTATATCTTTTAGATTTTTTACCTTATAAAATCCTCCACCAGTTGAGATAATGGTATTTTTAACACTATTTTCTAACCAATTAGCACACTTTTGTTCTAACTCTCTAAAATATCTCTCTCCCTCTTTTTTAAAAATTTTTTTTATCTTTTTATTTGTTAAACTCTCAATTAAATCATCTGTATCTAGTGCAAAAAGATTGGTTTTAGCACTTAAAGCTCTTGCAATTGTGCCTTTTCCAACTCCCATAAAACCTATAATAACAATATTTTTCATATCTTGCCTTTAGAAAAATTTTTCTATAATATTATCAAAATTTAATCCAAGGAAAACAATGAAGCCTAAATTTACCCATCTTCATCTGCATACTGAGTACTCTTTGCTTGATGGAGCAAACAAAATCAAACTTTTAGCCAAAAGATGTAAAGAGCTTGGAATGGAGTCAGTTGCTATAACAGACCATGGAAATATGTTTGGAGCATTAGATTTTTATAAAACTATGAAAAAAGAGGGGATTAAGCCTATCATTGGGATAGAGGCGTATCTTCATAATCAAGATGATTTAAGCGATAAATCTACTAAACAGAGATTTCATCTATGCCTTTTTGCTAAAAATGAGATTGGTTATCAAAATCTTATGTATCTAAGTTCTCAAAGTTACATCAATGGATTTTATTACTATCCAAGAATAAATAAAAAACTATTAAGAGAGCATAGTGAGGGATTGATTTGCACAAGTGCGTGCCTGCAAGGAGAGGTAAATTGGCATCTAAATTTAAATAGCGAAAGAAACAAGAAGTTTGGAGCAAAAGGGTATGAGGTTGCAAAAGAGGTAGCTTTAGAATATCAAGACATTTTTGGAGAGGATTTCTATCTTGAGCTTATGAGACACGGGATTGAAGATCAAAGATATATTGATGATCAAGTAATTAAGCTATCTTTAGAGACAGGTATAAAGATTATTGCAACAAATGATACTCACTATCTATATAAAGATGAGGCAGAAGCTCATGAAGCTTTTATGTGTATAGCTATGAATAAACTTTTTGATGACCCAAATAGATTAAGACATACAGTTCAAGAGTTTTATTTCAAATCTCCCGAAGAGATTGCAAGGCTTTATGCAGATATTCCCGAAGCTTTAGAGAATACTCAAGAGATAGTACAAAAGTGCAATTTAGAGTTAGATTTGGGAAATCCAACTCCACCAAATTTTAAATTTACTCAAGAGTATGCAAAAAAAGAGGGTATAAAGCTTCCAAGTGAGAGTATGTATAGTTTAGAAAATGATGCTATTTTATTTGAATATGAGTGTAAAAAAGGTTTAGAAAATAGACTCAAAAACATTCCAAAAGAGGAGCATCAAAAATATTGGGATAGATTAAATCATGAGATAGAGATAATAAAATCTATGAAATTCCCAGGATATATGCTAATAGTTTGGGATTTTGTAAGAGAAGCTAAGAAGAGGGGCATTCCAGTTGGTCCAGGAAGAGGTTCTGCTGCAGGAAGTTTAGTAGCATATGCTCTAAATATTACAAATATTGACCCTCTTAAGTATAATCTTTTGTTTGAGAGATTTTTAAATCCAGAGCGTGTAAGTATGCCAGATATTGATATGGACTTTTGTCAAGAGAGACGCGGTGAAATTATTGATTATGTAGTCAAAAAGTATGGAAGATACAATGTTGCTCAAGTTATCACATTTGGTACGCTTTTGGCAAAAGGGGTTATAAGAGATGTAGCAAGAGTTCTTGGAATGAGTTACGCAGATGCAGATAAGATGGCAAAACTAATACCAGATAAACTTGGTATAACCTTAAAAGAAGCATATGAACAAGAGCCAAAGATAAAAGAGCTAATTGAAAATAATCCTTTGGCTAAAAGGGTGTGGAATTTTGCTCTCTCTTTAGAAGGGTTAAAAAGAAATGCAGGAATGCATGCAGCTGGAGTTGTTATAAGCAATGAAGAGCTTTGGCATAAAACTCCACTATATAAGCCTTCAGGTGAAGAGACAATAGTTACTCAATACTCTTTAAATTTTTTAGAAGATGTTGATTTAATTAAATTTGACTTTTTAGGACTTAAAACATTAACAGTTATAGATAATGCTCTAAAACTTATTGAAAAAAGATATAACAAAAAGATTGATTGGAACAGAGTAGATATAAATGATAAAAAGGTATATGATTTAATCCAAAGTGGAAATACATTAGGAATCTTTCAGATAGAGTCTTCGGGTATGCAAAGACTAAATAGTAGATTGAAACCAACTACATTTGAAGATATCATTGCGGTTCTTGCTCTTTATAGACCTGGTCCAATGGAATCAGGAATGTTAGAGGATTTTATAGAGAGAAAGCATGGAAGAAAAAAGATATATTATCCATTTGAAGAGGTTAGTTTTGATGAGTTAAAAGAGGTATTAGAGCCAACATATGGGATGATTGTATATCAAGAGCAAGTTATGCAGATAGTTCAAATTGTTGGAGGCTTTAGCCTTGGAGAGGCTGATATCATTAGACGGGCTATGGGTAAAAAGAAAAAAGATGTGATGGAAAAATATAAAAAGGAGTTTGTAGAAAGGGCGGTAAAAAGAGGATTTGATGCTAAAAAGAGTGAGACTCTGTTTGAGCTTATAGAAAAGTTTGCTGGATATGGATTTAACAAGTCTCACTCTGCTGCGTATGCAATGATAACCTTTCAAACTGCCTATTTAAAAAATTACTATCCTCAAGAGTTTATGGCAGCACTCTTAACAAGTGAGCAAGATAATACAGATAAAATTGTTAAATATGTTGATGAGGTAAAAAGATTAAAGATAAAACTACTTCCTCCAGATATTAAAAAATCTATGTTTGAATTTAGTGCTGCTAATATTGATGGTGAGGATGTGATTCTTTTTGGACTCGGAGCTATCAAAGGGGTAGGTAAGAGTGCAATTTTATCAATACTAAAATCAAGAGAAGAGAAAAACTTTGAGAGTTTAGATGACTTTTTAAATAGAATTGACCCTACAAAAGTAAATAAAAAGGTTTTAGAATCACTGATAAAATCTGGAGCTATGGATAGTTTTGGATATAGTAGAAAGACACTTTTGCAAAATATAGAAAAAATTGTAGAAACTACTCATGAGATTGCAAGAGCAAAAAAGATGGCTTTAAACTCTTTGTTTGGCGAGAGTGAAGAGATGACCTCTATAAAAATTGAGCTTGATGATTTAGGAGAGTTTGATCTAAAAACCATACTTGAACTTGAAAAAGAGACTTTAGGATTTTATGTATCTGGACACCCTCTTGATAATTTTAGAGATGAACTTGAGAAAATTGATTATACACTCTCTAGTGATTTAGAAAATATCTCTGATGGAAGTGAAGCTCTCTTTGTTGGAAAAGTAGAAGAGGTAAAAACAAAGATAAGCAAAAAAGGAAACAAATTTGGTATTGTAAATATCTTAGACCTTCATGGAAATATTGAGATGATGCTCTTTGCAGATAAATTAGAAGAGCTTGAGAAGATGGACCTTCAAAAACCTATAGCTTTTAAAACATATATAACAAAAGATAGAGATTTTACAAGAATTAGATGCGATAAGATAATGCGTTTAGAAGAGGCTAAAAATACAAAGGTTCAAACAAAGATTGAAGAGAAGTTTGAAGAGCCTCTTGTAATAAAACTTGAATTAACTCATGAATTAAATAGGATTGAAGAGCTTTATAGATTAGCTCAAACTCATCCTGGAAGAAGACCTTTGAAACTTGTTATTTCCTCAAAATTACAAGAGGTTGAGATAGAATCAAACATTTGTGTAAATAGCGATATAGTTAAAGAGTTAGCTAATATTAAAGGGGCATATGTAGCATAGTTTAAGGGCACCTCTAGCAATTATATACATATCATAGAAGGCAAAGTTATGGTAAGATTTGCTAAAAGATTT
>CAJXMB010000086.1 GCA_913056105.1 uncultured Nitratiruptor sp. | reverse complement strand
TGGATAAGCTCGTGTGATGCAAAAAAAGAAGATAGTGTCTTTAATTTAAAAAAGGCAATAGTATCAAGTTGTAATCCAACTAATCCAGATTGGAAGATAGAGTTTTCAAAAGGAGATTATAACGAAAAGAAAAAATGGGTAAATCTTTATAATGCAATACTTTATGCCAAAAATACTCCAATTTTTTATACTCCTTATCTTGGTTTTTCTACATCAAAGGAAAGAAAAAGCGGTCTTTTAAAACCAGGATTTGCATATTCCAATAAAGAAGGATTTGTCTATATTCAGCCTTTTTATTTAGCGCCCGATCCCCAGTGGGATTTAGAAATCTCTCCACAAATAAGATCAAATAGAGGAAAAGGTGCTTATACTACTTTTAGATTTGTAGATACTCCATACTCTTTTGGAAAAATAAGCACAGGTTTTTTTAAAGAAAAAAGTAGTTTCATAAAACAAGAGAGCTTAAAAAATGATAAGCATTATGGCTTTGAGGCTTTCTATAGAAGAGATGCTCTTTTTGTAGATAAAAAGAGTGCCAACAGAAGTGATGGGTTATATCTTGATTTTAAATATCTAAATGATATTGACTACTTAAATCTAAAAGAGAGTTCAATAGAGAGCAGCTATGGTTCATTAGTAACCTCAAGATTTAACTACTACTATAATCAATATGATCACTATTTTGGACTATATTCAAAATATTTTATAGATACAAGCAAAGTTAATAATTCAGATACTCTGCAAATTTTGCCAAAACTCCAATACCATAAATATACAAACTCTCTTTTTTTAAACAATATTTTATATTCTGTTGATTTTAAATTTACTAACCTTTATAGAGAAAAAGGTGTAAATGCAAAGCAGTATGAGCTAAATATCCCTTTTAGTATATATTTCAATAGTTTAAATGATTATGTTGGATTATCTTTTTCAGAAAATATGTATGCATCCTATGTAGATTATAGTAATTACTCACAAAGATTAAAAAATGGTCTTTTTATAAGAAATTATCATAAATTTTCTATATATTCAGATTTAATAAAAAGTTATTCAAACTTTTTACACACTATACATCTGAATGGTTCTTTAATTATTCCAAGTTATGAAAAGGATAGAGGAGATAAGGAGGATTTTATCTCTATAAATAGTGAAACAAAGAGGTTAGAGCTTAGTTTAAAAGAGTATTTTTATAATTTAAAAGGAGATGAGTTTTTATATCATAGAGTAATTCAGCCAATCTTTTATGATAAAGAGGATAGATTTGGGGATTTAGAAAATGAGATTGGATTTAATATAGATAGAGTTAGAGTTTCAAATGATATTTTTTATTCACATAAATATAACTCTATTAGCTCTATTGCTACTTCTATAAGTTATAGTAATGATATGATTAGTGCTATAGCTTCTCATTTTTATAAAAATGGCTTTGAAAATGAGAAAGATTCAAACTTTTTAAACACCTCTTTTAACTACAATTTATCAAAAAGATATAAAATATTTGGTAAAATAGGTTATAATATTGAAGATAAGTTTATTAAAGAGTGGAATTTTGGATGGAGATTTTATAAAAAGTGCTGGAGTTATGAGATAAGTTATAATGAAAAAACAATCCCAATTTTAACTTCAATAGGAAGTTCATCATATAAAGATAGATCAATTCTTTTTAGAGTCGAACTATTTCCTCTTGGAGGAGTAGAGTATGAATTTAGACATAAAAATACTATTTCAGATTAAGGAAATTTTATGAAGACAGAGGCAAAGGTTGGTATTTTTGTTGCTATTGGGTTAATTTTTCTATTTTTATTAAGTACTCAAGTAAACAGATTTGCTCATTTTGGTAAAGAGGGATATATAGTTGGAGCATATTTAAATGATATCGATGGATTGGAAAAAAATGCAAAAGTTAAGATAAAAGGTGTTGAAGTTGGTTACATAAAAGATATCTCTTTGGAAAAAAATAGAGTTAAAACCACTCTTTTTATATATAAAGGCATCAAAATTCCAAAAGACTCTACTGTAGTAGTGAAACAAGAAGGAATGCTTGGAAATAAATATCTAAGCATAATTCCTGGAAATTTGGATATTTATTTGGGTAAAAATGAGTATTTAAGCAAAGAGCAAAAAATATCCTCTTTCAATGAAGCTGCAAATAGTATAGATGAAGCAGCCAAAGAGTTTAAAGAATTTATAAAAGAGCTTAGAGTTGATATGAAAGGAGATAGAGGAGATGATTTAAAAAAGAGTGTTGCAAATCTAAGAGATATTACTGAATCAATAAAAAAAGTCATTGAAGAAAATAGAAATAATCTATCAAGTGCAATTATAAATTTAAACAAAATGGCAAAAGAGTTAGCAAGCGCAGGAAGAGAGTTTAAACAGATGTCATCAAAGTTTTCTTATAGTGCTGATACAATAAATGATAAACTCCCTGCAATTATGAAAAAAATTGACTCTCTCTCTTCAGATTTGGCTGATGTTAGCTCTAAAGCAAAAAAGAAACTTCCAGATATACTTGATAGATTTGCTTCTTTGGAAAAAGATTTAAAAGATGTTATAAAAGAGAACAAAAAACCACTAAAAAATGCTATAAGTTCAGCAGATAATTTTTTTAGTAGCGGAGGAAGTACATTTAAAAAACTTGATAATTACTTAGAAAAGATAGACAAATCTCAAATTGAATTTAATATTAGAAGTGAGTATATGAGTGATGATGGGTATGCTAAGAGTTATGCAAATATAAATTATCTTCCATCTCCAAATAAGTACTATATGTTAGGTGTTGCTTCAGGAGATGATTATAGTAGAGTTGATAGCAATGGCAATTTAATCCCTCCAAAAGACCATGAAGATTCAAAAATATTTGTCTCTGCTCAATATGGATTAAGATATGATAACTTTCTTTATAGATTAGGAGTTATAGAAAATACAGGTGGAGTTGGAGTTGACTATTTTATGCTAAACGACAGGGCAAAACTAACATTAGAAGCTTTTGACTTTAATGGTGTTAATGATGTTAGAGGAGATAGTCCACATCTAAAATTTTTAGCAAGATATAGATTTTTGAAACATTTAGATAGTTTTGTTGGTGTAGATAACTTTTTAAATAGTGATGCAACAAACTTTATTTTTGGAGTTGGAGTTCATTTTATAGATAATGATTTTAAAACAGTTTTAGGCGCAGCAAGTGGTGCTGGAACATTTGTAAAGTAGAAAATGCAAAAAGAAAAAATTTTTGAAAGTATTCATAATGCTTTAGATACTTTAGAGCTTCCACCTCTTGTTTCGCTAAAAGATATAAAAAAAAGATATCTATATTTGTCTAAAAAGTATCATCCAGACAGAAAAGGAGAAGATGAAAAGATGAAAGAGATAAATAAAGCTTATAAAATTTTAAAAGAGTATATAGAAAATTATCGCTTTAGCTTTACAGAAGAGGAGATTTTAAAACAGTTTCCAAATGAAAATTATAAAAATAGATTTAGATTTTAAAGGATAGACATGCATTGTACATTTGAGTTTGATATGAACAATATCAAAGAAAAATATGATATAGGAAAAGTAGCAAAACAGACAAATGGAGCGGTTTTGCTTCAAAGCAAAAATACAGTAATGCTTGCAACTGTGGTTTTAGATAAAAATATGGTTGAAGAGGATTTTTTGCCTCTAACAGTTCAATATATAGAAAAATCATATGCAGCTGGAAAGATACCAGGAGGTTTTGTAAAAAGAGAACAAAAGCCTGGAGAGTTTGAAACTTTGACAGCCAGAGTTGTAGATAGAGCACTTAGACCACTTTTTCCAAAAGGATTTTTGTATCCAGTAGTTATTACAGTTATGGTTTTAAGTGCAGATGAAGAGGCCGATCTTCAAGTTTTGGCTCTAAATGCAGCTTCAGCCGCTCTTTTTGTATCTGATATACCTATTCAAAGAGCAGTTAGTGGACTTAGAGTTGCAAAAATTGATGGTGAGATTGTTTTTAATCCAAAATATAGTGATTTAGAAAGAAGCACACTTGATCTATACTTAGCTGGTACAAAAGATGATTTATTGATGATAGAGATGAGATCAATAGCTTCATATGATACCAAAATTATTGAGCCAGTAACTATAGATCCTATGATTGACCCTACGCTTGCTGAAGAGGCTATAACTATTAAAAAACCAAATGAGTTTGATGAAGAAGAGCTATCTAAAATTATATTTGAAGGAAAAGAGGCTATAAATATAGCCTGTAAGGAATATGAAAAATATTTTATAGAGTCTGCAAAAGAGCCATTAAATTTGGAAATAAAGAGCGATAGCTTAAATGAAGATATATGGAGCTATATTGATGAGATATACAAAGATGATATTTTAGATGCAATAGAGCATTTAGCAAAAAGTGAAAGAAATGAACTTTTAAAAGATATTGC
>CAJXMB010000085.1 GCA_913056105.1 uncultured Nitratiruptor sp. | reverse complement strand
ATCTTACCCTAACTTTGCCTTCTATGATATGTATATAATTGTTAGAGGTGCCCTTGAAAAAAGTTTAAAAGAGGTGAAAAATTGGTTGATATTGACTATTATGAACTTTTAGAAGTAGATAGAGATGCCTCCTTTGAAGAGATAAAAAAATCTTATAGAAAATTGGCTCTAAAATACCATCCAGATAGAAATCCAGGAAACAGAGAGGCTGAAGAGAGATTTAAACTCATAAATGAAGCCTATCAAGTATTAAGCGATAAAGAAAAGAGAGCTTTATATGATAGGTATGGAAAAAATGGATTAGAAAATAGAGGATTTGAAGGTTTTAGTCATAGCTCTTTTGATGATATTATGAACTTTTTTGAAGAGATGTTTGGTGGTGAAAGTTTTGGAGGCTTTGGATTTGGACAAAGAGGCAGTGGTGAAAAATATCCATTAGATCTATCTTTACAAATACAAATAGATTTTAATGAAGCATTTTTTGGAGCTAAAAAAGAGATTGAGTTTGAATACAAAACCCCATGCCTTGAGTGCAAAGGAACAGGTGCAAAAAATGGTGAATTTATAACTTGTCCAGAGTGTCATGGCAGAGGTCAAATATATTATAGACAAGGATTTATGACCTTTTCTCAAACATGCCCAAAATGTTCCGGAGTTGGTAAAATTGCAAAGAAGATGTGTCTGAAATGTCATGGACTTGGATATGAAAAGAAAAGAGAGAAAATCACCATAAATATCCCAGAAGGCATAGACAATGAAGATAGAATAAGAGTTAGTGGCAAAGGAAATATTGGCATAAATGGACAAAGAGGAGATCTATATATTACGTTTTATGTAAAAGAGGATGAACATTTTGTAAGATACAATGATGATATCTACTTGGAAGTGCCAATATTTTTTACTCAAGCAATACTTGGAGAAACCATAAAAATCCCTACACCAAGAGGCGAAAAAGAGTTAAAGCTCCCCCCAAATACAAAAGATAAAGAGCAATTTAGATTTAAAGGAGAGGGTGCAAAAAATGTTAGAACCAAAAGAGTTGGAGACCTTATTGCCCAAGTTAAAATAGAGTTTCCTAAAAAGTTAAATAGTGAACAAAAAGAGCTTCTAAAAAAACTTCAAGAAAGCTTTGGAATCGATAGTAAGCCTCATGAAAAAAAGTTTGAAAATCTATTTGATAAGATAAAGAGTTGGTTTAAGGAGCAAAAGGCTTAAAAGCCTTTTATATCCTCAAATCAATATTAAATCTTCTTTTTTTATAGTATGCCAATAGTATAATGATAAAAATAGTAGCAATAGTATAATAAACCCACTTAGGAATCGGTATTGGATCTCCTGCCGCATAGGAGTGAAGTCCTGATAGGTAAAAATTTACTCCAAAATATGTCATTATCACTGATGATAAAGCCAAAAGTGATGCAACATTATAGATAAATAGAGTATTCATTTTTGGAACAAGTCTTAGATGCGCAACTATAGCATAAACTAAAATTGTAACCAAAGCCCATGTCTCTTTTGGATCCCAACCCCAATATCTACCCCAACTCTCATTTGCCCAAACCCCACCTAAAAAGTTTCCAATTGTTACTAAAATAAGCCCTATAATTAAGCTCATTTCATTAGTATAAGTAAGCTCTTTGATGGTTAGTAGCAGAGATTCTTTGTTTTTTTCATTTAAAAAGATAAACAAAATTAACACAATAAACGCCAATAGTGCACTAAGTCCAAAAAATCCATAACTTGATGTAATAACAGTTACGTGGATCAAAAGCCAATATGATTTTAATACAGGAACTAAATTGGTTATTTGAGGATCAAGCCAATTTAGATGAGCTACAAATAAAATAATCCCACCAAGAAGGGATGAAGCAGCAAGTGTTAAAGAAGAGTTTTTAGAAAAGAAAAAACCTGCAAAAACAATTGTCCATCCTATAAAAACTAAGGATTCGTATGCATCAGTCCATGGGGCATGACCTGCTATATACCATCTAAGTCCAAGGCCAAAAGTTTGAGCAATAAATCCTAAAATCACTAAAAATAATCCTATTTTAATCACAGGTTCAATTTTGATTTTTGGATAGATTAGATTTGCAAGTATTAATAAAAGTAAGATTGAGCCTATTATTAAGTAATATGGAACTAATCTATTAAAAATATCAAGCCTATTATATAAAAGTTCTGCTTTAATTTTTGTCTCACTTGGCAGAACAGCTGCTCCATAATATTTTTGATAATTTTTTATAGTATCTAAAGCTTTATCTGCTTTTTTCCAATCTCCATTTTTCAAAGCCTTATCAATATTTGAAAAATAACTTGCAGTTAAAAGTCTTACAAGCTCTGCCTCCTTTGGAGGAAATGTTTTTATAGCTTCTATTGGAGAGTACCATTTTTGATCTTTATCGTTTGGTTTTGGAAATATCTTTAAAAGTTTACCCGTATAAACGAGATAGCAGACATTAACCCTCTCATCTACCTTTATAACTTCATTATCAAATTTATCTCTTTTAGCTGCTCTTTTTCTAACTGCCTCTTTTACAAAAGGGGTTAATATATAATTATCATTTTTGAAAAAATCATTAAAAGAGGCATATTTTTGATTTTTTTGCAACCCTAAAATCTTTTTTAGTTTTGGATGATGAATATATATTATATCTATCTTTTGATAAAGATCTGGCCTTATTATCATACCAAGCAGTATTTGATTTGGTGTTAGTCCATATAGTTCCTCTTTCTTGGCTACTTTAGCAAGCACCATTCTTGATAAAGTATCAACAGTCTCTATCCTTCCACTTCTATCTTGAACCAAAAGTTCTCCAAATTTGTCTGCATGATTTCTATCAAAAGATTTTAAAATCTCTAAATCAGTGTTATTTGCAAAAGATTTTAGAGGTAAAATTATCATTAAAGCTAAACTGCTTGCCATCAAAAGAGATTCTCTTTTTTGTTGTACCTTTTTAGTTAGTCTTATAAGCTTTCTAAATCTACTATCTGGCATAAATAGATGAAAAATCAGCCCAAAGAAGAGCAATGCATACCCAATATATGTTACAACTGTTCCTGGATCATGGTTTACTGAAAGAATTGTTCCCTTTTCGTCCATATCATAAGAGCTTTGAAAAAATCTATATCCTCTATAATCTAATACATGATTCATATGTATGTTATATGGCATAATCAAATTTCTTTCTTTATCAATTAGAGTAACTTCACTTGCATATGATGAAGGAGTCATAGAGCCTGGATATCTCTTGAGTTGAAAATCATTTAGCTTCAAGGCAAAAGGAATTTTGATAATTTTTGAACCATAACTTATAAATATTTTCATATCATCCATTTTTATACTCGTAGGATCTCCTAACTGATTAGGTTTGCCAAAAACCCTAACCTCTTTTTTTTCATTTTTGCTTTTTAATTCTAAAATTAGAGCATCTTTTAGACTGGCACCTTTAACTTTTGGGCCTTTTGAGATAAGAGTCTCTTTTACACCCTCTTTAAAATCTTTTAGTACAAAATTTACTCCATCTATCGAGTATAATCTTCTTTTTTCAAAACCGATTTTTTCATCTGGTTTAAAAGATTTTGAACTTCTATCTATCATCTTCATATATGAAACTTCAAAAGGAGATGATATAAATAGTCTATCTCTATCTTTATAAATTTTTACAACTTTTTTATCACCTTTTATATCTTTTCCAAAACTTAATATGAACGCTCCTAAATCAACCCAATCTCCCTCTTTTAAAGATATATTTTTAACTCCATTAGGAGTTGATATCATCAAAGAGATAAAGTTTTGCCCACCTTTAGCTTTTATATATTTTATAGTAGCGTTTGGAAGATATTTTTTTAATTTTAGTTCTAACTTTTTAGAATCAAATTTTAGTCTCTTTTCAAAATGGTTTTTACCAATTTTAGATAGCAAAATAGGATATTCAAAATGGTAAAATTTGTCATCTTTTTTTATATCAACTAAAATATATGTCTTATATGAAACAATTTTATCTTGAACTCCTCCCTCTCTTATATGCATTATCCCTTCATATCCAACATATCTTGTAAGAGCTGCACCTATTAAGATAATTATAAAAGATAGATGAAAAAGTCCTGTAAGCCATTTCTCTTTTCTAAAGAGTCTGAATCTAAAAATATTATAAATTAGGTTCAAGCCCAAAATCAGCAGCAGTGCTTCAAACCATTTTGTATTATAGACTAAGGCTCTTGCTGTTTGTGTTCCATAATCATTTTCTATAAATGTTGCTGTACCTATGGATATGGCAAATATAAACATATAAACCAAAGCAGATTTTATTGAGAAAAAAAGAGATTTTATTAACTTTATCATATGGACCTTTCACAAAAGAATTGAAAAGATTTTAATAGTTTTTAGCCTAAAATGTTGAGACATTTTTCATTTAACTACCAATTTTAAGATAAAAAGAGCTATTTTAACT
>CAJXMB010000084.1 GCA_913056105.1 uncultured Nitratiruptor sp. | reverse complement strand
AACCAAACTCATCAATTGCAGGTTTTGCCTCTTTGAAAAGAACCCAAAATATTGCAATTAAGAGAATAAATATCAAAAATGCAGAGAGTTTAGAGATGTTTTCAAAAGATTTATCTATTAGCTTTTGCAAGGATATTCCTTTATTTTTTGAAGAATTTTACTTTAAAATTATAACAAAAAGATTACAAAATAGTAGTGCAGGCGAGGTTAAAGGAGTAGAAATGAAAATTGCTTGCCTGCACAACTATTTTGTAAAAGGGGCGCTTTTTAAGAGCGCTCCCTTTTTACCACTTAACTTCTGCTGTTAACATATAATCAGTTTGATCGTTATTAGCTATTTTATCATTTGGATCATAAGAGATGCCACTTGCTAAAAATCTAACATGTTTATTGTATTTATAAGCTACACCGTAGATAGTTTTTTTCTTATTGTAATCTTTATGCTGATCATCATCGCCATCTTTTGTTACATTCCAATTATCATATCTTGCAAATATTGAGAATTTATCTATTGGTCTAAACTCTCCATTTACACTCCAACCATCTCCATCTTTTTTATAAACTTTATGATTTTGTTCAGCAAGATTCTTCATCCAGTATCCACCGATTAAAAACATTGGATTGTTATAAACTGCATGGATACCATTTAGAGTATCTTCATTTAATCCAGCATCAGTTCCAGTTAGATATCTTCCAAAGTAAGAGATATTTAACCACTCATCTTTTGTTGCATGAACATGTTGTCTGCCTGTTCCTAAAACATGAGCAGTAAGTCTCCACTCAAAGCTTTGTCCACTTCCAGATTTAACTCCATGATATCCTTCATCATTAAATAAACCAATTTCACTACTGAAATAGTCTGTTTTTGTTTTAAAGTTAATTCCAGGTCCAGCAGAGTTTATTACATGAGCTGTACCTTCTGGAAAAGTTTCGCTAACTGGTCTATTTAGCCATCCATGATGTTCTGCATAGTCAATCCAAGGTCTATGAACTTGACCAAACTCAACTCCAGTATATGGAAGAATATCGCTTAAATATAGATATCCATATTTAAGTCTTACAATCCAACTTCCATTATCCTCTTGATGAGTATCTAAAGTCAATCTTGCATAATCTTTTTTGTTCCAGTATGCTTTAACTTGAAAATAGTTTCTTGTTGTTTCAAATGTGCTTTCATCTTTACTTGAATTATAATCATCGCTATGATAGTGGTATTGAAGATAGTGAGTTCCATCAAATTTTAGTGTTGGAACACCAGACTTAATTGTAACACCTTTTAGAGATTTACTCATCTCAGTTTTCATCTTTTGATTTTGAATATAAACATCTTTTGCGCTAATAAAATCACCAAGTTCAACTCTATTTGCTCCTGGTTTTGTATAGATTGCGCCAGTATCAACATCTTGATAAAGAGTGATTGTGCTTGCGCTTAAAGATGTTGCAACAACTGTCGCTGCTATTGCTGATAGTGTAATTTTTCTCATATTTTCTCCTTTCTTAATTTCCTTATTTTATTTTGGTTGGATATTGTGGCTTTTCCAGTAATTTCTAATCATATTTTTTGTTGCTTCTGGAAGAGGGATATATCCAAGTTTTTTTGCTGCTGCATCACCATGTCTATAAGCCCAATCAAAAAATGCAGTTACTTCTCTATCTTTTGCTTGTTTTTCTCTTGGAAGAAGAATAAAAGTTGCTGCAACTATTGGATAGCTGTTATCTCCTGGTTGAAGACCAAGTATTTGATAGAAATGTTTAGATGGTTTCCATTGTGCATATTTAGCTGCTGCTTTGAAATTTTCTATAGTTGGTTTTACCCAATGACCATTTTTTGATTGAATTGTTGCAGCTGGAAAATGGTTTTTAAGTTTATAAGCATACTCTACATAGCCTATGCTATATGGTGTTTGTTTTATTAGACTTGATACACCTTCATTTCCTTTTCCACCAATACCTACTGGCCAATCAACTGCTTTACCAATTCCTATATTGTTAGCCCAATCTTTGCTTACTCCAGTTAGATAGTAAGTGAAGTTAAATGTAGTACCACTACCATCAGATCTATGAACAACTGTTATCTTTTTGTGAGGAAGGTTAAGATATGGGTTGTCTTTTTTAATTCTTTTATCATCCCAATATTTAATCTTTCCAAGAAAGATGTCTGCTACATCTTTGTTTTCAAGTTTAAGCTCCATATCTTTAATACCAGGAATGTTGTAAGCTAAAACTATACTTCCTATAACTGATGGGAACATATAAAGATTTTTTTTGTCTAATACTTTTGGTTTAAGAGGTTTATCGCTTCCACCAAAATTAACAGTTCTTGCGCTTATCTGTTTGATACCACCACCTGAACCAATTGATTGATAATTGACTTCAACTCCTGTAGCTTTATGATAGCTATATGCCCAATCATAATATACAGGCGCTGGGAAAGTTGCTCCTGCCCCATTTATCTTAGTTGCGTAAGATGTGCTTGCAATTGCTAATGCAGCTGCAGTTAATGCTACTTTTTTTAGCATCTTTTCTCCTTTTGTTTTATTTTAGACACTGAAATAGTATAATTTGATAGTTACAAAATAAAAACAAAACTCAATTTTTTTGTTACTAAAAAGTTACTATTATTTTTTATAATATATAAAAACAAAATAAAGGAAGTAAAATGCTAAAAAATTATGAAGAGAAACTAAACTATATAAATAGTTTAGTGTATGATATGTCACAAAAAATTTTAAATGCACACAAAATTGCACTAAGTTCATTTGAAAAAAAAGATACAGATGAGTTTGAGGCAGTCTTTGATCTTATTAAAAATATAGATTTGGAAGCAAGAGCTATTGATAATGAGGTAGTAAAGACTATTGCTCTATTTGGTCCAGAAGCTTCACAACTTAGAGAGCTTCTCTCTTATATAAAACTTACAAATGAGATTGTTAGAGTTGGAGATTATGCAAAAACATATGTAAAGAACATTTTGCCTCATATTAAAAAAGAAATTAATATGGATTTTGTAGATAGTTATATTATAAAACTCTACCAAACAGCAATAAAAGCTATAGATTATGCCCTTTCTATATTGAATGAGGAAGATAAGGATAAAATTGATAGTCTATATAGAAAAACATTGGTCGAAGAGAGTAAAACTGATGAGATATTCAGTCTTTTTGAAAAAGAGCTTTTAGAAAATATATGTAAAAATACAGATGAAATAAAAGATTATATAAATATTTTAGCTATATGTAGAAAACTTGAAAGAGCAGCCGATAGAGCTGTAGAGATAGCAAAAATTTTGGTATTTGCTAAAAAAGGTGGCCAGTTAGAGAGTTTTTAATATGAAAAAACCATTAATAGTTATAATAGAAGATGAAGAGGATCTTTTAGAGCTTTTAGAGTATAAACTCTCAAAAGAGGGGTTTGAAGTAGAAGGTTTTTTATCTACAAAAAATGTTTTACAATTTTTAGAAGAAGAGAGTGTTGATCTTATGATTGTAGATAGAAATCTGCCTGGAGTTGAAGGGAGTGAGTTTGTAAAGACAATAAGAGCAAAAGGGTATGATACTCCTGTTATTTTTTTGAGTGCTAAAAATCAAGAGAGTGATATTGAGCTTGGCTTTTTAAGAGGCGGGGATGACTATATTACAAAACCATTTAACATAAATGAGTTGATCTTAAGAGTTAAAGCTATATTAAAGAGGGTAAAACCACAAGATTTTGAAGATGAATTAGTCTATAAAGATATAAAAGTTGATTTAAAAAAGAGAGAAGTCTTTGTTGATGGAAACTTTGTTGATCTAACAAAGTTAGAATTTAATCTTTTATATACATTTATAAAGAATAAAAATGTAGTCTTAAGTAGAGATTTTTTGCTTGAAAATGTATGGGAAAAGAGTGAAATTCATCAAGAAAAGACTGTAAATGTAGCTGTTAAGAGGTTAAAAGAGAAGATTGATCCAAAAAAAGAGAAAGGATATATTAAGTCAGTTAGAGGAATTGGCTATAAATTGGTATGAAAATTAAAAATATACTTTTTTTATATACATTTTTAATCCTCTCATCTACTTTTTTAATATTCTATTTTATTATTCATAAAGATATCAACTCCTCTATTTTTATTAAACTAATTATAGGTTATATCTTTGCTCTCCTTGTAGCTTTTTATATATCTTATCTTATCTCAAAAAAGATAAAAAGAAAAAGTAAAAAGATAAAAGAGAACATCAAAAATATTTACAAAAAAGAGTATGATAAATTAACGAAGATAGATTTTATAGAGGAGTTTGAAAAGATTGATTTGGAATTAAAAAAATTGGCAAAAAAATTAAAAAACAGAGATGAAAAGACAAAAGAGTATACAAAGAAGATAAAACAGATAAGCAGACAAAGAAGTGAATTGATTTCAGCTATAAGTCATGAATTTAAAAATCCTATTGCTATTATAGATGGCTATGCTCAAACGCTTTTAGATGAAAAAGATTTGGATGAAAAATTAAGAGATAAATTTATCCAAAAGATTTACAATGCAA
>CAJXMB010000083.1 GCA_913056105.1 uncultured Nitratiruptor sp. | reverse complement strand
TTACCCTAACTTTGCCTTCTATGATATGTATATAATTGTTAGAGGTGCCCTTAAGCCAATTTTTTGTATAATTTTAACAAAGAATTAAAAAGGATATTTATGAAAAAGATTCTCTTTTGTTTGGTAGCTATTTTTTTGCTAAGTGGATGTGGAGAAAAAAATGGATTTGCTTTTTTTGGTAAAGATAGACCATACGAAAATGCTATAAGCTATACAAAAGAGGGTGATATAGTTGCTTCTATGGAAAATAAAGCTCTTATTATTGCTACATATTTAAATCCAATATACAAAGATTATAAAGATGGAGACTACTTTTTTGTAAGAGTCTATATTGCAAACGATTTTGAAGATGAAGAAAAAGAGGGTCTCTTTAATCCAAAATATCATCTTTTATTAAATGGCAAAAAACCATTAAAGATTAAAAAGTTAAATAGAGACACTCTTTTAGCAAAAGAGATGCCTTTGACAAAACCTTGGTATAAAATATATCTTGTTAAATTTCCAAAAGTCAAAGGAGATAAAAAGTTAATTTTTAAAAGCGATGATTATGGTCAAACTCTCTTAAACTTTTGATTAAATCTAAAAGTTTTATATCTTTTCCTAAAAGGTGAGAGTAGATTACATAGTTAGCTAAAACTTTTTTCCCATATCTTCTACTCTCAGGATATTTAATGAGCTCCATTCCTAAAAATGGCTCAAACTTTTTATATTTAAAAATATTGCTTTTTATAACTTTTCTCTTTACAAAACCAATTCCTCCATTATATGCATAAGCTATTAAAAGAGGGTGTTTTAGTTTTTTTTGTAGATATTTTAAGTGTGTTTTAGCAAAATCTACATTTATCTTTGGAAAAAACATCATATCCAAATCAAAACTCTTTATTTTTTTCTCTTTTGCTAAAGCTTTTGCCAAAAATGGCATTATCTGCATACTTCCAAGTGCAAAAGAAGAAGAGATGGAAGATGGGATAAATCTACTCTCTTGTCTAGCTAAAGAGTATATTAATATTTTATCTTTTTTATCATTATCTTTTAAAATATCTTCATATGGAGTTATAAATGGATGAAGCTTATACCTATAAAATCTCTCCATTATAAATGCATAGATTGGCAATAGCTCTTTGCTTTTAAAATTTTTTGCATACTCTCTTAATTGATTATTTTTAAGTCTTTTTATTTTGTGTAAAATGTCTAACCAGACAAATGGGTCATTTATATCTTTATCTTTTTTGTGATTGTCAAAATCAAATTTTATATAGTTTTTTACCTTTTTATTTAAAATCTCTTTTGCATACAAAGAGTATATGTTTATATCAGATGAATTTGAGAGTTTTTCTAAATATTTTTTCTGTTTTGTTATCATATATAGCCAAAAAAGAGATTTGTCTTTATCAAATGTAAAGTATGATTTTTTATAAGAGTAGTCTAAAAATTTTTTAGCTATTTTAAATCTATCATATCTTATAGCATTTATTGCAAGTAAAAAAGAGCTATAACTACTTAGATTTTTTGTAGATATGTTGAAAAAAGAAAAATGTAGTTTATTTAATTTTGGATCTGTAATAGCTATGTTTACAAAACTATCAAACTCTTTTTTATCTTTTAATTTTTCTATAAACTTTGTATCAATTGTTTGATTTAGATATTTTTCTCTAAATCTATCTCCAACATGGTTAAAAACATCAAAAAATATATCTTCATTTTTTAAAAGAAGCTCAAAAGGGTGTTTAGATGAGAGAATATAGAAAATTTTATATGTCTTTTTAAATCTTTTAATTTTTTCTAATATTTTTTTTCTATTGTCTGTATCTAATGATATAAATCTATATGGACTCATTCCTGCTGCAATACATGAGCCATCCTCTTTTAAAAACTCTTTTGGTTTTAATCTCATACATTTAGCAATTTTTTTTATATCTTTATTGTCACTTTTATTGGCATATTTTATAAATATCTTTTTATTTACATTTTTTATCTTGTAAAAGACTATATTTGCCTCATCTGGAGTTATATTTTGATCTAAAAATCTATAAATATAGTAATCTCTTGCGATTGATCTTGGTTTGCTTAAGATAAAATCTAAAGTTATCTCTTGTGCAAATAGCAAAAGAGGCAAAAAGATAATTAATTTTTTCATATGGAGTAGGCTAAGCGAAGCAAGAGTTTAACTAAAAATAGGTCGATAAATTGAAGAGCAATAATAACTATCAAAGGGGCTAAATCTATTCCACCAAAAATTGTAGGAATATATCTTCTAACCCATGCATAAACTGGCTCAGTTAATCTATATAGGGTTTGAACTATAGGATTATATGGGTCAGGTCTAACCCAACTAATAAGAGCCGCTATTATAATTACCCAAATATAGATGTTTATTACCATATGTAAAATATTTGCAACTGCTTCTAAGAATGTTGAAAATACAATCATTTTATAATCCTTTTTATATATTTTCTCAAAATTGGATAGATTTTTGAAATTTCTGGTCCGTGCTCGCTTCCTGTTAAAAGAAGTCTCAAAGGTTTAAAAAATCTCTTTCCTTTTAATCCACTTTTGTTTGAGACAATCTTTTTAAACTCATTGAAATCTTCAATATCTCTATATTTTAAAATAAAACTTTTTAAAATTTCACTCTCTTTTTTAAACTCTTCTAAAATCTCTCTTTTTGCAAATATTTTATCAATCTTTTCTTTTAACTCTTTTAAAGTGCTTGCCTCTTCAAGATATATTTTAGCAAGTTTTCCAATATCCTCTTCATTGAATCCTAAAAGAGTAGCTAAATTTTTATCATCCATCAAATTTATATGGGCTCTATTGATAAATCTTAATTTATCTATATCAAATTTTGGACTATTTTTAGATAGTTTTTTTATATCAAACCACTCTATTGCCTCTTTTAGAGTAAAAATCTCTTTTGGAGTTTTGTTTCCTAAAAGAATTAGATAGTTTATTATAGCTTCTGGTAAAAATCCCTCTTCAAGTAGCCACTTTACACTTGAAGCTCTATCTCTTTTACTCATCTTTTTGCCATCTTGATTTAAAATAATTGGAAGATGGCAATACTCAATTTTTTTAGTATAACCTAAAGATTTTTGGATATGAATCTGTTTTGGAGTGTTTGAGAGGTGGTCCTCTCCTCTAATAATCAAACTTATATCATATAGCATATCATCAATAGCACAAGCAAAATTGTATGTTGGAGTCTCATTGGCTCTTAAAATCACAAATGAGTCAATATCATTTGGCTCAAACTTCATTTTTTCTTTTAATATATCTTCAAACTCAACTATCTCTTTTGGTTTTTTTATTCTAACCACAAAAGGTTCATCTCTTTTTAAAGCTTCATCTAAAGTTATATTTTCACACTTCCCGCTATATCTATAAGCTCTTTTTTCTTTTTTGGCTTTTTCTTTTTCTTTTTCTAACTCCTCTTTAGTGCAAAAACATGCAAAAGCTTTTTCCTCTTCTAATAGTTTTTTTGCAAAATTTTGATGAAAAGAGAGATTTTGACTTTGGTAAACAACATTATCATACTCTATATGAAACTTCTTTAAAAGTTCAATAATCTCTTTATCTTTTCCCTCTATATTTCTCTCTTTGTCGGTATCTTCAATCCTAAGTAAAAATTTTTCGTTCCTTTGTTTTGCAACTATATAGTTAAATATGGCTACTCTTAAATTTCCAATATGCATATCACCTGTTGGACTTGGGGCAAATCTAAGCATAAACTACCTTTTTTTGTTTAGGATTTTATCTAAAATTTGATATATTTAGCTTTAATTTTGATAGATAGGATAAATATGAAAAAAAAGGTTTTAACAAATATTATCTCAAATGGATTTGGAAAATTTGCTAATCATAGATTTCATCCTCTTTTGCAAAAATTTATAAATAACTCATATGTAAAATTTCTAAAACTTGATATGAGTGAATTTAAAAATCCATCTGAATATAAGAGTTTAAATGAGCTTTTTACAAGAGAGCTTATAAAAAAAAGAAAGATTGATTTAGATGAAAAAGTAGTTATATCTCCAACTGATTCACTCATAACTGAGTGCGGAAAACTAAAAAAAGATAGACTTTTACAAATAAAAGGGATGGAATATAGTGTGAATTCTCTTTTGCTTGAGTGTAAAAATAGAAAAAAAGTTTATGATGGAGATTTTATAAACTTTTATCTATCCCCAAGAGATTACCATAGATACCATATGCCTTATGATTTAAAGATAAAAAGAGTTGTTCATATTCCCGGAAAACTCTATCCTGTAAATTTAAGATTTTTAAGAAAAAAACTAAATCTATTTGTAGAAAATGAGAGAGTAGTATTAGAGTGCTTAACAAAAGATAAAAAAACAGTATATATAGTTTTAGTTGGTGCTTTAAATGTTGGAAAGATGAGTTTAGTTTTTGAAAAGAGAATTCAAACAAATCAAGATAGAGAAGTTAGAGTTTTTGAATATGAGAATTTATGGATGAAGAAAGGAGAGCTTTTAGGATACTTTAATATGGGCTCAACAGTAGTTTTGCTTTTTGAAAAAGATAGTGTTAAATTGGATGTAGAGCCAAATAGATATGTTAAATTTGGTCAAAAAGTTGCTACTTTTATCTAACAAAATTGAAAATTGTTCTCAAACTAAGGGCATCTCTAACAATTATATACATTCATAGCTTTTAAAGCTTTTGTGTAGA
>CAJXMB010000082.1 GCA_913056105.1 uncultured Nitratiruptor sp. | reverse complement strand
TATAAACTATTCCCATTTTTTGAGTAAAATCATACTTTTTCACATTTGAGATTGGAGTTGAATCATACTCATATTGACTTTTTAGCAAAAGATTTAGTTTACTGGTTAATTTAATGGAGAACTCAAGTGTAGAAAAGTTTTCAAAATCACTAAATTCATCAAGTTTTGGCTGATAGTAGCTAACAAAAGCTGCTTTTATATTTTGATTGAATCTCTGTTTATAAGCTACATAAAAATTTCCTCTAAAATAGTCTTTACTATCTTTGTGCTCAATATCTTCTCTTTCAAAAAATGCACCAACTCCTATATAAACTTTTGCGTCTTTGTTATAAATTTTTATCCTAGGACCCATTCCTAAAATCGCTCTTAAGTTTTGATCTTTAAACTCATCTCTTTGTATTTGAAAAAAATACTCCCAAACTTTTAAACTATCTATCTTTTGAAGGTCTCTTAGATGCAAAAAAGCTCTATCTTCATATCTATCTCCATTAGATTCACCATACTCATAAGAGATTATTGCATATTGTAAAGAGCTATTTTCATCATATTCAATTCTTGAAGAGATGCTAAAAGAGGAAGAATCACTATTTCCTCTATTTATCTCAGTAGATACTCCTACCTCTCCACTAAGTCCAGGACTCTTTTTGCCAATATCTTTTGGCTCGATAGAAACAATCGCAAAAGAGTAGGTAAAAAATATTAAAAGAAACGCTATTTTTTTCATTATCTCCACTCTACAATTTCATCTAAACTAAGTCTCTTTTTTTGAGGAGCTTTATTTACTCTATATCCAAAAGCTATAAGAAGCGAAACTTCCTCTTTCTCTTTGTCAATCTCTAAAATCTCTTCAACCATCTCTTTTTCAAAGCCTTCTATTGGACAGCTATCAACTTTTATAAAAGCAGCACCCGTCATCATATTTGCCGCTGCGATATAACACTGCTTTGAACTCCAGCAAAACAACTCTTTTGAATTAAGCTTATCTTGCATAAAGTTTTCATAAACTTTTAGATAGTTTAAAATCTTCTCTTTTGGCAAATCTCTTCTAAAAAATATCTTTTTTACATAATCACTATTTGGAAACAAATCTTTTTTAATAGCCTTTATAACAACCAAATGGCTACAAGTTGTAATTTGAGGCTGATTCCAACAGTATGGCTTTAGCCTCTTTTTTAACTTATCATTAGTTATAACTAAAAGCCTCCAATGCTCCATCCCAAAAGAGCTTGGGCTAAGCCTTGCACACTCTAAAATATAATTAAAATCATCTTTTGGAATTTTTCTATTTTCATCAAAAATTTTACAAGCATGCCTAAAATTCATTGCTTCTAAGAATTGATTTTTTACCATCTTACTTTTTCTTTTTAGCCTCTCTTTTTCTTACATTTGGATCAAGATATCTTTTTCTAATTCTTATAGATTTTGGAGTAACTTCTACAAGCTCATCCTCTTCTATCCATTCAAGCGCTCTATCTAAATTCATCTTTCTTGGTGGAACAAGTTTTATCGCCTCATCACTTCCGCTTGCTCTAACATTTGTTAAGTTTTTACCCTTTATAGGATTAACATCTAAATCATTTGGACGAGAGTGCTCACCTATAATCATTCCAGTATAGACCTCATCTCCTGGCTCTATAAATAGTACTCCTCTATCTTGAAGATTAAAAAGAGAATAAGCTAAAGCTTTTCCACTCTCCATAGATATTAAAGCACCATTTTTTCTATGTTCAACCTCTCCAACAAAAGGTCTAAAATCTAAAAATGAGTGATTCATTACACCTTCACCTTTTGTCTCGGTTAAAAACTCACTTCTAAACCCTATAAGTCCTCTTGCAGGAATCTCAAACTCCATTCTTACATATCCATCACCCATAGGATTCATTGAGTTCATAACAGCTTTTCTTTTTCCAAGGTTTTCTATAACTCCACCACTAAAATCTTCAGGAACATCTATGACCAAAAGCTCAAATGGCTCAAACCTTACGCCATTTTCCTCTTTTATGATAACTTCAGGTTTAGATAGACTAAACTCATACCCCTCTCTTCTCATATTTTCAGCTAATATAGTTATTTGAAGCTCTCCTCTTCCAGAGACTTTAAATTTTCCCTCTCCTACCTCTTCAACTCTCATAGCAATGTTTGTCTCCATCTCTTTAAAGAGTCTCTCTTTTAGCTTATTACTTGTTACAAACTTTCCTTCAAGTCCTGCTAATGGAGAGTCATTTACACTAAAATATAGACTAAGAGTTGGCTCTTCAATATGTAGTGGGTCTAAAGGTATTGGACTCTTTATATCAACTAAACTATCTCCAACATCAACACTCTCAAATCCAGCTATTGCTACAATATCACCAGCTTCAGCCTCATCTATCTCCATTCTCTCTAAACCCAAAAATCCTATAAGTTTAGTTATACGACCTCTACTTTTCTCTCCATCAGCTTTTACTAAAAGAAGACTATCTCCTTTTTTAACTTTTCCATTAAAAATTCTTGCAATCCCAATCCTTCCAACATAGTTATCATAATCCAATGTAAAAACTTGAATCTGTGTTGGATTGTTAGCATCTCCAGTAGGTTTTGGAACATATTTTATGATTGTCTCAAAAAGAGGGGTTAAATCTTTGTTTTCATCATCAAGATTTAGTTTTGCATAGCCATCTCTTGCAGCAGCATAAACTATTGGAAAATCTAATTGATCCTCATTAGCATCCATAGCAACAAATAGATCAAATACCTCATCAACTACTCTTTCAGGTTCAGCTGCTGGTTTATCAATCTTATTTACTACTAAAATCGGTTTTAATCCAAAAGAGATAGCCTTCTTTACAACAAATTTTGTTTGAGGCATTACCCCTTCTTGTGCATCAACTAAAAGCAAAACTCCATCAACCATCTTTAAAACACGCTCAACCTCTCCTCCAAAATCAGCGTGTCCTGGAGTATCTATAATATTGATTTTTACACCCTTATATTTGATAGCAGTATTTTTTGAAAGGATGGTTATACCTCTTTCCTTTTCAAGCTCATTACTATCCATAACTCTTTCGGCTAACTCTTTTCTCTCTTCTACAGTTCCAGACTGTTTTAAAAGCTCATCCACCAAAGTTGTTTTTCCATGGTCAACATGGGCAATTACAGCAATATTTCTAATATCTTGCATATTTTTCCTTAATTTTTTTTTGGAATTGTACTATCTTTTATAACAATATTCCATAGAGCTCTTGATAGAGTTTCATAGCATATCTATCACTCATTCCAGCTATAAAATCAGCTACTACTCTATAAACTTTTTCATTCTCAGTTCTTTCGTAAAATTTTTGAGGCATAAGTTTTGGCTCATCTACAAAAGCTTTAAAAAGTTTTTTTATACACACCTTTCCAGCATGCATCTTTTTTAAAATTTGTGGATGTTGATATAGCTTTTGATAAAGAATCTTTTTTAACTCTTTAATATCTCTTTTAAGCTCTTTATTATAATCAATTGGTATAGGCTCATTAGTTGGAATAGTTTTACAAAGTATTTTACTACTTTTTGGAATACTCTTTTTAGACTTTTTAATCAAAGTTATAACAAGTTTTGAAATCAGAAGTGAGGTAAATCTATATCTAAAAAGTTTATCATCCTCTTTTAAACCATCTTTTTTAACCTCTTTTATTATCTCTTGAACCAATTTACTTCTCTTTAAAGTTTCAAAACTAATTAGTCCATACTTAATTCCATCATCAATATCATGACTTATATATGCTATCTCATCAGCTTTATCCACTATCATAGCCTCTAATGATGGATGTTTATCTAAATCAAAAACTTCATCATACCATTTAGTTAAAAATGGCTTTTTATATGGGTATGAGTGTTTTAAAATACCTTCTAATGTAGCAAATGTTAGATTTAATCCATCAAAATCTCTATATCTTTTTTCAAGCTTTGCTACAACTCTAAAAGATTGAAAATTGTGCTCAAATCCATTTTTGCTAAAACTCTTTTTTATAAGCCTATCAAGTTCATCTCCACCCACATGACCAAAAGGGGTATGACCTAAATCGTGAGATAGAGCTATAGCTTCAGCTAAACCCTCATTTAAACCAAGCTCTTTAGCAATAGTTCTTGAAATTTGGCTAACTTCCAATGAGTGAGTAAGTCTTGTTCGAAAGTAGTCTCCCTCGTAATTTATAAAAACTTGAGTTTTATATTCTAGTCTTCTAAAAGATGAAGAGTGGATTATCCTATCTCTATCTCTATAAAATGGATCTCTAAAATCATCTACTGTTTTATAAAATCTATCTTTACACTCCAATTTTTCCCTTTATTAGTGTGTTATAATTATGTACACCTCTAATAATTATAACACACTAATAAAGGATTTTTATGAAAGTAACACTTTTACACTTTACTCCTCTACCTGTCTGCTCTCATGCAATTAGAACTTGTTGGCAAAGTTTTGATAAAAGTGATAATGGCGGAGAAAAAGATAGAGAGTTGATAGATAGAGTAGGAAACAAGTATAAACACTCTTCAACTTTAGAGCATTTAGTATATACATTTTATATTCAAGGAATTAGTAGAGCTCTCTTACAAGAGTTAGCAAGACATAGAATGGCAAGCCTTAGTGTAAAATCTACTAGATACACCCTAAAAGAGTTAAAAAATGAAGAGATGATAGTTGATAAAGAGAGAGCCAAAAAGTATATAGTTTTAACAGGGAATGATTTAGTAGATGAGATGAGTATAAAAGCTTTAAA
>CAJXMB010000081.1 GCA_913056105.1 uncultured Nitratiruptor sp. | reverse complement strand
TGTGCCTCGTCTACACAAAAGCTTTAAAAGCTATGAATGTATATAATTGTTAGAGTTACCCTTGAATATCATCCATTATACTTGCTGCTTTATGCAATCTATCTTTATCAAAATGTGTATATATTCTTGAAGTATCTAAACTTGCATGACCTAAACTCTCTTGAACCAAAATCAAATCTTTGCTTTTTTTATACAGAAGTGTTGCAAATGTATGTCTTAACATATGTGCTCCGTTTTTCTCTTTTTTGATTCCTGCACTAAGTAGTATCTTTTCTACAATTCTACTAACATAAGCCTGGGTTAGGGCAGAACCCTTTTTATTGCAAAAGAGTAGATCTTTTTTACAATTTCTTCTGCTTAGCCACTCATCTAAATCATTTTTTATATGTTTTGATTTTATCATAACTACTCTTGTTTTGTTTCCTTTTCCAGTTATTTTTAAAATATAGACATCTTTATCCATAATTATATCTTTTATTTTCAAATTTACAGCTTCAGATACTCTTATACCCGTATAAAGTATCATTTTTATTAAAGCTCTATTTTTGGCAGCTGAATCTTTCCTAAAAGGGTAGGTATCAATTGCTTTGATGAATTTGGATATCTCTTCTTCAGTCATATATTCTGGCAATTTTTGTCCAGCTTTACCCCTAATGCCCCCCCAATTTTTTAACTCTATATTATAAACATATGAAGTTTTATCATCTTCTTGATTTTGCTTATCTATATATGAAAAAAAATTCATCAATACAATTCTATAATTTTTCTTTGTAGCACTACTAAATCCGCCTGTAGTAGATGTTAAAAAATCTATAAGCATCTCTTCATCTATCTCTTTCATAGAAGCAAGTCCTAAATTTGTTAGATAGATATAGAGTTTTTTTAATGGTTGGAAGTATGTATTTATTCCAATCAATCCAGCATTTCTTGCTCTTTTAACAGCTTCATATAGTTTATCAATTGAGTCAAAGCCTTTATTTAAAGAGTTTAGAATCTGTGCTATTGTAACTTTATCTGTTACCAATCTATTTGAGAGTGTATTTAGTTTATATCGTATAAATCTCTCAATCCAAAAAAGCAACGTTTTATCAAAACTATCTTTGAAATCTAAAGGATATCTCATCAATGCTTCCTTTAAAAACTTATCTGTTAAAGTATATCAAATTTGGAGTCAATATTTAATAGTATTGAAAACTGTAATTTTCAAACTTTTATTTCTGTTCATTTTTTCTTAAGTTAACATATGTTAGTATTATAACATTAACCAGGAGTTAATGTGAATTCGACAACTAATACAAATAAAAAAATAAAAAGCACAAAAGAGAAAATTTTAGATGCAGCCTTTGAACTTATCTCAACATATGGTTATAAAGGAGCATCAGTAAGAAAGATTGCAAGAGCTGTTGGCATTAGAGAGAGTGCTATATATAACCATTTTAAAAATAAGGATGAGATATTTAAAGAGATAATGAAAAATCTATTTTCATCCCCTATTGATGATTTTTTTGATAGAAAACCTCTTTTAGAGAGTGCAAAAAAAGGAAGAAGATTTTTAAATGAGTATGTAGCATCTTTTAAATTAGTCTCTTTTGATGTTAAAAATGAGAAATTTTTTAAGATTATTATTTTAGAACTTATGCAAAATAGTGAAGTTAGAGAACTATTTTTAAAATATTTTTATCAAGAAAATATAAAAAAGCTCTCGCAAGCTTTTTTTGTGATGATGCAAGAAGGTATTATAAAGTATTCAGATCCAATGCTTATGGCTCAAGAGTTTTTTGCCCCCCTATTCTATTATAGATTGCAGATTACCCTTCTTAGAATGGACAGTAAACCAACAAATATTTTATCAACTATTTTTGAAAAACATGTGAGCTTTTTTTGGGAAAATATTGCAATTATTTAAATTTTGTCTATTAGGTTTTTGTAATAATCACTATTTTTAAAACTCTTTTCTAGTCTCCATCTAAGAACAAATTCTACTATTTCATTTAATAGTTTTGGATCAATTTTTTCTGCCCTACCAAAATATCTAATATTTATATTTTTATTTTTTCCATCTTCTTTTTCTATAGCAATAATTTGAATATATTTTCCTTTTTGAATTTTGCAAAAATTAGTTTCATTCAAAGATACTCCACTAAGATTCATTGCTTTAAAATCAAAAATTTCTTCAAAACTATCTACTTTTTTACCAATTTCTAAACTTTTATATAGCTCTTTTAATCTTTTTATATTGTTTTTTCTAATAATCTCATAAGTAGTAATTTTATCTGCCAATCTTTTTAATTTTTCTAAATTTGAATCCATTTGATACTCCAAATTATTAGATATCAAAGAATATCATAATGTTTCTTAAATAAATTAGCTATAATTTTCAAAAAAAATTTGAGGAAATGGATGGATTATTTACAAATTGAAGGACCAAACAGGTTATCTGGTAAGATTAAAATATCTGGAGCAAAAAACGCTGCCCTACCCTTAATTGCTTCAACAATTCTTTCAAAAAGTGAGTCAAAAATCAGTAATCTTCCTAATGTAAAAGATGTAAAAACTCTTTTAAAACTATTATCAAATTTGGGAGCAAAATATAGTTTTGAAGATGGAAGCGCAAAAATTGATACATCTTCAACCTCTAATACAAAAGCAGTTTATGATATTGTAAGAACCATGAGGGCATCAGTACTTGTTTTAGGGCCACTTTTGGCTAGATTTGGCCATTGTGAAGTCTCTCTTCCAGGTGGTTGTGCAATAGGTCAAAGACCAATTGATTTGCATTTAAAAGCCCTAAGTTTAATGGGCGCATCAATTGAGATTAAAAATGGATATGTGATTGCAAATGCAAAAAAAGGATTAAGAGGTACTCGTATAATCTTCGATAAAGTAACCGTTACAGGAACAGAAAATATTGTAATGGCAGCAGCTTTAGCAAAAGGAAAAACAACTATTGTAAACGGTGCAAAAGAGCCAGAAGTTGTTCAACTATGCGAAGTTTTAAAAGAGGCTGGTGTAGAGATTGAGGGAATTGGTAGTGATGTTTTGGAAATTTATGGAACAGATGGAGAGCTTTTAGATATAAAAGAAATTAAAGTTATTCCAGATAGAATAGAAGCTGGAACCTATCTTTGTGCAGGAGCTATAACAAATTCAAAAATTACTTTACAAAATGTCAATACATCTCATATGGACGCAATTATTACAAAACTGCAGGAGATGGGATTTTCATTTGATATTAAAAAAGATGAAATCACAATAAATCCTACAAATTCAATTAATCCAGTAAAAATTACAACAAAAGAGTATCCAGGATTTCCAACAGATATGCAAGCTCAATTTATGGCTTTAAGCTTAATGGCAAATGGGGTTTCAATTATTGAAGAGAGACTCTTTGAAAATAGATTTATGCATGTTAGTGAGCTTTTAAGATTTGGTGCAAAAATTAGCTTAAATGCAAATATAGCTACTATTACTGGTCCTACAAAACTGTGTGGAGCTGATGTTATGGCAACAGACCTTAGAGCAAGTAGTGCTTTGGTTTTAGCTGGACTTGCTGCCAAGGGAGTAACAAATGTCCATAGAATCTACCATTTAGATAGAGGTTATGAATCTTTAGAAAAAAAACTTAGTGCTCTTGGTGCTAAGATTCAAAGGTTAAAGGAGTAATTAATAAGATTTTCATAACAGTTCGCTAATTGCCATTTTTTTACTTGAATATTTAGAAATCTTTTTTTGTGCGGATATGATACTATTAATTATTTCTGTATTTCTGTTTGAGGAGTTTTTACCAATTAGTAAAACTGATGCACTAACAGTTAAAAGTGGGAACTTTTTCTTTTTATTATCTCTATCTTTAGCAATAATATAACCATTTTCTTTATCCTCTTTAGAGTAAAAATCTCTCGCTAAGTCTGCAAAAAGCAGAATAATTTATCTTAATTTCTAAAACCATAAGCATCATTAAAGGCTTTATAGGCTCATATAAACTGTTTATTATAGGTAAAATCGTGGCTTGTGGATGCTGTTTAAAATATTCAATAACATTAATCATTTTGCTATCTATAGACATTGGCTCTATTTTTTGAATATATTTTTCAATTTTATTATTTTTATTACTGCTTCTTTTATCTGAATCTATAATTTTAGCTATATGTGGATATGTTGATAAAATTTCGTTGCTATTTGTAGTTGGTTTTTGTATTAGATAACCTTGAGCTAAGTGGCAACCAAGCTCTTTACAAGTATAAAACTCAGCTTTAGTCTCAACTCCTTCAGCTACAACTTTAATACCAAGTTGAGTAGCAAGATGAGTAATATTTTTAACAAAGATTCTCTTTTTTATATTTTTTTCAATATCTTTTATAAAGAATCTATCAATTTTGATAATATCAGGAGTTAAAGAATAAAGAAGTTTGTATCCTGAAAATCCTACACCAAAATCATCTATAGCAATATTATAGTTATAATCTTTATAATGATTGAAAATTTTTTCTAAATTATTTTTATCTACACTATGTCTTTCAGATATCTCAAAACATATAAACTCTTTTTTAATATTAAGATATTTTACAAGTTTATTAGTATTGCCATTAGAAAAGTCTGGCATCTCTAAAAGGCGATTATCAAGATTATAAAAGATTTTAATATTTTGATAATCCTTTATAGTAATAAATTTTTCAAATGCTTTTTTTCGTAGATACAGATCAAAAGCATAAAGTAGATTTTCTTTGTAAACTTTATCAAAAAGAGAAAAGATAGATTTAAAACCTATTTCTTGATAATTTCTAAGAAGTGCTTCTACTCCATAAGTTTTAGCTGTATTTATATTGATAATTGGTTGAAATGCAATATCCAGAATTTCTAATTTTTAATCCATTTATGTGGTAGATTAATTTTTTTAAATATTTTTTTTATAACTATAAATATTAATAATTTTTAATTACAAAA
>CAJXMB010000080.1 GCA_913056105.1 uncultured Nitratiruptor sp. | reverse complement strand
AGTTTAGTTTTTGCTGAAAGTTTTACATATACTGAGTATGTTCCAGTTTATAAATCGGAGCAAAGCTATAGAGTTATAACAAAAAGAGAGCCATATGAGGAGTGCTGGGATGAAGAAGTTCCAGTTTCTGAGGGAAGTTCAAATGGAGCAGCAGGGGCTTTGATAGGTGGAGCTGCAGGAGGTATTATAGGACATCAAGTTGGAAAAGGTGGTGGAAAAACAGCTGCAACTATTGGGGGAGCAATTTTAGGAACTATAATTGGAAGCAATTTAGCCAAAAAAGAGCCAGAGCCTGGCTATAAAATAGTTAAAAGGTGTAGAACAAGATATAAAGAGACTAAAGAAAGGATAATTGAATATAAAAATTATGCAAATTTTAATGGTCAAGAGATTATCAAATATAGCTCAAGACCTTTAGATAGGATAAGGGTAAGAGTTACAGTTGAGTATTGATTAGATTTTCTAAAATCTCTTTTGAATCTTTTTGCAAGAAAAGAATTTTTTTAAAATAATCTCTATAAAAAGGGTATGTAGTTTTTAAAAATTTTTCTCTATCTTTATATAGATTTATACACCATGTATAATCTATCTCTTTTTGCTTTAGAGCAGTTAGAGAAAGCAAAGTTTCATTGATGCATCCAAGATAGCTTGGAGTTACTAAAAGAGCCTTTGCGTTAAAAATTTTTATCAAATCAATCATAAATAAATCTTTTTTTATAGGGACCATCAATCCTCCAGCTCCCTCAATAAATAAAATATCACACTCTTTTTGAAGTTTGTTAGCTTGTTCTACTAAGAAATCTATTGAAATCTCTCTGTCTTTGGCTACATAAGGGGCTGCTGGAAGAGAAAATTGGTAAGGAACAATGTCTTCTACCATAAATTTCCTAAAATGTTTATTAAACTCTTGACATTTTTTTAAAAGTTTGCTACCATCTTGAGGAAATTGAGCTACTCCCGTCTCTATAGGTTTAAAAACCCCCGGCTTCAAGCTAGCTTTTTTGCACTCGTTTAAAAGCTTGAGTGTTGTAAAAGTTTTGCCAATATTAGTATTTGTTGCGGTTATAAAGACTCGTTTTTGCATATTTAATTTTATCAAAAAGTTTTGGTAAAATTTTTAAAATGTGCTATTATAAACTATTATAAATATGCTATTATAAATAAAAATATAGAGGGATGAGTTGTCAATTAAAATAGAGAAAAAAACGATAAATCAAACAAAAGAGCCAAAACTCTATAAAGTTTATCTTTTGAATGATGATTATACAACAATGGATTTTGTTGTAGAGATTTTATGCGATATTTTTCATAAAACATATGAAGAAGCAGTTGAGATAATGCTTCTTATTCACAATAGAGGAAAAGGCTTGTGTGGAATCTATCCTTATGAGATAGCTGAAACAAAAGTTAATGAAGTTCATAAAAGAGCAAGAGCTAATAGCTTTCCCTTGAGAGCTACAATGGAGGAAGAGTGATGATAAATAATGAATTAAATTCAATTTTTAAAGAGGCTGTTAGAATAGCCAAACAGAATAGACATGAATATTTAACAGTTGAGCATGTTTTTTTAGCACTTTTAGATAGTAAAGAGGGTCAAAAAATTTTAAATAGTGTCGGAGCAGATATAGAATTTCTTAAAGAGAAGCTTCAAAAATATTTGCAAAGTAGATTGCAATCCTTGCCTGAGCATATAAATAGAGAGCCTTTTGAGACTGTTGCGCTCTCAAGAGTCATAGAAAATATGATTAAGCATGTTCAAAGTGCAGATAAAAAAGAGGCAAGAGTAGGTGACCTTTTAGCGGCAATTTTTGATGAAGAGCACTCATATAGTGTATATCTTTTAAAAGAGCAAGGAATTAAAAAGATAGATATTCTTGAAGTGATTACTGATAGTTCAACAACTAAAGAGAACAAAGAGAATGAAAATTCATATCTAAAAAGATTTACTTTAGATTTAGTTAAAGAGGCTAAAAATAGAAAAATCGACCCTGTAATTGGAAGAGACAAAGAGATTGAAAGAGTTATACAAGTTCTTTGTAGAAGAAAGAAAAACAATCCTTTGCTTGTGGGAGAGCCTGGAGTTGGAAAAACGGCTATTGCAGAAGGGCTTGCTATAAAAATAGCTGAAGGTGAAATTCCAGATATTTTAGAAGGTGCATCTCTTTACTCTCTTGATATGGGCTCACTTTTAGCTGGAACAAAATATAGAGGTGATTTTGAAAAGAGATTAAAAGGTGTTATAAACGAGTTAAAAGAGAAAAAAAATGCTATTGTCTTTATAGATGAGATCCATACTCTTGTAGGTGCAGGAGCAACACAGGGTGGAAGTATGGATGCTTCAAATCTTTTAAAACCAGCTTTAGCAAGTGGAGCAATAAAATGTATAGGAGCAACAACATACTCTGAGTATAGAAATTTTTTAGAAAAAGACAGAGCTTTAAGTAGAAGATTTGCAAAGATTGATATAAAAGAGCCAGACCTTGAGACATCTTTTAAGATATTAAAAGGTTTAAAAGAAAAATATGAAAAGCACCATAATGTAAAATATACAATAAATGCTCTAAAAAGTGCAGTTGAGCTTTCAGATAAGTATATAAATGATAGGCAACTTCCTGATAAGGCTATTGACTTGATTGATGAGGTTGGTGCATCATTTCATTTAAGAAAGAAAAAGAGAAGTGTGGTTACAGTAAATGATATAGAAAATGTGATTTCAAAGATGCTAAATCTCCCGCCTCAAAGGGTTACTCAAGATGATATAGTTGTTTTAGAGAATTTAGAAGAGAGTTTAGAAAAGAGAGTTTTAGGCCAAAAAGAAGCCATCAATCAAGTCTCAATGGCTATAAAAAGAAGTAGAGCAGGGCTTAATCCTCCAAATAAACCTATAGGTTCATTTTTGTTTGTTGGTCCAACTGGTGTTGGGAAAACTGAGCTTGCAAAAGAGTTGGCAAGAACATTAGGAGTGCATTTTGAGAGATTTGATATGAGTGAGTATATGGAAAAGCATGCAGTCTCAAGGCTTATTGGTGCTCCTCCAGGATATGTTGGATATGAAGAGGGTGGACTTTTAACTGAGACAATTAGAAAACACCCATATACAGTACTTCTTTTAGATGAGATAGAAAAGGCGCATCCAGATTTGATAAATATTTTGCTGCAAGTGATGGATAATGCAACTTTGACAGATAATTATGGAAATATTGCAGATTTTAAACATGTGATTTTAATAATGACATCAAATGTTGGAGCAACTGAGGCAAATGTTATGGGATTTAAAAAAGAGTCTGTTAGTAAATTTGATGAGGCTCTAAAACAGTACTTTACACCTGAGTTTAGAAATAGACTTGATGCTATAGTTAGATTTAATCCTTTAAGCTTAGATATAGTTGAGGGAATTGTTGATAAATTTATAGACGAACTAAATAGACAGTTAAGTTCAAAAAAGATTAAGATTAAACTAACAAAAGAGGCAAAAAAATATTTAGCTAAAAAAGGGTATAGTGAAGAGCTTGGAGCAAGACCTCTAAGAAGAGTTATAGATAGTAAGATAAAAAATCGCTTAACAGATGAGATTTTGTTTGGAAAACTAAAAAATGGTGGAGAAGTTAACATCGAATTAAAAAATGATGAATTAAAGTTTACTATCAAATGATAGGAAATATCATACCTATTCCAAGACTAAGCAAGTATGACTATATCTTTCCAGACCCCAGATATGCTAGTAAAGAGGGCTTAGTTGCTTTTGGAGGAGATTTAAATCCAAATAGAGTTTTAGAAGCCTATAAAAGAGGGATTTTTCCTTGGTACAGTGAGGGTGACCCAATTCTTTGGTGGTCGCCTGATCCTCGTTTTGTTTTATATTTGGATAAATTAAAAATCTCAAAATCATTAAAGAAGGTTTTAAAAAAAGAGATTTTTGAAATTAGAGTCGATACAAACTTTTATGAGGTTATAAAAAATTGCCAAACTATTAAAAGAAAAGACCAAGAGGGAACCTGGATACTTCCTGAGATTATTGATGTTTTTACAATTTTACACGAGAGAGGTTTTGCTCACTCTATAGAGGTTTATCAAGATGGAGAGCTTGTAGGTGGTCTTTATGGACTTAGTTTAGGCTCAGCCTTTTTTGGAGAGTCTATGTTTAGCAAAGTTAGCAATGCAAGTAAAGTAGCCTTTGTAAATTTGGTTAAAATATGTAAAAATTTTGATTTTGATTTTATAGATTGTCAAATCCCAAGTGAGCATCTAAGAAGAATGGGAGCAGAAGAGATAGAAAGAGTTAGATTTTTAGATGAGTTAGAGTTATCACTAAAAAAACCAAGCAAAATTGGAAAATGGAGTAGCTATGTATCTTGAAAATATAAACTTTTCATTATGGGTAGATTTTATAGAGAGAAGTTTTTTAGAAAATGAATTTAAAGAGTTGATAAGAGATTATAAAATCAATGGAGCAACAAGTAATCCCTCAATTTTTAAAAATGCAATTACATCTTCAAAAGCGTATAAAGAGCAATTAGAAGGCTTAAAAGGCTTAAGTGCAAAAGAGAAGTATGAAGAGCTTGCAATTTATGATATAAAAAAGGCAGCTGACATTTTAAAGCCTCTTTATGAAAAAGGTGATGATGGATTTGTTAGTATTGAGGTTGATCCAAACTATGCAAATGATGTAGAAAATACAGTTAAAGAGGCAAAAAGATTATGGAGCAAAATCGATAGAGAAAATGTTATGATAAAAGTTCCTGTAACAAACGCAGGATGTGAAGCGATTAAAGAGTTGGTAAGTGAGGGGATAAATGTAAATGCGACACTTATTTTTGATCCAAAATATGCAACTCTTTGCTTAGATGCTTTTGAAGAGGGATTAAAAAGAGCTAAAAAAGAGGTTTATGGTGTTTTGAGTATATTTGTAAGTAGATTTGATAGAAAGTTAGATTCTATTTTAGAAGAGAAAGGTTTAGAAAAAGGAAAAGTTGGTATTTTAAATGCAGCAAATATTTATAATATCATTAAAAAAAGAGAGCTTGCTAATATCAAAGCTCTTTTTGCAAGCACTAGTGTAAAAGGAGAAGATTATCCTCCATATTATTATGTTTCCGAGCTTATCGCTCCAAATAGTATAAATACTGCTCCTATAAAAACTATAAAATCTTTTG
>CAJXMB010000079.1 GCA_913056105.1 uncultured Nitratiruptor sp. | reverse complement strand
TAACCTCTTTAACTTTTAAAATGCCAAAAAATCTCTCAAATGAAGAGTTAGAATCTCAAATAGAGATTAAGATGTATAATGAAGCTATGCTTGATCCAAACAAAAACTATACAATCGATTATATAAAATATGATATGGGTGAAGAGTATTTAGTTGAAGGGATTGCTTTAAGCAAAGATGATTTTGATAAAGAGTTTGGATTTTACGAGAAAAAAATTGAGGCAATAGATCTGCTTTTTCCTACATTTCTCTCTTATCAAATTCTTTATAATAAAGAGTTAGATAGAGATAAAAATGATCTGTTTATATTTATTGGAGATAATGATAGTTTTGGTGCAATATATAAAAATGGCGAATATATTGGTCATAGAACTATAGATTCACTCTCTACTATTTCAAAAAAATTAGCTATTGAGATAAGTAAACTCAAAGAGTATTTAAGCAGTAAAGGTTTAAATAAAGAAAATTATAGTTTAGAAGAGATTGATATATTTGATTCATTACAAGATATCTTTTTAAGAAATATTGAAAAACTTATCTATAGTATTAATCATAAAAGAAGTTTTTTTGGATTAACAGGAATTGATAGAGTAATTGTTGATTTTGACGGAAAAGAGATAGATGGCTTAAAAGATTTTTTTATACCTAATGGGTATGAAGATATAGAGATAGAAAAATTAAAATGCTGCAGTAGAGATGATGAAAAAGCAAGAGTTTTTCTTTTTTGTGAATATGCATATGAGATAGTAAATAGTGCCAAAAATCTTCAAAAAATAAATCTAACATTTTTAGAGAGAAAAAAACCACTTTATGAATATAAAGCTATTAGATATATAGCTATTTTACTACTTACCATCTTGATAGCTTTTGGAGTTTATGGATATTTTATTTATAAATCTAATTTATTAGATAAAAAAATAGCTCAAAAAAATAGTGAACTTAAAAAACTTAAATCACTTTTATCAAAATATGCAAAAGAGTTTCAAAAACTAAAAAATGAGAATGAAAAAATTGCAAGTGAGATAAAAAGTTTAGAACATCAAGAATTTATATTTGATACAACCTTAAAAATGATACCAATTTTAGAAAGTCAAAAACCTCAAAGAGAAAAATTTATCAATGATGTGGTTTTGGTATTGGCAAAATATAGACTAAACACACAATATATAAGACAAAAAGATTCAAAAGAGATGGATGTTCTAATAATCTCAAAAACCAATCAAAGAGATAAGATAGCAAAATTTATAAATGATATTTTAAAAAAAGGGTATTTAGAAGCAAAAACTGATGAGATTGTTTATGAAGATGGTATCTATAAAAGTAGCATAAGGATAAAAAGGTGAGAGAGTATTTAGATATATTAGAAGATTTAATCTTACAAGAAAATAGAAAAAAAGTTTTTGCCATTTTTTTTTTAGCAATCCTTTTTTTAATAATATCTACAATGTCCTATTTTTTTATACATCCAAAAATTGAGGAAATTTCTAAAAAGCAAGAAGATTTGAGAGCTTTAGAAAAAAAGATTCTCAAAAATTCTACAGACACAATTCAGTCTAAAATCGTTTTAAGAAAAAAAGAGATTTTAAAAAATCAAAGTAAAAAAGAGAATCTAAAACTTCAAATTTTAGCACTTCAAAGCAAGCTTGAAAATATCAATTCTTTTATTGATTCTATGAATTTTAGTACTTTTTTGGACTATTTGCTTAAAAATTCAATAAAACAGAGTGTACTTTTAAATAATATAAAGATTGAAGATAAACAAAAGCCTTTTGTTGATAAACTTTATATTAAAAAAAGTTTGAGTGTAAATGGAAGTGGTAGATTTTTAAATATTATAAAATTTGCTCGAGCATTAGAGTCAAAAAAAATGCTATTTAATTTAGAAAAATTCAATATTGAAACAAATGGTTCAATGCCAAATTTTAGTTTTGAAATCAATTTTTATGGAGTTAAAGATTGAAAAAGATTGGTTTGTTTTTAATAATGATAACTGTTTTATCATCTAATACTTTACCGCCTATTAATTATGATCCTTTTTATAAAGCACAAAAATTGCTAAAAAAACCAAAAAAAATTCGAGTTTTTTCAAAACCTATTCAATTAAAACTTTATGCAATATATAATAATAGAGCCTATATCAATGGAAAATTTTATAAAATAGGTGATAAAATTGCTGGATATAAACTCTATAAAATTTATGATAATTATGTAGTATTAAAGAGTAAATCTAAACTAAAAGTTCTATATCTTTCAAAAAATAGGATTTTGAAAATGAGGAATAAATGAGAATAATAATTATAACTTTTTTATTAGTTTTTGCTCTATTTGGGGCTAAAAACGATAAACAAGTAGATGAATGTACAAATAAGTTATTTTCACTAAATGCATACAGCACTCATAAAGCAGGCTTAAGCATAGAAGATGTCTTAAGAGACTTATCTGTTCGTTGTAGGATTACTCTAAAATTTGAAGATGAAAAAAGCAAAAAAGCTATAAAGAAAAAGTTGGATTTTGTAAATATTAAAAATTACACATTTGATGAGTTTATAAAGTTTCTGTTTGATGAAGCAAATCTTTTTTATGATTTTGATAAAAGAAAAGGAATTATAAAGATTAGTTATTATAAAAGTAAAACATTTAGTATTGATTATATAAATGTTAGTGAGTTAAGCAGTGAGAGTAGTAAATCAATAAATACTGGTTCAGGAAGTTCAACATCAAGCAATACGAATAGTGGAACTTCAACAGGAAGTACAAGTGATGAATCTTCAGGAACATCAGCTGATTATACAAAAATAACAACTAAGTCTGATTTTACATTTTGGAATAGTCTTAAAAATAATATTCAAAATATTCTATCAAGTTCTAATGATTATAAACTCTTTATCAATAAAGATGCTTCACTTCTAACTATAACAGCAAACAGAAAAGATTTAGAAAAGGTTAGCAAGTTTTTAAAAACAATTATGTCAAAGATGCATAAACAAGTACTTATAGAGGCTAAAATCATTGAGGTAACCTATAGTGATGGTCATAAAAACGGGATAGATTGGAGTAAATTTAATCTATCAATAAAGGGTAATTTAAATAGTTCTAAAAGTCGTACAGCTGGATATGTTGCAGGAAGTTTAACTGATCCAGATTACTATATAGGGTATAACTTTTCAATAGATGGACTTTTAAACTTTTTAAAAAGTTATGGAGATGTAAAAATCTTATCAAATCCAAAAGTTTTAACTCTTAATAATCAACCTGCAGTTATAAATGTTGGCCAACAACTATCATATAAGTATCAAACTGGAACTATAACCACTACAACAACAGGAAATCCTGTAGGAAGCGCTACTTATAATGTGGGTTCAACTTTTATAGGTATAACTTTATATGTGATACCAGAAGTTACTTCAACTGGAGATATTATAATGAAGATAAATCCAGTCATTAGTGATTTATCCGGTGCTAGTGCAAATACAAATGTTGTAAGAGAATTACCGCCAGATATAAAAATAAAACAGATGACATCTATTGTTAAAGTTAAAGATGGACAAAAAGTTTTAATCGGAGGGCTTATAAGTTCAATCAAATCAAAATCCCATAATAAAGTACCAATTTTAGGAGATATTCCAATTTTAGGAGGAGCTTTTCACTCCACTGAAAATGAGATTAAAAATAGTGAACTCTTCATTCTTCTGATTCCAAAAATTGTTAAATCATCAAATATGCCAACTATAGATGAGCTAAAAATTTTAAAGGGAAGATTTGAGTAACTATTTTGAAATTGCCAAAATTTTTGAAGAGAAAAAAGATAGAGTTGAGTTTTTTAAAAATGCTGAGGTTTTAAGCGTGAAAAATGTATTAGAGATTATTTTAGAAAAGGATATAAAACAGTTGATTTTTTTGATAGGAGACCCTGGAGTTGGAAAGAGTGTATTTTTAAACAATATTGATGAACTTTTAGAAGATAGATATGACATTATTAAATTTGATACTCCATTTATGGAACCAGTTGACTTTATAAAAATGCTTATTAAAAAAAGAGATGTAGAAATAAAAGATTTTTCTATTGAGGGGCTAATAAAACAAGTTGTCTCTATATATAAAGATGAAAACTGTTTGATTACAATAGATGAAGCTCAGCTTTTATCTAAAAGCATGATAGAGTTACTTAGGATATTGGCTGATAGTAAAGCATTTTGGTTTTTGCTTGCTATGCATAAACATGAGTCAAAAGAGATATTGAATGCGCCACAATTTTCTACAAGGCCTCATAAGGTTTTAGAGCTTGGAAAACTTCAAAAGCATGAATGCAGAGAGTTTATATTTAAAAGCCTCTTTAATAAAAATGAAGCTTCTCTTGCAGAGGAGTTAACAAAAAAATATTTAAATTTGATTTATAAATTGACAAAAGGAAATTTTAGAAATTTAAAAAAACTTTTATATAATCTTTTTTTAGTTTTAGATTATGCAACAAACAGTGATAAAAAAAGATATCAAAAACTCTCTAAATGTCTTTTGATAATGGCTGCAATTGAAGGCGGACTTATAGATGCTTGATTTTGAAAGATTGGAAAAAAAGTGTAAAAGGTATAGATTCAAAAAATTTTTGTATTTTATAATACCAGTTTTTTTAGTTGTTTCATTGGGATTTTTGGTATATGAGTTTTTGCCTATTCAAGTATTCAAGCAAAATAAAAGAGTTATGAAAAAAATAGATAATGAAACTGTACAAAAGAAAAATACCACTATTAAAAAACCATTTATTAAAAAAACACATCATCAGTCTCAAGAGTTAGATAAAAAAAATATTTCTAAATCAAAAGAAAATAAAAAACAGCTTAATCAATCTAAAACTAAAAAAAATTCTAAAATAGAGCAAAAACAAAAGTGCTATGCACTTCAATTTTCAAGCTCAAATATGAAGTTTATCTATTATGCTAACAAGAGAAAAAGTGCTTTAGAAAAGCATGGTTTTAACTGCTATATAAAACATAGCAAAATTGATAAAAATAGAATATATTTGCGTTGTAATAAAACTAACTCTTATAATAAATTAACAAAATATATTGATTTAGCCAAAAAAAGTGGATTTAGTTATTTTATAGTTAACGAAGAGTGTGATGAAAATTTAGTAAAAAAAGATAAAGATGTAGCCATTAAGAAATCAAAAATTATTAAAAAAGAGAAAACTAAACAAGATAAAATTGATTCTAAAAAAGAGATAAAAGATTATTTAAGTGTAAAACCTATATCAATTAAAGAGTTAGAAAATCTATTTAAAAGCAGAAAAACATATAGCCTTGCTATAAAAATTTCACAAAGATATTTTGAAAAAAAAGATTTTAAAAACTCTTTAAAATGGGCAAAAATTGCAAATGGTATTGATAATGAAGATGAGAAATCTTGGATGTTATACGCAAGATCACTCTATAATTTAGGTGATAAAAAATCTGCAATAGAGATTTTAAAAGTTTTTTTACAATATAAAAATTCA
>CAJXMB010000078.1 GCA_913056105.1 uncultured Nitratiruptor sp. | reverse complement strand
TTTTACTCCTTTGATGCTTTCGCAATATCCTTTATACATCTCATCATAATCAATATGATTTAAACTTGGAAGCTTAGTTCCTGGACCAATAGATGCGGCACAAAATTTAGGATTATCTTCTGTATTAAACTCAGCGCAAACCTCTTTTGCTATCTTTACTCCTAAAAAACTGAGTTCATAAGCTAAATCACCTATACCATACTCATCTAAAACCCAGGGAATTGCTCCAAAAGTATTAGTTTTTATAATATCTGCACCAGCTTTTAAGTATGCTTTATGGATCGATTTTATAATATTAGAAGCAGTTTTATTTAAAAGCTCATTGCACCCCTCTTTGCCTTCCCACGCCTCTTTTGGAATATCTTTTGAGAGAGCTTGAATTTGAGTTCCCATTGCTCCATCAAGAATTAAAATTTTCTCTTTGATTATCTTTTGAATATCTCTTTTCATACATCCTCTTAATTATGTTAAAATTATAGTAAAATAGCAAAAAAGGATTAAAAATGGCATACAAAAAAAAGGTTAAAAATCTATTAACAGGTAAAACTATCATTAAACCAGATCCTGTAGACGAAGAGGTTCTATTTAATGGTGGTGTTATGATAACAGAAACTGATCCAGCTGGAATTATAACATATGCAAATAGAAAATTTAGAGAGATGACTGTTTATACAAAAGAGGAATTTATAGGCTCTCCTCACCATATAAATCGCCATCCTGATATGCCAAGTGCAGTCTACGAAGATATGTGGAATACTATACAAAGTGGGGAATATTGGGAAGGCTATGTTAAAAATATGAGAAAGGACGGAAAATATTATTGGGTTATAGTTTGGATAAAGCCAAAATTTGATGAAAATGGAAATATAGTAGGATATATTGCAGGAAGAAAAGTTCCAGATAGAAATATGATCAAAAGGGTTGAAGAGCAATATAAAAAGATGAAAGAAGAAGAAAAAAAAGGTTTATCTTAATCTCTTTTTATTTGCTTTTCCCAATTTTACAATTTTTGATGGCTTGCCTTCAAAAAAACCTCTCTCATCTTTTACTACTATATCAGCTACTTTAAAAGCAAAATCTAAATTAAATTTTTTCCCACTTAAATTTGCACTTGTTGAATAGAGCCATCTAAATTTTTTTAAAAATTTTAGATGAGCTTCATTTTTTACAACTCTTAGAGCTAATCCTTTTGGATATACAAAGGTTATTTTTTTGCTTCTTCTAACAAATTTTTTATATTTTTTAGGGACTCTAATAAATTTTTTTAGTGTTTTAAAACTATCGACAGAGATTAAAAAAGGTTTTTTAAAATCTCTTTTTTTAATATGAGCTAATCTTTTACTATCTTGTGATAAAAACCCAACAGTTGTATCGGTTTGAACAAGAAACAGTTTTTTTGGATCAACTATCTTCAATTAACTCTCTTTCAAATAGTCTTGCAATGCTTTTGGCTCTAAACTAAAACTTTTTAAACTTTTTATAGCCTCAGCTGCAACTTTAGCTGCAGATAGAGTTGTAAAATATGGTATATTAAATCTTAAAACTGCCTCTCTAATCTTTTTGGCATCATCTTTACTTGCTTTATTATCACTTGTATTTATCGCCATCGCAATTTCACCATTTTTGATCATATCTTCAATATTTGGACGACCTTCGCTAATTTTTAATACTTTTTTTGCTTTTACACCATCATTTTCTAAAACCTTAAATGTTCCACTTGTTGCAACAATATCAAATCCAAGCTCTTTATATAGTTTTGCAATTTCACTTGCATATGGTTTATCATAATCAGTTAAAGAGAGAAATAGATTTCCACCAAATACAAGCCTATTTTTTGCAGCCAATTGAGCTTTTGCAAAGCTTATACCAAAGCTACTGCTTATTCCCATAACCTCACCAGTTGATTTCATCTCTGGACCCAAAATCAAATCTGCACCTATTAGTTTATTAAAAGGAAATACTGCCTCTTTTACAGATATATGAGACTTTAATCTTGGTTTTAAAATACCATCTTCTTCATATACAACTCTGTATCTATCATAAAAATTCAGAGCCTCTTTTAGATCCCCTTTTATCATAACACGTGTTGCAACTTTTGCTAAAGGCACACCAGTAGATTTTGAAACAAAAGGAACAGTCCTTGAAGCCCTTGGATTAACCTCAATTAGATATACCTTCTCTTTATAGATTGCGTATTGAATATTTAAAAGCCCTTTTACTCCAAGGCCTAAAGCTATTGTCTTGGTTTGATTTTCTATGGTTTTTAAAATCTCTTTATCTATAGATACAGTAGGCAAAGAGCAAGCACTATCACCAGAGTGGATTCCAGCCTCTTCAATATGCTGCATAATCCCACCAATATATACATCTTTTCCATCACTTATTGCATCTACATCTATCTCAGTTGCATGGTCTAAAAATTTATCTATTAAAACAGGAGATTCATTACTTACACTAACTGCCTCGTCCATATACTCAATCAACTCTTTTTCATTATAAACTATCCTCATAGCTCTTCCACCAAGCACATAACTTGGTCTAACCAAAACTGGATATCCAATCTTTTCAGCTATCTTTAAAGCTTCCTCTTTTGTTGTTGCAGTGCCATTTTCAGGTTGTAAAAGACTATTTTCATGTACAAATTTACTAAATTTTTCTCTATCTTCAGCTAAATCTATAACTTTTGCACTTGTTCCAACTATCTTTGCTCCAATTGCAGTTAAAGGCTTAGCAAGCTTTAAAGGAGTTTGACCTCCAAAATGAACAATCACGCCATCAGGATTTTCCTCTTCTATAACACCTCTTACTCTCTCAAAATCAATTGGCTCAAAATATAAAATATCACTTGTATCATAATCAGTTGAGACAGTCTCAGGATTATTATTGTACATAATAGTTTCAATGCCCATATCCTTAAGTGCAAAAGAGGCATGAACACAGCAATAATCAAACTCAATCCCTTGACCTATTCTATTTGGACCACCACCTATTATCATAACTTTTTTATTTTTTTTATCTTTTTTATTTCTTGGTAGTTTTGTAATATTTATAGTTGAGTATAGATAGGGCGTTAAAGCTCTAAACTCTGCTGCACATGTATCAACCTCATTGTATTCATGTAAAATTCCTAAATTTTTTCTAGCCATATATATATCATTTTCACTCAAAGAGGTATTCTCTTTTTCATTGATAAGCTTTGCTATCATCTTATCACTAAAACCAGCAGCTTTTACCTCTCTTAAAAGCTTCTCATTTTGCAAAATATCTAAATCAATCTTCTCTTCCATCTTCACAATATCTTCAATTTGATACAAAAACCATCTATCAATCTTTGATAACTCATAAATCTCTTCTACGCTTAAACCTTCTCTAAAACCTTCGGCAATATAAAGAACTCTTTTGTCATTTGCTCTTCTAATCTCTCTTTTAATAGTCTCAATAGCTTCTTCAATCTTTTCAAATCCACTAAGACCAGTCTCAAGCGAGCAGAGTGCCTTTTGGATTGACTCTTTAAAAGTTCTTCCTATTGCCATAACCTCACCAACACTCTTCATTGAGGTAGTTAGAGTAGAGTCTGCATGAGGAAATTTTTCAAAAGTAAATCTTGGAATCTTTGTTACAATATAATCAATCGCTGGCTCAAATGATGCAGGAGTTCCAGTAATATCATTTTTAATCTCATCCAATGTAAAACCTACTGCTAAAAGTGTAGCCACTTTTGCTATTGGATATCCAGTAGCTTTACTTGCAAGCGCAGAGCTTCTACTAACCCTTGGATTCATCTCAATTACAGTCATTCTTCCAGTTTTTGGATGCACTGCAAATTGAACATTGCTTCCACCAGTATCTACACCAATCTCTCGCAAAATTGCAAAAGAGGCATCTCTCATTCGTTGATACTCTTTATCTGTGAGAGTCAAAGCAGGAGCAACTGTGATAGAGTCTCCAGTATGCACACCCATAGGATCAAGATTTTCAATAGAGCAAACAATTATGCAGTTATCATCTTTGTCTCTAATAACCTCCATCTCATACTCTTTCCATCCGAGGAGACTCTCCTCTATTAAAATCTCATTTATAGGACTCTCTTCTAAACCTGTTTGAGCTAAAGCTTTAAACTCATCAATATTATATGCAACTCCACTTCCACCACCAGCCAATGTATAACTTGCTCTAATAATTAGTGGAAATCCTATCTCTTTTGCAGCCTCAACTGCTTCTTCTAAAGAGTAGGCATAGCGACTTTTTGGAAGATCCATCCCAATTTTTAACATAGCCTCTTTAAAAGCTTGTCTATCTTCTCCCTTTTTAATGGCTTCAGGATTTGCACCTAAAAATTTTACATTCTTTAACATACCTTTTTCATACATACTCATAGCAACATTTAGAGCAGTTTGACCACCCATTGTAGGTAAAATTGCATCAACTCTCTCTTTTTCAATAATTTTATATATTATATCTTCACTAAGAGGCTCAATATATGTTCTATCAGCAAACTCTGGGTCAGTCATGATTGTAGCAGGATTGGAATTTACTAAAACCACTCTATATCCAAGCTCTTTTAGAGTTTTAGTAGCTTGAGTTCCAGAATAGTCAAACTCACAAGCTTGACCAATAACAATTGGACCAGAGCCTATAAGCAAAATACTGTTTATATCTTCTCTTTTTGGCATACAACTACCTTTTATTAAATAAATTGGTTTATTTTACAAAAATCTTGCTAAAAATTTGGTGAAATAACCCAAAAAAATCTAGGATGAGATAGATTTACATATGGTTTTATAATAGCAATTTTATATCCACCTCTTTTTTCTATTTTTAAAACTTTTCCAACCTTGACTCCATAAAAAAATATTTTATCTAAGCCACTTGTTACAACCTCATCTCCCACCTTTATATTTTTATACATAGGTATAAAATTAATAATCATCAATCCATTGTCTGTTCCATTTGCAATACCAGAGGCTTTATCTTTTCCAATTTCAACTGCATAAGCACATTTTTTATTACTATTAAGAAGAGCAAGGGGTTTTGAGTTTCTATTAATAACTATGCCTGCTGCAAATCCATCTTTGATTAATCCATAGATTTTACTCTTATTAAAATCTTTAAATTCAAGCCACATTGAAGAGAAATCATTAAACTTTTCATATGCAATTGCTTTTGCTAACTTTAAATCATATGAAGTGTTAAAGCTGATATTACACTCTCTTTTTAAACTCTCATAATCATCTTTTAAATATCTATATTTTAAAAGATATTTATTTAACTCTAAATTCTCTTTTTTTAGTTTTGAGATAGTTTTGGCTTGATTAAAATGCATCTCTATGCTATTTGCAATGTTTTCTCTAATGTTAAAATAAAAAGTTTTTATGGGATTTGTTAGATAAAAAATATCATTTTGAAGCTTATCATAAAATTTTACTCCTATTAAAAAAAGAGAGATAAAAAAAATTAAAAATAGATTCTTTTTACTCATTTGATAGTTTTTGAAGAA
>CAJXMB010000077.1 GCA_913056105.1 uncultured Nitratiruptor sp. | reverse complement strand
AAGCTTTCTATGAGGGAACTTTAGATTTAAAAGAGGCTTTTAGATTGGCTAAGGAGAACAATGAATAAATATTACTATGAGATAACTTTAACTCCTACTTCAAAAAAAGATGAACTTGAGAGTTTTTTAATGGATAGGTTTTATAATGGAATAGAAGAGAGAGGAAATTCTTTGATTTTAAGAAGCGAAGAGCCTTTGGATGAGGTAGTAGAGGATGCAAAGAGATATATAAAAGCTATAAATGAACTTTTTGATGAAGATATTGAATTGGATGTGAAAATAGAAAAAAAAGAGAATATTGATTGGATTGAAAAGTATAAAAAAAGCATTGCTCCTGTTGAGGTAGATGAGTTTTATATACATCCAAGTTGGTATGAAGGTAAAAAAGAAAAAATTGATATTATTATAGATCCAGCTTTAGCTTTTGGTTCAGGACACCATCCAAGCACTCTAAATTGTTTAAAAACCATTGGAAAAGTTGTAAAAAAAGATGATAAAGTTTTAGATGTTGGAACAGGTAGTGGAATTTTAGCAATTGCGGCAGCCAAAAAAGGAGCTCTTGTTGATATTTGTGATACAGATGAGTTAGCCATAAAAGAGGCAGAGAAAAACTTCAGTTTAAACAAAACTAAATACAATAGAGCATGGGTTGGTTCAGCAAATAAAATAAAGGATAAATATGATATAGTAATAGCTAATATTGTCGCAGATATATTGGTGTTTATCGCAAATGATTTGAAAAATAGAACCAAAGTGGGTGGTTATCTACTTCTTTCAGGGATTGTAGATAGCTATCTTCAAAAAGTATTAGAGAAGTATAAAGAGTTTGAAATAGTTGAAAAAGTAGAACAAGATGAATGGGTAACAATACTTTTAAAAAAGATAAGAAAGGATATAAATGGATAAGAAACCAAAAAAAAATGATAATTTTTTCAATAAAAATCCACTTTTAACTTTTGCAATTCTCTCTGTAATCATAATCTTGCTTTTTAAATCCCTTATTGGCCCAACAAATACAAATATGGGAGAGGGTGGCAATGCTTATATGGGCATTGCTCCAATTCAAAAGACAAAAGAGATAAGTTATGCAAAATTAAAAGATATTATCAAAAATGAAAATGTTAAATATGTAGCAATAGGACAAAAAACTATAAAAGCTATAGTTGATGAAAATGGATATCAAACTATCTACTATGCAAATAGAGTTGCAGGAGATAGCTCACTTATACCTCTTCTTGAGAAAAGAGGCATAGATTATGGTGGGTTTAGTGAGAGTAATTGGGTAAGCGAGATGATTTTTGGATGGATTATTCCAATTTTTATATTTTTTGCTATTTGGATGTTTTTGGCAAACAGGGTGCAAAAAGGTGTTGGCGGTGGCATTTTAGGAATGGGAAGTTCTAAAAAGTTGGTAAATAGTGAAAAACCAAATGTAAAATTTAGCGATGTTGCAGGAGTTCAAGAGGCTAAAGAGGAAGTAGAAGAGATAGTTGACTTTTTAAAATATCCTGATAGATATGTTAGACTCGGAGCAAAGATTCCAAAAGGGGTATTGCTTGTAGGACCTCCAGGAACTGGTAAGACTCTTTTGGCAAAAGCTGTTGCAGGAGAGGCAAATGTTCCATTTTTTGCAGTTAGCGGCTCAAGTTTTATAGAGATGTTTGTAGGTGTTGGAGCAGCAAGAGTGAGAGATCTCTTTGAGCAAGCTAAAAAAGAGGCTCCTGCAATCATTTTTATAGATGAGATTGATGCTATTGGCAAGAGCAGGGCAGCTTCAGGACCGGTTGGAGGAAATGATGAAAGAGAGCAGACTCTAAATCAGTTACTTGCAGAGATGGATGGATTTGATAGTGCCAAATATCCAATAATTGTCTTAGCAGCAACAAATAGACCAGAAGTCTTAGACCCAGCCCTACTTAGACCAGGCCGTTTTGATAGAACTGTTGTAGTTGATAAGCCCGATTACGAAGGAAGGCTTGCAATCCTAAAAGTTCATGCAAAACATATCAAAATGGCTAAAGATGTAGATTTAGCAGAGATTGCAAAACTAACAGCAGGTCTTGCTGGAGCAGATTTAGCAAATATTATTAATGAAGCAGCTTTGTTAGCTGGTAGAAAAAATAAAAAAGAGGTAGAGCAAGAGGACTTTTTAGAAGCAGTTGAGAGAGCAATTGCAGGACTTGAGAAAAAGAGTAGAAGAATTGATCCAAAAGAGAAAAGAATTGTTGCTTATCATGAGAGTGGTCATGCTTTGATAGCTGAAACTACGCCTGGAGCAAAAAAGGTAAAAAAAGTATCAATAATCCCAAGAGGTTTAGCAGCTCTTGGATATACCCTAAATACTCCAGAAGAGAACAAATATCTAATGCAAAAACATGAGTTAATTGCTGAAATTGATACACTCTTAGGTGGGAGAGCAGGAGAAGAGGTCTTTATAAAAGAGATAAGCACTGGTGCTTCAAATGACCTTGAAAGAGCAACAGATTTAGTAAAAGCAATGGTTATGATATATGGAATGAGTGATGTAGCAGGCCTAATGGTTTTAGAAAAACCAAGAAATACATTTTTAGCCGGAGGCATGCCTGTGCCTAAAGAGTATAGCGAAAAGATGGCAGAGGATATTGATGAGTTTGTAAAAAGATTTTTAAACGAAAGATATACTCATGTTAAAAATAGACTTATTGAATATAAAGGTGCTATTGAAAAGATGGTAAAAGAGCTTTTTGAAAATGAAGTGATAGAGGGGAAAAGAGTAAGAGAGATAATAAAAGAGTATGAAGAAAAAAATGAGATGGAATCAAAACTTGCTCCACTTGAAACAGAAGATATTGAAGAGGCAAAAAAGAGAGCAAAAAAAGCTCATGATGAGGAGCAATTAAAAAGTGAATAGAAAAGCATTTTCACTTATATATATATTACCAAACCTTTTTACTGCAACAAGTGTATTTATTGGAGTTATAAGTATTATTGCAGCTTCAAAAGGTGAGTTTGAAAAAGCTGCATGGCTTATCTTTTTATCAATGATTTTTGATGGTCTTGATGGAAGGATTGCTAGACTTACTCATACAACAAGTAGGTTTGGGGTTGAGTTTGACTCTTTAGCTGATATTGTTGCATTTGGTGTTGCTCCTGCGATGCTTTTATATTTTTGTTGTGGAAGTGGTTATGGAAAATTTGGCTCATTGGTTTGTGCAATATTTGTTGTCTTTGGAGCGATAAGGCTTGCAAGATTTAATGTAATGGCTCCAAAGGCTGAGCCCTCTGTTTTTATAGGTCTCCCTATACCAACTGCAGCTATTTTTATAGCTATATGGATTTTGCTTTTTAGCAAATATCCAACTCTTCATAACTATGCATCATTGCTTTTGATTGGAGCGTTGATATGCTCTTTTTTGATGGTTAGTAACATAAGATATCCAAGTTTTAAAAAGATTGAGTTTAAAAAGATGAGTGCAATAAAGATTTTAATAGTTTTAATCTCAATACTATCTTTGTTATATCTATTTCCTGTGGAAGGGATAGCTATAGCTGTTACAATCTATATTCTTTATGGAATAGTTAGAACCTTGTATTTTTTAATAACAAAAAAGAGGAAAAATATAGTATAATAATGGAAAAAAATTATTAGAGGAAAAAAATGAGTGAAATAGTAAAAATTTTGGATACAACTTTAAGAGATGGAGAGCAAAGTCCTGGTGCTTCTATGAATACTGAAGAGAAGATTCAGATTGCAAAACAGTTAGAAAAACTTAGAGTTGATATTATAGAGGCTGGTTTTGCAGCTGCAAGTCCCGGTGATTTTGAAGCTATTAAAAGAATAAGTGAGATTATAAAAGATAGTACAGTTTGCTCACTAGCTAGAGCATTGGAAAAAGATATAAAAGCAGCGGGTGAAGCGATAAAATCAGCAAATAAAAAAAGAATACACACTTTTATTGCAACAAGTGATATTCATATGAAATATAAGCTTAAGATGTCTCCTGATGAGGTTGTAAAAAGAGCAGTTGAAGCAGTTAAATATGCAAAAGAGTTTACAGATGACGTACAATTTAGTTGCGAGGATGCTGGAAGAAGTGATATGAGCTTCTTAAAAGAGATTATAGATGAAACAATAAAGGCTGGAGCAACTACAATAAATATCCCCGATACTGTTGGATATAGATTTCCTCATGAGATGGGTGAAATGATAAAAGAGTTATATGAGTTTATTCAAAATAGAGCTACTATTGCAGTTCATTGTCATAATGATTTAGGACTTGCTACAGCAAACTCTTTATATAGCGTATTAAATGGAGCAAGACAGATAGAGTGTACTATAAATGGGCTTGGTGAGAGAGCTGGTAATGCAGCATTAGAAGAGGTTGTTATGGCTATAAAAACAAGAAATGATATATTTAAAGATATTACAACAAATATAAATACAAAAGAGATATATCCAACAAGTAGATTAGTCGCAACAATTACAGGGATTGAGCCTCAACCAAATAAAGCAATTGTTGGAAAAAATGCATTTGCTCATGAGAGTGGAATACATCAAGATGGTGTTTTAAAACATAAACAAACTTATGAGATTATGAGAGCAGAAGATATAGGTCTTGAGACAAATGCTATAGTTTTAGGAAAACACTCTGGTCGCCATGCTTTTAAAGAGAAGATTAAATCTTTGGGATTTGATTTAAAAGAAGATGAGTTAAATAAAGCTTTTGAGAGATTTAAAGTTTTAGCTGATAGAAAAAAAGAGATCACAGATGATGATTTAAGAATGATAATTACAAGTGAGCTAACAACAGTTCCTCAAATTTACAAATTAAAAAAACTTCAAATCAATGATTGTAGTGAGGGTGTTCCAAGTGCTGCTGTAACTATTGAGTATAATGGCAAAGATATTACTGATGCTGGCATAGGTGATGGAACAATAGATGCTATATTTAAAACTATTGATAGAATAAGTGGATTTAATGGAACTTTGAATGATTATAAGGTAAAAGCTGTTAGCAAAGGAAAAGATGCTTTAGCAAAAGTTGTAGTTAAAGTTGTATTTGATAAGAATAAACCTGCAGTAATTGGGCATGGACTTAGTATTGATACAATGTTAGCAAGCGCAAAAGCCTATATTGGAGCACTAAATAGCTATATCTTTATGAAAGATATTTTAAAAACCAAAAGATGCCAAGAGGAAGAAGAGATTTAGAGATATCTTTTTAAATCTTTGGTATCTCTGACTTTTTCATAGGATACTCGTTTTTATTTAGTGATTAGTGATTGGTGGTTAGTGTTAAGTGTTAAGTGAGAGCCAAAGCTCACCAAGTGATTCTAAAAATAAATTTACAGCTTAAGGTCGCCGAGTGATGAGCTTTGCTCATCGTATCGAGGCGACAATATCAAATAAAATGCTTTATGACTTTTAAATTCAAAGTTGTTCATCTCGATACGCTTCGCTACTCGATGAACTTAATTTTTACAAACCTTGACCCGATTGAAGGGGATTGAGACTAAGCGTTGCTGGGGTTGGGATTTAGGAAGTAGGGGTTAGAGTTTATAAACCTTAACCCTATTGAAAGATATTAAGATTGCACCA
>CAJXMB010000076.1 GCA_913056105.1 uncultured Nitratiruptor sp. | reverse complement strand
TTTGAACTCCTTTTAAACTGCTTTTTTTATCTTTATTCAATTTTTATCCTTTAAATCCAAATATTTAAAGTTTATTTTATATAAAATATATTAAAATCAACCTGAAGGTTAATTTTTTTTAAAGGTATTTACATGTTTAAAAATGAAGATTTCAAAATCGCTTACAACCATCTTGAAAAATCGATAAAAGAGAGTGAAGAGGCTACTAAAAAGATTATTGAAAATATTAACAATTCATTAAAAATAGCCAAAAGTTTAGGTAATCAAAACTTAAAGAGATATTTAGAAAACTCATTGGTTTTATTGGAATTTCAAGATATAATAGCCCAAAGAGTTAAAAAAGTAGAAGATTTTCTAAAAAAAGTTGATAAAATTGTCGATACTAAAGATCTCAAAGAGAACCTAAAAGAGTTTGCCTGGGAAAGAGAGATTACACAAGAAGATGTTGATGAGATATTAAAAAGACACGGACTATAAGGATTGATATGAGAGTAGAATTCAATGAAGATATGAAAGAGATTTTCGAAGAGTTTATGGCTGAGGCTGATGAGATATTAGAAACTTTAGATCAAGAGCTTGTTGAACTTGAAGATAATCCTGAAGATAAAGAGCTTTTAAATAAAATTTTTAGAGGCATGCATACTCTAAAAGGTGGAGCTGGATTTTTAGGATTGACATCTGTTATAGATTTAGCTCATAAAATAGAGACTATTTTTGATAAATTAAGAAATGATGAAATCAAACTTGATTCTAATAAGATGGATATTATATTAGAAGGCATTGATGCTTTAAAAAATAGTATATACTCATTGAAAGAGCAAAATGAAATTCCTGACATTGAGGAGATTTCAGATCTACTAAAAAAATTAGATACCATTTTAAACCAAGAAAATCCTGAACCATCTTCTAACTCTACACAAGAAGCTACAAAAAAAGAGGCAAAAGAGGAAAACGAAGAACCAAAAGATTCAGACATAGAGATAATCTTTAATGAAGATGTAGATCCTAAGATTCAAGAGATAATTAAAAAATATCCAAACAAAAATTTTAAAGAGATTTTAGATGAGATTATTCTTCTTCCACCAGATGAGAGAGATATGGATTTAATAGAGAAGATAGACAAACTTATAGCAGAAGGAAAAGATGTTAAAGATCTAATCAAAGAGATAAAAAAAGCCCAGCCAAAAGAAGAGGTAAAACCACAACAATCAGAAAAAAAAGAGTCTCAAAAACAGATACAAAAATCTTCAAAAAAACTAGTAAAACATAACAAAAAAGAGGAAAATGAAACCATAAGAGTTGATATAAATAGAGTTGAAGTTTTGATGAACTTGGTAGGAGAGCTTGTTTTAGATAGAAATAGAATCATAAAACTCTCTTCAACCGTCTCAAATACAGATAAAGAGTCTGAAAAAATTGAAGAGTTAAATGAGGCGATTGAGGGAATGAGTAGATCTGTTAGCGATCTACAAGAGGCTGTGATGAAACTTAGAATGCAGCCAGTCAAAAGAATATTTAGCAAATTTCCAAGAATTGTAAGGGATTTAGCAAGAAAATTGGGAAAAAATATCAAACTTGAAATGGAGGGTGAGGATACTGAGATTGATAGATCAATTTTAAATAAACTTGAAGATCCTCTAATCCACCTTGTTAGAAACTCTATCGATCATGGGATTGAGCCACCTGAAATCAGAAAAGCTTTTGGAAAAGATCCTGAAGGAAAGATTAAACTTAGTGCACTGCAAGAGGGAGATAGGATAATCATATCCATAGAAGATGATGGAAAGGGGTTAGATACCGAAATCATAAAAAACAAAGCTATCCAAAAAGGTTTGATAACTCCAGAACAAGCTGAAAATATGGATGATAAAGATATATATGAGCTTATCTTTCTGCCTGGATTTTCTACTGCACAAAAGGTAAGTGATCTATCTGGTAGAGGTGTTGGAATGGATGTTGTAGCCTCTGCCGTAAACTCTCTTAGAGGAAGTATAGAGGTTGATAGTCAAAAAGGGAAAGGCACAAAAATAACAATGAAACTCCCTCTAACAGTTGCAATCATTAGAACACTTATGGTTGGCTCAAATGAGAGAGTTTTTGCTATTCCTATATTTAGTGTAAGTGAAATTATCCAATATGATTCAACATCAATAAAAGATGTAGGACACTACAAATCACTGATGTTAAGAGATGAAGTATTTTTACTATTTGATCTAAATGAGCTATTTGATTTAAAAACTAAAGAGGAGCCAAAATTTATAATAATTGTAAATGTTGGAGAGAAAAATATCGCTATAGCTGTAAATGAGTTATATGGAGAAGAAGAGATTGTTATAAAACCTCTTGGAAAACTTTTAAGCGATGTCAAAGGAATAGCTGGAGCTACTATAACAGGAGATGGAAGGGTTGTTTTGATATTAGATATAAACTCACTAATTAGTGATAAAAAAAGTAAATTATCGCAAACTATATGATTTGGGAGAAAATAGATGGAAATATTGGGACTAAAAGAGCAATCAGGCAATTATACAAAAAATGAAGAGAGAGTTATATCTTTTAAGCTAAACAGTGAAATAATCGGCATAGATATTAAAAAAATTGTTAAAATCACAAAAGAGATTGATATTACTCCTGTTCCAAAAACAAAAGAGTATATTTTGGGTGTAATAAATCTAAGAGGTAATATCATTCCGGTGGTAGATTTAAAAGGAATACTGAATTTAGAAAATGAAAATGTCAATAATGAGAATTTTATATTGGTTATAGATTCTGAAGTTGGACATGTAGGTTTGGTTGTTGATAAGATACTTGGAGCAAATACCATTGATCCTGATGAAATTCAACCTGCTCCTATTAACTCTATCGGGATAGATTCAAAATTTGTAACTGGAGTTGTTGTGGCAAAAGATATAGAGACAGATACAAAAAATCTACTTATACTTTTAGATATAGATAAACTCTTTATGGATAAAGATGAAGAAAAAGATAGCATAGATCAAAGGTAAAATATGAAAAAGAATGAGTTACTGCCAAAAATATTAGAAACTGGAGCAAATGAACTTGAGATAATTGACTTTAGAATGTTTGAAGAGTTAGAAGATGGCTCAGTATATGAATGGATACTTGGTGTAAATGTAGCAAAAGTAAAAGAGGTCATCCAAAAACCAAAAGAGATATTTAAATCCCCTGGCCTTCCAAAAGAGGTTGAAGGAGTTGCCAAAATAAGAGAAGAGGTTATCCCAATAGTTGATCTTGCTAAATGGATGAAGCTAAAAGAGCCAAAAGGCAAATATGGAAAATATGTTATCGTAATGGAGTTTTTAAGAGAGATTATTGGTATTGTAGTTCATGAGGCAAAGAGAATTAGGCGAATAAAATGGACTGATATCAAAAAACCACCTGCAAGTATAGATGAAAAACTTGGAGGAAAAGTTGTTGGTGTGATTGAGATAGAAAATGAGGATCTTTTACTTCTTCTTGATTTTGAAGGTATATTAGATGAGCTTGGAATGATAAAAGTTTTCAATGTAAAAGAAGAAGAAAACCAACAAGCTTCTACAGAGAGATTTAATATACTGATTTTAGACGATAGTCAAGTAGCAAGAAAGATAATGAGACAGATTTTAGAAAAAGATGGACACAAAGTCTACGAAGTTCAAAGTGGAATAGAGGGTTTAGAGTTTTTAAACAATCTTGAAAAAGAGGCAGAGAGAGAAGGAGTTGATATAACTGATAAACTTCAACTTATAATTAGCGATATAGAGATGCCAGGAATGGATGGATTGACATTTACAAAAAAAGTAAAAGAGCACCCAATCTTTTCTAAGATACCAGTAATTATCAATACCTCTTTATCCGATAGAGCAACAACTGATAAAACTAAATTTGTAAAAGCTGATGCTCACTTAGTTAAGTTTGATACAAAAGATTTACTACATATTGTTCACCAATATGCACTAAAAAAGAGTAGGAGTTAATATGGCATTGCCGGATAGAAATATTAAAATTTTAGTTGTTGATGATATGAGCACAATGAGAAGAATTATTAAAAACCTATTAAATCAGCTTGGATATAAAAATATTGATGAGGCAGAAGATGGAGCTATAGCGTATCAAAAGTTAAAAAAAGCAAAATATGATTTTGTTGTAACAGATTGGAATATGCCAAATATGACAGGAATTGAGCTTGTTCAAAAAATTAGAAATAATTCAGAATTAAAACATCTTCCAATCTTAATGGTTACAGCTGAAGCAAAAAAAGAAAATGTAATTTTGGCTTTAAAAGCAGGAGTAAATAACTATATAGTAAAACCATTTCCATCAGAAATTTTAAAAGATAAGATGGAGAAGATTTTTAAATAACCCTGCCGAGAGGGCAGAGATTAATATGAGATTGTAACATTTACTCTTATGTTGCTCAAAGGTCTTGAGCTATATTTGATAATCTTTTGACCATTATAGTAAGCTATATTTTTATAGCCACTCTTAATAGTCTCTTGGCTTTCATTGTATCTTGTCCTGCATCTTCTTACTTTTCTATACTCTACTTGATTGGAATTGCTATTATCAGAAAGATTTTTGCCTACAATTGTTCCTAAAATTGCTCCTCCAATAGTTGCAGCTGTTTTCCCACCACCTTTTCCTACTTGATGACCTAAAACACCACCTGCAACACCACCAATCAATGCACCTGCGTTGCCACTATTGCCACTATTTGATACAGGAACTTCTTCGTCCCAGCACTCTTGATAAGGAACTCTTTTTGTAATGGTTCTATATACAGGCTCACTCTTTTCCACTTTCACGCTTTCTGTGTAGCTAAAAGATTGAGCAAACAAAGCTGAAGCTAAAACCCCGCTGATTCCTAAAATTACCACTAATCTCTTCATTTTTTCCTCCTTTTTTGTTTTTATAGTAAAATTTTATCACAAAAAAAGTTATTTGTCAAGTGAAAATCCAAATATTTGTGAAAAAATAGTCTTGAGTGTTAAATTTGGAATATTTAACACTCATATAGAAGGCTTTCTAATCATCTTGTCACTTTGATATAAAAATGTAAGTGCATTTGTATTTATTATAGCATTAATCTTCACTTCTAAATCTTCATCTTTTGCTAATTTTTCTAATATATGAATATTAGTATTAGAATTTTTAGTTATTGCTATTTTAACTTTTTTATTTTCATCATTAGTAAGCTTATCTAAAGTATATAACGGAGTATTAGGATTATCAGCTACAGCTTCTCTAACCATCCAATCCTTATCATCGGCTAATTTATCTAATATATTATTAGTTGTTTTTGGATTTTCTGCTACTAACATTCTAATATATGCTTCTTTATGATTAGACAGCTTATCTAAAATATTAAGTGTAACATTAGGATTAGTTACTATTCTTGCTGCAATTGATTTGTTTTCATCGTCTGATAGTTTTTCTAACACTTCTGCAGGTGTTTTAGGATTTTGTGCTACTCCCATTTTAATCCACTCATTTTCATCATTAGCAAGTTTTTCAAGGATTTTAGGTGGGGTGTTAGGATTACAAGCAACACGTTCTCTAACATAAGAGCTATCATCATTTGATAGTTTTATCAATGTTTCAACAGGTGTTGAAGGGTTTAATGCAACAGCTTCTCTAACCCCTTCATAATCATTTGCTAATTTTTCTAATGTTTAAACAGGAGTGGAAGGATTAGAAGCAACAGCTTCTCTAAGACTCCATTTTTCATCTTGA
>CAJXMB010000075.1 GCA_913056105.1 uncultured Nitratiruptor sp. | reverse complement strand
CTCAAATTTTCCTCTTTTTTCTCTTCAATAGTAATTTTTGTATTATCTTCATCGCTAATCTTTTCTACCAACTCTTTTGCTCTCTCTAAAGCTTTTTTTGGCTCTCCCATAGTCAATACCACAGCCATTCTTCTTCCCTCATGGGATTCAGGTTTTCCAAATATTCTAATAAAACTATCTTTACTAAAACATTCATCTTCTATATTAAATACAGGATTAAAGCTACTATTTTTTGCTTTATAAGCCGCACTTGCTCCACCTATATATTGAGTAAATGACAAAGGAAGATTTAGTATAGCTCTTACATGAAGAGCAAATTCACTCTGACTTTGAGTAATCATTGTTACCATTCCAGTATCGTGAGGTCTCGGGCTTACTTCGCTAAAATATACCTCATCTTTTTTAACAAACATCTCAACACCAAATATTCCTCTACCTCCAAGTCCTTCCACAACTTTTTTAGCAATCTCTTTTGCTTTGTCTTTTGCAACTTTACTCATTGCCATTGGTTGCCAACTAAATATATAATCCCCATCTTTTTGAATATGACCTATTGGCTCACAAAAGACTACCTCTTTATCATTTTTAGCCGTTAGTAAAGTTATCTCATAATCAAAATCTATAAACTCCTCAACTATTAGCTCACTACTATCACCTCTTGCCTCTTTTGCTCTCTCAAAAGCCTTTTCAATCTCATCTTTAGAGTGGATTATAGTTTGTCCATGACCAGAAGAGCTCATAATAGGTTTTATTACAGCTGGAAGTCCAATCTCTTTTATAGCTTCTTTTAACTCTTCCATACTCTTAACAAATTTATATTTGCTTGTTTTTATACCAAGCTCTTGGGCTACAAATTTTCTAATATTTTTTCTATTCATTGTCTTATTGACAGCTTCAGCATTTGGGATAACATTAAAGCCCAATTTTTCAGCCTCAAAAAGAGCATCTATATTTATTGCCTCAATTTCAGGGACGATGTAGGTTGGTTTTTCTCTTAAGATTACTTCTAAAACTTGCTCTTTATCTTTCATATCTATTACATAACTTCTATTTGCAACTAAGTGAGCTGGTGCATTTGGGTATCTATCTACCGCTACAACTTCAATACCAAGCCTACTAGCCTCTATCGCAACCTCTTTGCCAAGCTCGCCAGATCCAAGTAGTAAAAATTTGATAGAGTTATGTTTAAGTGGAGTTGTAAAAGTCATTTTTTATCCTTTTGGAAATTATTCAGTTTAAGATAGTATAGCAAAATATTGATAAAAAGGGCAAAAGCCCTTAAAGCTATAGACGAGCTTCGTAGCGTCTTAGCATATAGAGTCGTTTGAGAAGTTTCTTTCTTGCAGCGATTTTTTCCTTTTTCCTTCTTTCGGCTGGCTTTTCATAATATCTTCTAGCTCTTGCCTCAGTAACGATAAGGTTTCTATCTACTTGCTTTTTAAAAAGTCTATAAGCTTCCTCAAACGACTGATGAGGTTTAACGAGGATGCCAGGCATACTGACATCACCCCCTTTCTTTTTAAAATGGATATAATTATAGCAAAAAATAAAGGATTTTTATGGAGTATAGATATATAGGAAAAAGTGGCCTTAGAGTAACCTCTATAGCTTTAGGAACTATGACTTTTGGCTCTACTACTTCTAAAGAGGAAGCTTTTAAGATTTTAGATAGAGCATATGATTTTGGAATAAACTTTTATGATACAGCAGAGTTATATCCAGTTCCTCCTGATAGCAAATATACTGGAGTTACAGAAGAGATTGTTGGAGAGTGGCTAAAGACAAAACCAAGAGATTCTATAATCCTTGCAACCAAAGTAGCTGGAGCTGCAAGCGGATGGTTTGTGCCACCTATTAGATATGGATTGACGGCAATTGATAGATTTCATATAAAAAGAGCAGTGGAGGGGAGTTTAAAAAGATTAAAAACAGACTATATTGATTTGTATCAAATGCATTGGCCAGATGAGGTTGTGCCAATTGAAGAGAGTTTAAGGGCTTTTGATGAGTTGGTAAAAGAGGGGAAAGTTAGATATATAGGAACATCAAATGATAGTGCATATGGACTAACAAAAGCTTTGATGGTTTCTAAATATGAAAATTTAGCTAGATTTGAGTCAATTCAAAACAATTTTAGTATATTAAATCCAAGATTTTTTGATGAGTTAGAAAAAGTGTGTAAAAAAGAGAGTGTATCTCTTCTTCCATACTCTCCAATAGCAGGAGGAATCTTAAGCGGAAAATATAATCAAAAATTTATTCCCAAAGATGCGAGATTTAGTATATATCTAAAACATCCAATAAAAAGAGTAAGAGAGCATGCAAAGAGATTTTTTAATGATAAAACCTTAGAAGCTACTGCTATGTTTTTAGATGTTGCTAAAAAGTATGAGATTAGTCCAGTAACTTTAGCGGTTGCTTACTCAAAACATTTTGATTTTGTTGCATCAACAATTATTGGAGCAAGAAAGTTAGAGCAATTAGATGACTCTTTGAAGGCTATGGATATAAAACTTAATAGAGAGATTTTAAAAGATATTAAAAAGATTCAAGATAGATTTTTATATCCAATGGGATAAATTGGCGAAAAAAAATAAAAATATATTGACTATTATCACCAATAGTAGTATACTTTTTGTATCAATAAATTGACATTATAAACTTTATAAAGAAAAATTATGAATTATGGATATTTTAGGTCATCTAATGCTATATGCTCTTTGGCAATACAAGAAAATAGTGTCGATGAGTATCTTTTAAAAAGTGGATTAAATATAGATAAAAGGGAGATTGAACTCTCCTCCTTTTCAAAAAGTTTAGAAAAGAGAGAAGATTTTATTAAGTTTATACATTCATTAAAAGATAAAGATAAGCTTTTTATCTATGATCTATCAATTTTATCACTAAAGATTGATGAGGTTGTTAAAATATTAAATTGTATCTTTAAAAAAGATGTAGATATAATAATATGCAGGTTTAATATAATATTAAACAGAGATAGTTCTTCAAAAATAGTTTTATACCTTTTAAATGAAATGAGTGAAGATTTAAAAAGTTTTCAAAGAAGAAAATTAGGAAGGCCAAAGGGGAGTCTTTCAAAATCAAAATATGATAGATATAGAGAAAAGATTCTTTCTCTTTTAAAAGAAGAGAAGAGTGTAAATGAGATTTCAAAGATTTTAAATATAAGTAGGTCATCTTTAAGAGATTATATTGCATCAAGAAATCTTAAAGAGCTAGCCTCAATCGAAAAAAAAGATAAAAATTTAAACTTTATTTTGCCAAAAAAAGAGTGTAAAATAAAACTAAATCAAAAGAAAGGATAAATATGGCTACAGCAACAGTTAGTTCAAAGCCAAAGAGGGCTAAAGAGTATCTAAAAAATTGGATACCATATAGGTATAGAAGGTATCTCTTTTTTACTATTGTTACAATAGTTGCACTTGTTTTACCATGGATAAGAATAAATGGTAATCACTTCTTCTTGTTAAATTTTGATCATATGCAGCTTCATCTCTTTTTTGTTAGATTCGATATGCAAGAGCTCTATTTAATGCCATTTATGTTATGGCTTCTGTTTTTTGGGATATTTTTTATAACTACTCTTGGTGGTAGAGTTTGGTGTGGTTGGAGTTGTCCTCAAACAATTTTTAGAATTATCTATAGGGATCTATTTGAGACAAAACTGCTTCATCTTAGAAAGAGAATTTCAAATAAACAGATAGAGCCAGATATGAGCAAACCTGAAAATAAGCTAAAAAAAGCTATAGCAATTTTGCTTTGGTCAATTTTGGCTTTTATAGCAGCAGCAGATTTTTTATGGTATTTTGTGCCGCCTGAAGATTTTTTTGCATATATTCAAGATCTATCAAATCATACAATTTTAATGGGCTTTTGGATAGGTATAGCACTATTTTTAATTGCTGATGTTGTTTTTATAAAAGAGAACTTTTGTATATATATCTGCCCTTATGCAAGAGTTCAATCAGTTCTTTATGATGAAGATACATTTCAAACTGTTTATGATTATAAAAGAGGTGGACGTATATATGATGAACATGGCAATTTAATAGTTCAAAATAAAAAAGAGTTAAAGGCAGAGAAAGAGGATGCAGAATGTACTTTGTGTAAATCGTGTGTTAAAGTGTGTCCAACTCATATAGATATTAGAAAAGGTATGCAGCTTGAGTGTATAAACTGTCTTGAGTGTGCAGATGCATGTACAAAAGTTATGGGTGCTCTTGGAAAAGAGAGTTTAGTTAGATGGACAAGCTACCATGCGCTTGAGAGTGGTGGAAAAACAAGAGTTTTTAGATTTAGAATAGTTGCTTATATGGTGATGCTTGCTTTAGCATTAGGCGGGCTTTTTTATATGGGAAGTAAAAAAGAGCATATGCTTTTAAATATCAATAGAACAAGCCAGTTATATAAAATTGAGCCAAATGGAGTGGTTAAAAACTCTTATATTTTCCTATTTCAAAATACTGAAAGAGAAAAACATAGATACTATTTTGAAGTAGAAAATAAAAATATTAAAATAGAAAGACCAAAAAGACCATTCACTGTAATTCCAGGTAAAAAAGTTAAAAAAGTTGTTATCCTTTATACTGATAAGCCATTAGTAAAAGACACAAATAAAGATATACCAATTCCTATTACAATAAAGGCATATGCATTGGATAATCCTAAAAAGATAAGTGTTATTAGAAAGACAATTTTTGTTTATCCAAGATGGGATATCTACCAAAAACATATAAAAAAATAGAAGGCTTTTTGCCTTTTATAAAGGAGAAGCGTGAGAGAAGGTTTTGATGAAAATGGTGAGCCAACGCTAACAAGAATTGATGATTACAAAGGAACTCATTCTGAAGAGAAGAAAAAGATTATAAGATGGGTTATAATTAGCGGAATTATTATGGGAGTTATATTTGCTTTGGCAAGGTGGTATTTTTGGGATAAGGGCGAACCAGATTTAAACAGAAATGATATTATAATTTTAAAAACTCATTAGGAGTGAAAATGAAAAAAGTTACTATTCTTGGGGGTGGGATAGCTGGCATTGAAGCTGCTATTTGGCTTAGAAAAGAGGGCTTTGATGTTGATTTGATATCTCCAAGAGAGTATCTTTATATATATCCAATCTCTATATGGATACCTGTATCTATGGCTGATTTTAGCAGTGTTTGCTTATCTTTAAAAGAGCTCTCTAAAGTTCATGGATTTAAATATATAAAAGATGAGATTACTAAAATTGATGCAGCAAACAAAAAAGTCTATTCAAAAGATAAAGAGTACCGTGATTTTGATTATTTAGTTATAGCTATGGGGGCAAGCAAAGTAAATTATGAAGGAGAAGAGAACTTTTTATCAATTTGTGGTGACCCTAAAGATGCAATTTCATTAAGAGAAAAATTGGACCTTTTGATTGCTCAAAAAGGAGAGGGTAAAATCTTAGTTGGTTTTGGAGGAAATCCAAAAGATTCAACCGCAGTAAGAGGTGGACCAGCTTTTGAAGTAATTTTTAATATACATAACTATTTAAAAAAGAAAAAGATAAGAGAGAATTTTGAGCTTACCTTTTTTGCTACAATGAAAGAGCCTGGTAAAAAGTTAGGACAAAAAGCTCTAAAAATGATGGATCTCTTTTTTGAAAAATTAGATATCAATAAGCATTTTGGAAAGAAGATAAAAAGATTTGAAGAGACAAAAGTTGTTTTTGAAGATGACTCATCACTTGAGTCAGATTTAACCATGTTTATACCTGCTGGACGTGGACACGATCTATTTAAAGATAGTGGACTTCCTCTTAGTGAAGCAGGGTTTATCTTAATTGATGAGTTTTGTGAGGTAATAGATAATCCAAAAATTTATGCAATTGGAGATAGTGCATATATTGAAGGCCCAGATTGGAGAGCAAAACAGGGACATATTGCTGAGGTTATGGCAAGAAATGTAGCTAATAATATTGCAATTGATGCAAAAATGAAGTTTGCAGATAAAAAAGGTTATAAAGATCATCTAAATATTTTATGTGTAATGGATAGTGGAGATGGAGCTGCATTTGTATATAGAGAT
>CAJXMB010000074.1 GCA_913056105.1 uncultured Nitratiruptor sp. | reverse complement strand
TAGGCATTTTTTTCATTTATTTCTAAAATAATATTTTCCATTTTTATATTTTTTTTATGAAAAATTTCTCTAAGATAGAGTCTAAAATCATTATCTCTTAAAGATACTGCTGAAACATTTATACTAAAATATTTATCATCTCCTTGATAATTTTCTATCTCTTGTAAAAAATAATCAAAAAGTTTTTTATCAAAAAGTTTTTCATAACCACCATAATTTATAACTTTTTGTGCTTGTCTTCTTGATAAAAGTCCATAATTTTTAGAATAAATTTTAACTAATACTTCAAAAATTTCTATCTTCGAAGTTTTTGAATTTATACTTGGCTGATATTTTAAAAGAAATTTTTTATTTTTTATTGTATCGAATATAATTTTTTCAAATTCATTTGGCTTTATATTTGAAATATCTGTTCCACTATCATCTTCTAAACTTAATAAATCAAAAAGTTTTTTAATAATATTTTCTACTTTTTTATCATAATGAGATGGAAGAAGTGAAAAATTAACTTTTATCTCTATATCATTTATACCTATATTTTTTAACTCTTTTGAAAACATCATTAAAAAATGTTTTAACTCTTTTTCTTTATGATTTACAATCAATAAAAAATTTGCTCCTGAATATCTCCCTATTGGTATATTTTTAAAGTTATAATTTTCAAAAAAATTATTAATTTTTTTTGAAAATTCCCTTAATAAATTATCAGCATTATTTGCACCATATCTCTCATTTATATCGGATATATTTTCAATACTAATTAATACAATCATAGATCTATTTTTCTTTAAGATCTCTTTTTGAATTAAATCTAATATCTCTTTTCTATTGAATGTTCTAGTAGTCTTATCTAAAAGAGATGTTTTAAATCCTTTATATATAAGATAAAAAATATAATAAGTATATACGGGAATTAAAATAGTTAATAAGATTATAGAGTATAAATTACTATTTTCTAAATTGAATGTTAATGCAATATAAAGAATCAAAATAAGAAAAGGAAATGATATTTTTAATGCAATTAAAAATCTATTTCCTCTCTCTTTTGTTTCAGAATAGAGCATTATGAGATTGTTGCCTTATGAATGTTCTTACGAAACTTAGGTTTCATTTACACATCCAAATGTTTTACATCTTTTGCATGTGATTGAATGTAATTTCTTCTAGGCTCAACTTCATCCCCCATAAAAAGTGAAAAAGTATCACTAGCAACTTCAAAATCATCTATATTTACTTTTAAAAGCCTTCTATTTTCAGGATTCATAGTAGTTTCCCAAAGCTGTTCAGGATTCATCTCACCTAAACCTTTATATCTCTGTATATAAGCACCTTTTCTAGCATATTTTTCTATTTGATTTAAAAGTTCAATTGGATCTCTACCACCAAAATCTAAATCTCTTTCGATTATCTTAGATCTTATATATAGTGCCTCTTCATAGAGTGGATTTGTAAAAAAATCATCATTTAGACGCAACTCTTCTAGACCATCACTTGTCTGTATATAAAGATGAATATTTTCATCATCTATACTTTTATTTAAGATATTATAACCGATATCTTTTGTATATTTTTCTATTTTCTCAAACATCTTTTGATTATCAAGTGAGATAACATCTGGATTTTCTATTAAAAACCTTATAATTTTAATCACAGAGTATCTCTTTTCCAACTCTTTTAAAATACCTCTATATGCTGCTACAATTTTAAAGAAATCAACCAAATCATTTTTACCAATTCCTTCAAAATCCATACTATTAATTCCATTTTCTATCAAAAGAGTATTTAATTCGCTATCATCTTTTAGATAAATCTCTTTTTTACCTTTTTTATATCTATAAAGAGGTGGTTGAGCTAAATATACATATCCTTTTTCCACAACCGGTCTTAAAAATCTAAACAAAAATGTTAAAAGAAGTGTTTGGATATGAGATCCATCTACATCAGCATCTGTCATGATTATTAGTTTATGATATCTTAATTTCTCTTCATTTAACTCTTCACCAATTCCACATCCAAGAGCTGTAATCATATTTTTAATCTCTTCAGATTTTAATATTTTATCAATTCTACTCTTCTCTACATTTAAAATTTTACCCTTAAGTGGTAATATTGCTTGAAATACTCTATCCCTTCCTTGTTTAGCACTTCCTCCAGCACTATCACCTTCCACTAGATAGAGTTCACAAATAGAAGCATCTTTGCTTTGACAATCAGCTAATTTTCCAGGGAGTGTTCCAACACTCATAGAATCTTTTCTTCTTGTTAAATCTCTTGCTTTTTTAGCAGCCTCTCTTCCACGAGCTGCTCCTAATGCTTTATTCATAATAGCTTTTGCTTCAATAGGATTTTCTTCAAAATATTTTACTAATTTTTCAAAAGTCAATCTCTGAACTATTGGTTTTACATATGTGTTACCTAATTTTCCTTTTGTCTGTCCTTCAAATTGCGGTTCTGGAACTTTTACACTAACTACTGAAATTAAACCCTCTCTTACATCATCCCCTGTAACTTTGATATCTTTTTCTCTAGCTGCTGCATTTATATTTATATAATTAACTATAGATCTTGTAAGTCCAGCTCTAAAACCACTTTCATGAGTTCCACCCTCCGGAGTTTTGATATTATTTACAAAAGAGAGTAGTGTTTCACTATAAGTAGAGTTATACATAAGAGCAATATCTACTTCAACACCATTTACAGTATCATTAAAACTATAAGGAGATGAAACTATATCTTTTTTATTTAAATCTGTCACAAATTGTTTTAATCCACCTTCAAAATGGAATGTTTCACTTCTTCCATCTCTATCATCTTTAAATTCTATAGTTACTTTTGGATTTAAATAGGCAATTTCACGAAATCTTTTTGCAAGTACATCATAAACAAAGTCAGTAACTTCAAATATACTTTTATCTGGCCAAAACTCTATAGTTGTACCCGTCTTTTTACTATTTTTAACAATTTCTAAATCAGTTTGAGGAATTCCACATGAAAATTCTTGCCTATACTCTTTTCCTTCTCTTTTTATCGTTGCAATAAGTTTTGAAGAGAGTGCATTTACAACTGAAACACCAACTCCATGAAGTCCACCACTAACTTTATATGTATCTTTATCAAATTTTCCACCAGCATGAAGAACAGTTAAGACAACAGTAGCAGCTGAAATTTTTTCAGTAGGATGCATTCCAACAGGAATTCCTCTACCATTATCTGTGATGATAGCGGAATTATTTTTTGTTATCTCAACTTTGATTTTATCACAGTATCCTGCCATTGCTTCATCTATAGAGTTATCTACTACTTCATATATGAGATGATGAAGACCATTTATATTTGTATCTCCTATATACATCCCCGGTCTTTTTCTAACTGCTTCAAGACCTTTTAGTACTTTTATATTTGATGCACCATATTCGCTCATTAAACTCTCCCTATATCATTATTGGCATAACTATTGTTATAAAATTTTCATCTTCTAAAGTAAATGGTAGTGAACTATCATTAAATCCTAATGTAAAATCACTATTTTCAATATTTGATAAAAAGTCTATTAAGTATCTGCTATTTGTTGCAAGATATATATCATCATCTAATCCTGTTATATATTCTATCTCTGTTTTTGCTTCTATATTTTCATCATTTAAACTCTCAAATACTATTTTGTCACTTTTAAATGTAATTTTCATCTCATTTGATATGATTGAAATTTGTTTTACTGCTTCTACTATTTTATTTCTATTTAAAAGTAATCTAAATTTTTTATCTTTGGGAATAATTCTTTCATAATCAGGAAATTTACCATTTATTAGTTTTGTAAAAAATTGAAAATTTGATGATTTTGCTATTAGAGTATTTTCATCATAATAAATTTCTATTTCATCAAAAAAGAGTTTTTGTATTTCACCAATAGCTTTTTTTGGTATTATTAAAGAGAAATTATTTCCCGTACTATTTTCAAGTTTAACAAGAGCAAGTCTTCTAGTATCAGTTGAAACTAAATTAATAAAATCATTTTTAATATCAATTAATGCACCATTTAATTCAAACTTTGGATTATTGTTATCAATTGCAGGAGCAATTTTTTTAATAGATCTTACAAATAAAGAGCTATTAATATTAAATTTTGATTTATTATCAATTTTAGGAAATGATGGAAATTCATTAGGATTAAACATAGGTAGTTTGAATTTAGAATTTTTTTGTTTTATATATAAATTATCATTTATAGTTTCGAGTACAACTTCATCATCTTTTAGTATTTTTATTATATCTAAAAGTTTTTTACCATTTGCAGTAGCAGTTCCATGATCAACTATTTTAACATTTTTGGTATTGTAATTTAAGCCTATTTCAAAATCAGTAGCTTTTAAAGTTAATTCATCTTCTACTGCATTTATTAAAATATGAGATGTAACTTGGCTTAAATCTTTTTTCTCTAAATATGGTTGTGTATTTATGAGTATTGTTTCCAATACACCTTTATTGATTGAAACTTTCATCAAATCTCCTTTTTATTTTTAAATAGAAGAAGTAGAAGTAGTAGTTTAGGATGAATAAGTGAATATCCACTTTAAACCCTGATAAATAGGAAAAAAACATATGAATAAAAATTATCTGTTTTTCATATGTTTTCACATATTTTTACTTAACCTTCTGCACCTTTTGTTAAAATTTTGTTTTTAATTTCATCTACTTTTAGTTTAAATGTCTCATTAGTCTCTATTAATTCATTTATTTTTTTCATATTATGTGAAACTGCCGAGTAATCTTTCATGCTAAAAAATGATGCAAGTGAAACCATAGAGTTTTGCGTAAGAGTTCTTGCTAAATAAATTCCTACTCTTCTTGCTTCGACTATATTTCTATTTCTTTTTTTAGATTTTATTTCACTTGGTTTTATATTTAACTCTCTTGAAATTACTTTTATAATATCTTCAAGTGTGATATTTCTTTTTTTCTCTTTAATCTGTGCCTTTATAACATTTTTTGCAAAGTCTATAGTAATCTCTTGTCTCATTAAGGTAGCATAAGCATTTAGATTTATAATGGCACCTTCTATCTCTCTTATATTATCACCCATATTAGTTGCTATATAATTTATCACACTATTATTAAGATTAATACCATCTAACTCACACTTCTTTTGAATAATAGCTATTTTTGTCTCTAGTTCCGGTATACCAATATCTGCTATCGTTCCCCATTCAAATCTGCTCTTTAATCTCTCTTCTAAACCATTTATCATTTTAGGTGGTTTATCAGAAGTTAGAACTATCTGTTTTCCTGTAGAATGAAGTTCATTAAAAGTGTGAAAAAACTCCTCTTGAGTCTGTATTTTATTTGATAAAAATTGTGTATCATCTATAAGCAAAATATCACAATCACGGTATTTTTCTCTAAATCTATCCATTGTTTGATTTTTTAAATTATATGTAAAATCATTCATAAATTGTTCAATTGTGGCATAAATAACATTTTTTCCTAAATTTTGTGAGTAGTTTCCAATAGCATGTATTAAGTGTGTTTTTCCAAGTCCTGTTGGTCCATAGATAAATATGGGATTATAAACAACTCCAGGCTTTTTTGCAACTGATTTTGCGATTGAGTATGCAAATTGATTTGAACTTCCTACAACAAAACTATCAAATGTATATGAAGGATTTAATATAGTATTTATCGTAGGTCTGTTTTTTTCATAAATATCTATTTTTGTTTTTGTTTTTAAGCTATTTGCTAATTTATCTTTTACGGTTATTTTTATATCAGGTTTAATTCCAGTTTTAACTTCAAAAAGATGTGCTAATTTTTCACTATATTTTGTTTTTATCCAATTTTGTATCAATACATTTGGAGCTGTAAAAACTTTTTGATCAGAGTGAGAGTTTTTTTCATCAAATTTTAACTGTTTTATATATCGATTATACTCTTGTTCAGATATTTCATGTTTTAAAAGATCCAATACATTATCTGCTAACAAAAATACCCCTTATCTTTATATTTTAACCTTAAGCACTTTTATGTTTAAAGCTCATAAAAGCGGTAGGAATTAAAATTACTACAAACACTAAAAGCTACGAAAAGTAAGACTTTTCGATAAATATAGTATGAAACTCAATTGTATTAAGGGCACCTCTAATAACCCTAGATACTCATAATGGGCTTTGAAAATGTAAG
>CAJXMB010000073.1 GCA_913056105.1 uncultured Nitratiruptor sp. | reverse complement strand
CTCCTTCACCATTTTGGTGTTCCCAAACTCTCATCTCTAAATTAGTAGTACTTCCTGTATAATATGAACCATCTCTACATTTTAGTATATAGACATATGCTTTTTGTTTTGTTTTCATAATTATATCTTAATGTGAAATTTAAAATATGCTACATCAGTAATGTCACCTCGATACAGCAGCTTCGCTGCTTACTCGGTGACCTTAGATTTTCTGCTCAAGAACCACTTGGGGAGCTTACGACTCAAGTTCCCCGAGTAGATAGCGAAGCTATCGTACCAAGGGGGAACGTTCAGGAATTGTACAAAATTTGTCGCCTCAATACGCTTCGCTACTCGGGGAGCTTAGCTTGTGATACACGAAGCCGCTCGGAAATCGCTCGGTAATCTTATTTTATCTCTTCTTTTAATAACAAAATATACTCTGTTGTAACTCAACACCTATTATATCTTCATAGTGATTTAAATTATAAAGCAATTTTACAGTATTTAGATTTTTTAGAGACAATCCCAACCACTCTATCGCATAAGCTTTATTAGCCATATATTTTTATACCTTTTGTGATTATATCATTATAAAATTGATCTTTGATATTTTTAATTCTATCATTTACTCTTTTAGTGCTATCAACAAATATATCAATACCTAATAAATACTTTTTTTGAATATCAAAAAGTCTTTTTTGAAGTTCTAATTTAAATTTTTTTATATCTTTTATCTCTAAATCATCTTTTAATAAAAATAGATCTATATCACTATCTTTATTTGGAATACCATAGGCATAACTTCCAAATAGTATAATCTTATCTGGTTTTAATGGTTTTAGTCTTTCTACGATTTGAGGTTTTAATTCTTCTATATTTACCATAATATTTTACTCTCAAATATTTTTATTTTATTATAACTAAATTTACATAGAGTGTATAAATTTAGTTTTTCAAGCTTTTTTGTTCAATAAAAAATTTAGTTATAATAAAATGAAATTAAAACAAGAAACTTATTGCTTATTTAGCAATAGCTGGTGGAACTTGGCTATATGGAATTAATTCAAATGAAAATATTTATGTCACCATAGCCGCATCATTTGGTTTTTTCATTGCAATTATTGGTATTGCAACTAATATTTTAAAATTAAGCGAACTACAAAACAAACTAAAGGAATTAAGCGATGAGTGATGCAAATATACTTTTTGCCATTGCATTAATAATTGGTCCCATAATAGGTTATTTAGCTGTTAAATATCATTGGAAAATTGCTGATATACTTTAAAGGCATCTCTAATAATTATATCTTAATATAAAAATTTAAAATTTTGCTATATCAGTAATGTCACCTCGATACGATGAACTTCGTTCATCTACTCGGTGAACTTAGATCTAAACTTCATAGTTTCTCCCCTCGATACAGCAGCTACGCTGCCACTCGGGGAGCTTAAGTAACTAAGTTCATCGAGTAGCAAAGCGTATCGAGATGAACGGATTTGTGGTTAATCCGACATTGTCACCTCGATGCGGTGAGCTTGCTTTTTCAATATCCCTCGGAAACCATTCGGTGAACTTAGTTTTCGACAAGCTTGCCAACCTCATCAATTGCTTTTTCAAGAGTTTTCATATCCACAACTGAATATGTTGGTTTTTTTGTAATCCTTCTATTTAATCCTTTTAAAACATTTGAGCCAAACTCTACAAATGCGTCCACTTCATCTTCAATATTTTTAATAGATTGCTTATATAAAACTGGCTCAACCAACTGTCTATCAAGTAGTTTTATAGCTTCATCTTTTGAAGAGTATGGTTTTGCAGTAACATTTGAAATGATAGGAAAATTAAAATTATTCTTTATAAACTTTTCTAAATACTCTCTTAGTGGCTTTCTTGCATCTTCAAGCAAAGGACAGTGACTTGCTACAGACATATTTAGTAAAACTACTCTTTTAGCACCAGCATCTTTTAAATCACTCTCAATCTTTGCTAAATCTTTTTTTAATCCTGCTATTACTATCTGTCCATCACTATTATAGTTTGCAGGCCAAACATTTTCATAATTTTTACAAATCTCTTCAACCACTCTATCTTCCAGTCCCAAAACAGCCATCATTCCAGCATCTTTACCTTTAGAAGCCTCTTGCATAAACTTACCTCTATAGTGAACCAACTCTACTCCATCTATAACATCAAGAGCATTAGCTGAACAAAGAGCACTAAATTCACCAAGAGAGTGACCAAGTGCATAGAGTGGTTTATACTCAAACAATCTATTTGCTATTAAGCTTACAAGAAGTATGGCTGGTTGGGTAAACTCTGTTTGAGAGAGTTTATCATTTTCTTCAAACATCAATTTTTTAAAATCTATTTTTAATCTATCGCTTGCTGCTTCAACTAACTCTTTTGCAACTGAGCAATTTTTATAAAAATCTTTGCCCATACCTACTTTTTGGCTTCCCTGACCTGGAAAAAGAAAAACTACTCTTTTCACAATCTCTCCTCATTCTCTTTTATCTTTTTTCTTAATGTATTTCTATTGAGTCCAAACATTTGTGCCATTTTTAACTGGCTCTTAAATTTTCTTAACCCTGCTTTTATTAGCGGTACTTCATAAAGATAAAGATAGTTTTTATAATCATTTTTAGTTCCAATTTTACTTTCTAAAAATCTCTCAATGAGCTCTAATAAAAGCTTTTCATCTAAACTATTTAAAAAATAGCTTAAAAAAACACTCTTTTTAACTGAATCTCCATTTTCACTAAGATCATACTCAATATTTTCTAAATCTAAATCTATATTCTCTTCAGAAAAAATCTCTCTTAATTCAAAAAGAAATTTTCTTGCTAATGGTATAATATCCTCTTTTCTCTCACTTAGTGGCGGAAGATAAATTTGCAATGAAAAAAAATCAAGAAGATTTTTGTTTTCTAAAGTTTTAGATGCTGTTGCTAAAATTCTAAATCTTTTTGCAATAGAGTCTAAAAGATAGATATTTTTAACTCTATCTATATTTAAAATAATGATTTCATCTATATTTTTTTCAACACTTTCAATATCTTTTAAATCATTTTTGATCTTAAAAGCATTTGGAGATATATATGTAGCTAAGCTCTCTTTTCCAGCACCTTTTGGTCCCTCAATGAGAGCATTTATCTGTAAGCTTTTTAAAATATTTGCAGATTTAAGAGCCTCTTTCGAGACTCTTGAATTTGTTATGAAATTAGTGGCATCCACAACCTGTGCCACAGCCACAAGATTCATCTGGATTGTTAACTTGTCCAGTCATAACCTCTTCTGGTGTAGCATCTCTAACACCCAAAATTTTTACTGAAAAGAGTAGATCTTTGCCAGCCAATGGGTGGTTGAAATCTATAGTAACCTCTTGATCATTAAAAGATTTTACAGTTACTTGAACTGTTTCGCCATTTTCACCTTGACCATAAAGAGTCATTCCCTCTTTCAAATCAATACCAGCAAACTGCTCTCTTGGAAGAGTTTGAACTGCATTTTCATCTCTTTGACCATAAGCTTCATCAGCTTTTACTAAAACATCGCCCTCTTCGTTTAGATCCATCTCTTTGATTTTGCTTTCAAGTCCAGGTATTATTTGACTTTTACCTGTGATGAACTCTAAAGGTTTTTGTCCTTTGTTTGAGTCAATAACCTCTTTACTCTCACTATCTCTTACTTCATACTCAAGTGATACCACTTTGTTATCTTCGATTGCCATATGTAACCTTTCTTTTTTTATTGAGATTTGATTTTATCAAATTTTTCTTTGACTTAGATTAATTTAAAATTTTAGCTTCTTTAAATTTGCTTTTGCTATTTTAGCTGCTTTGCTTTTTGGAAATCTTTTTATAAGATTTTCATAAAAGAGCTTTGCCTCTCTTTTTTGATTTAACTTCTCTAAAGAGATTGCACTATGAAGCATAAGTGTTGGCATAAAAGAGGATTTTGAATAGAGTGAAGCACTCTTTTTATAGTACTTTATAGCACAGCTATAATCTTTTTTATAATAGCAGATCTCTCCTATATAAAAAGATGAAGTTGCAGGTCTGTAATGTTTTTTAATAGACCATAAAAAACAGTCTTTTGCTCTGCTATAATCTTTTTTTCTATAATACTCTTTTGCCTTTGAATATAAAAATTTTCCACTTTGTGAAGCTAAACTCTCTTTTTTTAGTTTATTATCTATATATGCATATAGATTTTTAATCTCTTTATTAAACTCGACTTTGCTTATGTATGAACTATTGATACTATCTATCAATGAAGTTAACTCTTTTAAAACATTTTTGATTTGGGTGTAATTTTCATTTTGAATTGAGATAGTCCTATTTAGATCATCTCTTATTTGTGATAGATTCTCTTTTAAAGAAGCTATTTTATTTTTATCTATATTATCGACTTTTAATTTTATACTGTTTAAATTTCTATTTATCCCTTCTGTAACACTTTTTAACCCTTCTAACTCCTCTTTTAGATTCTCTATCTTCTCTGATAAAAGCAAGTTTTCATTTTTTAGTTTTTTTATCGCTTTTTTATTTTGTAGAATATATTTTTCTGAAGTTGTTAAACCATAAGGGTTAGGACTATCTAAATTCCCAGCCTCAAAAGCTGAAGGCTCTTTCGCAAAAAGAAAGAGAGAAAAAAGAAAAAGGAGGTTTAATATTTTCATAAACTTCTCTCTATCTTAATTATGGTAAAAGAGTAAATTCAACTCTTCTATTTTTTTGCCAACAGGCTCTATTGTGTTCAGTACATACTGGATTGCTTTCGCCATAGCTTATAAGAGTTGTTCTCTCTACATCTACTCCTCTATTTTTTAGTGCATCTTGAACACTTTTAGCTCTTTTTAGACCCAATGCATAGTTATACTCATCAGTTCCCCACTCGTCACAATTTCCCTCTATTCTTATTTTAAACTCTTTTGCATCATCTTTGTTAAAAAGATTGGCATCAAAATCAACATTTGATACTTGATCAGCTCTTATATTGTATTTATCAAAATCAAAATAGATATTTTTTGCTTGAGACTCAATAGCTTTCATTTTTTCTATTTTCATCTCCTCTTCACTTAAACTCTTCTCTTCAGGAGTAACTTTACTAATGTTCTCTCCTTCATTTACTACAGTTGTAGGCTGTTCATTTTGAGCTGGTGCGGCAGTTGTTGTTTGACTTGGTGCTTCAACTTCTACACTCTTTTTTGCACAACCCCCTAAAATCATAGCGGCAGCAACTAAACCTATAAATAGACTCTTTTTCATAATTTCTCCTTATCAAAATTTTTTATATTTTACTATAATTTTCTTAAAAAACTCTTACCAATCAATTGATTGGATTTTTCCGACTTTTAATGGATATAGATAACTTTTATTATAATTTAGTCTAATTATACCAAGTGCACTTTGTTTTTTGTAATGTTTAATAAAAAGAAGTGTTTTTCCATCTATAGAAAATCTTGGAAACTGGTTTACACCGGTTGCTGTAAGCCTTCTTATATAATCACTCTGTGTTGAGATTAAGTATAAATTGAAAATATTATCTCCAAACTCATTATCTGTCTCTCTGCTTGAATATACTATATAGTTCCCAAAAGAGGAGCATGCAACATTGTTTTTTCCATGAAAAACAGCCTGTTCAACTCCATTTTTACCTATTGTTTTTACAAAAATTGTTGGATAACCCAATCTATTTGAGACAAAAACAACTCTTTTTTCACCATCTATAAAATTTCCATTTACATCTATTCCTGGATAGTGTGTAATTTGGGTTAATGTTTTTGTTTTTAAATTGTATAGATATATATCTGGTTGATAGCGAGGTGCCATAGTTACTAAAAGTTTTGAGCCATCTTTGCTTACATCTGAACATACGATCATGCCCTCACTTGATAAAATCTTCTCTCTTTTTCCTGTATATAGATTAACTCTATAAAGAGTTGGTCTATCTTCATAAGAAGTATAATAGAAACTTTTTTGGTCTCTATCTGCCCATTTTGGAAAGATATTTAACCCACCTCTTATAATAGTTTTTTGATAAGTTAGAGTATAGTCACTTACAACAATATCAGCATTTTTTGCTGATGTATATTTTGAAAATATGACAAATCTTTTCATCCAATCTACCGAAGGCAAACCTTTATAATCATTAACATCGCATACAATATGATGAACTAAAAATGGATACTTTTTTACATCTTTAATCTTATATA
>CAJXMB010000072.1 GCA_913056105.1 uncultured Nitratiruptor sp. | reverse complement strand
AAAATGGTAAAAGTAGAGTTTTTAGGTCCTATTGAAAAAGATTCTATTGAATTAGAGGCAAAAAGCTTAAAAGAGGTTGCCCAAAAATTAAAAGAGGATAAAGAGGTTTCAAAATGGCTTAGCGAGTGTGCGGTTGCTGTAAATGATAAATTGGTTGAGAGTTTAGATACTCCTCTAAAAGATGGAGATAAAATCTCTTTGCTCCCACCAGTTTGTGGAGGGTAAAATGTTAGAGCTATATAACGGTCCATTAAATGTAGAAAAGATTTTTTCCTCTTGGCAAGAGTGGCAAAGAGAAAAGAATTTTGGCGCATTTATAACTTTTGTAGGAACTGTAAGAGATGAAAACAATATTGAGGCTTTAAGTTTTGATCTGTATGAGCCAATTTTAAAAAGTTGGTTTAAAGAGTGGCAAGAGAGGGCAAATCAAAAAAATGCATTTTTAAAGATGGCTCACTCAATTGGAGATGTTCCAGTTCATTCATCTTCATTTATGGCAGGAGTCTTTTCTCCAAAAAGAAGAGTGGCTCTATCTCTTATAGATGAGTTTGTAGAAGATTTCAAAGCAAATGCTCCTATATGGAAATATGATGTGATAAATAAAAAAAGAGTCTATGCAAAAGATAGAAGTCAAAGGCTAAAAGGGAGCGGAATATTGGGAGATAAAAGTGATAAGTTTTGAAGAGTCAATAAAGATTTTAAATAATTTAGATTTTAAGCCAATTGGAGTTCAAAAACTATTTTTAACTGATTGTTTAGGAAGGGTTTTAGCTGAGGATATTGTTGCTTCTTCTAACTCCCCAGAGTTTCCAACATCGGGAATGGATGGATACGCTATAAGATATGAAGACCAAAAAAACAAAAAATTAAAGATTGTTGCAAAAAATCCTGCTGGAAGTAAGATAGAAAGAGAGGTTGGAAAAAATGAGTGTATAAAGACATTTACAGGCTCACTGATGCCAAAAGGCTCTGATACTTTGATACCTATAGAAAATGTTGAGGTTGAAGGGGAGTTTATAGTTATAAAAGAGGAAGTTCCAAAAGGATTTAGTGTAAGAGCTATTGGAGAAAATTATAAAAAAGGAGAGGTTTTAATAAAAAAAGGAAGCATAATATCCTATCCTGAAATTGGTGTTATGGGCAGTTTAAATATTGTTATGCCAAAAGTTTATCAAAAACCAAAAGTTGCTATTTTAGCTACTGGAAGTGAGGTTTTAGAAATTGGCGAAGAAAGAGTAAATAGTGCTCAAATTAGAAGCTCAAATAACTATACAATTGAGGCTATTATCAAAATGCACGGAGGAGAACCTCTTCAATTTGGAGCTGTTAAAGATGATAAAAAAAGCATTACCAAAGCTTTAAAAGAGGCTCTAAATAGTGCGGATATGGTAGTTTCAACTGGTGGTGTTAGTGTAGGGGATTATGATTATGTAAAAGATGTAATAAAAGACGAGCTTGGAGCTAAAGTAGCATTTAAAGGGGTTGTTATAAAACCTGGCCAACATATCATGGTAGCACAAAAAGGAAATAAGCCAATTATTGGACTTCCTGGATTTGCATACTCAAGCACAGTTACATCTTTAGTTTATGTTTTGCCACTTCTATATAAATTAAAAGGAAGTATATATAGACCAAAAATTGTAAAAGCAACTTTAAAAGAAGATTTTATAAAAAGAAGTAAAAAAACTGAATTCAGTGCTTGTAATGTATATATAGAAGATGGGGAGTATTTTGTAGATTTTAAAGGTAAAAGAGTTGGCACAAGTGCAATTATGACAAATATGTTAGGAGATGTTGGACTTTTGATAACTTCACCAAATGAGGGCAATAAGACAATAGGTGAAAAAGTAGATGTTTGGTTGATAAAGGAGTAGTAGTGAAAAAAATTGTTATATTTTTAATGGCTATAAGTTTAGTTTTTGCAAGTGAGGCAAAAAATTTTGTCTTAAATGAGATTACTGGAAAAAAGATTCATATAGAGATAAATAAGAGTGGAGTAAAGGTTAAAGAGTTTCCAAAAAAGATTATAATACTTGACTTTTTTGGCAAAAACTGTCCTCCTTGTAGAGCTGAGATGCCAATATTAGGAGAGATTCAAAGTAAATATAAAAAAGATTTACAAATAATTGGTGTTCATGTTCAAGAGCCTTTAACAATAAAAGATTATAGCATTATCAAAAATAGAGGTGTAAATTTTCCAGTCGTTGATTATATGCAAAATCAAGATTTCGTTGAGTATATATCAAACTTAACAGGTTGGCAGGGGATGATTCCATATATGCTCTTTTTTGATAAGAATGGAACATATGAAGGATACCATTTGGGAATGATGGAAGAGGAGACTCTAGAAAAAATTATTGAAAAAATTAAAAAGAGGTGATTACCTCTTTTTTAAAAACTCTTTTATATACTCTTCATTAATCTTTTGAATATCATATTTTACAACTATAATCTCTTCTGTCTCATTTATATAAAAATCTGTAATTCCATCTACTACTTTTAGTCCAGATAGCTTATCTTTATCATAATTGTCAAAATCTAAAAATAGATTTGCTCTAAGTCCTGGATTTCTCATGCCAATTATCCAAAATAGCCAAAAGATAGATACTATTAAAACTGCAATTGCAACTCCACTCTCTTTATAGTATTGATACAAAAGACCGCCTATTGCACCACCTAAAAATATTCCAACATATGCGAATGTGTTTGCAACTCCAAGTGCTGCACCCTTTTGATGAACTTTAGCAAACTTTGATACAAAGCTTTGCAAAAGTGGCTCAAACATATTAAAGCCTATAAAGAAAAAGACTGCTCCTATGCCAAATAGCCAAATGGAGTTAAAAAATCCCATCAAAATAAATGAGGCTGCTATAAAAAGTATTGAGGCTATAAAAACCTCTTTTCCTTTTTGATATTTTTCACCAAAAACAGCTGCTGGACCCATCGCTAAGATACCAAAAATTACTGCAGGAAGATATACTTTCCAATAATCTTGTGGCTCCATCCCAAACTTTTGTTTCATCAAAATAGGGATTAAAAAGAATGCAATAGCCATAGTAGATGAGTGAAAAAGAAATGTTATATACATTCTAACTAAATCTTTATCTTTAAATACATGTTTGATTTTAGCCTCTTCTTCAGAGTAGTGATGGACAATTTTTGGAGGCTCTGGCACTGCGGTAAAAAGAATCGTTAAAGCAAAAGTTGCTAAAATCGCTGTTAGCCAAAATAGAGCTGAAACACTATAAAAACCTCCAATAATAGGTCCTATAATCATAGCTGCTGCAAAACTAAGAGCAATTGTCATTCCCATAACTGCCATAGCATGTGCTCTTTGATCCTCTCTTACAAAATCTGCTATCATTGCTGTAACAACTGAGCCTATAGCTCCTGCACCTTGCAAAAATCTTCCTAAAAGTAAAACATAAATATTATCTGCAATAGCACAGATGATTGAGCCTGCAATAAAGATTAAAAGTCCAATAAGTATGGTCTTTTTTCTTCCAATCTTATCGCTTAAAACTCCATATGGAACTTGAAGCAGGGCCTGAGTAAGTGCATATCCACCTAATGCAACACCTGCTAAAAATGGAGTCCCTCCCTTAATCTCAAGAGCATATTGAGAAAGGACTGCCAAAACTATAAAGAGACCAAAAAACCTAAGTGCCACAATAAGGCTTAAAGGTAGAACCTTTTTTACAATCTCTTTCAATTTTTCTCCTTTGTGATAAAATTTCCTTTGTTATTCTACTACCAATAAACAAACAAAAGGTAAAAAAATGAAAATTATTTTAGCTACTTCAAATAGAGGAAAGATTAAAGAGATAAAAAAGTTTTTAGATTTAGATGATGTAACCTCTCATAAAGAGATTTTAGGAGATGTTGAGATTATTGAAAATGGAAAAAGTTTTAAAGAGAATGCTCTAATAAAGGCAAAAACTATATATAAAAAAGTAAAGCAAAAATTTCTTGATGCAGTTGTAATATCTGATGATAGCGGTATAACTGTTCCAGTTTTAGGGGATATCCCTGGGATTTATAGTGCAAGATTTGCAGGAGAAAATGCATCTGATAAAGAGAATTTAGAGAAACTAATAGATGAGTTAAAAAAGAGAGGCTTAAAAAGAACTTTGGCATACTATACTGCTGCAATCGCGATTGTGTCAAAATATGGAGAGTTTGTTGTTCATGGATGGATGTATGGAGATGTTATAGATGAAGCAAGAGGCAATGGGGGATTTGGTTATGATCCAATGTTTATTCCAAAAGGTTTTGAAAAAACTTTAGGAGAGTTAGATAGCAGTATAAAAGAGAAGATTTCTCATAGAGGTCAAGCATTAAAAAATGGTAAAAAGATTTTAGAAATTTTAAAGGATAGAAATTGAAAGATAAGTTTTATGAGGATTTAAAAAGAGTTTATGAGTTAGTAGAAAATGAGCAAAAAGAGTTACAAAAGTTTTATGATGTTATAAAGAGCCACTCTTTAATTGATTCAAAAATTTTTGATATGGAAATTTTAATAGATGAGTTTTTAGATAACTTAAATCTTCCAATAAATAGCGAATCAAGACTTGCAGCAATAAATAGAGTTGTAAATCTAAGAGAGGATTTACTTCTTCAAGTTATGAAACAAAATGGTTTTGATGAAGAAAAGATTATAGAGGCTAAAGAGAGAGCCTATATTTGGGTAGCAAAATTTTATATTGATAGATTTGATAAGTTAATTGAAAAAATAGAAAAAGAGGAGCTTTTAAATCCATTTTATAGAGCTATATTAAGAGGAGCGCACTTAGTTGGAGTTGCTATGAGCTCTTGGCAATCTTCTTGGAGTGCCCAAATTGTAAATGGCGTAAATAGAGAGCTTTTTAGACTTTTTAATGGAGATGAAGAGAAAATTTTTGAGATTTTGAATGAAAAAAATCTTTTTGAGCCAGGAGTTAATGGAGAAAAGGGGGATAGAGCATATTCAGTTCTTAGAATAAATGGCAAAAATTTTGAAATAGTTCCATACTCAAAAGCGTTTGAAGATGAGGTAAAGAGCGTTGTAAAAGAGTTAGATGTTTTTATTGAAAATTTAAATAGTTTAGAAGACGAGGTTTTTGGACTAAAAAGAGAGTGGATTTTCTATCTAATAAAGATTAAAGAGGCTCTTTTAGAAGAAGATATAAACAGACTTATTCCAAAATGGTCTGATGTTGATAGTGCTTGGATGAAGATAACCTCTCCTATTCAAATAGGTCATCCTTTGGAGTATTATGAAGACCACTATAGAAAAGCTGTCGCTTTAGAGTGGGATGTCAGGATTTCCAATCCAAAATTTAGAGAAAATAGAGTAAAAGATAGAATAAAGAGTGCTTTTAAAAAGATATATCTTGATTTAAATGCCAATGAAGAGACTATTTTTCAAAATAGCATCAAAAATTTAGATAGAGTCCAGCTTTATGTAGGAAGAGCTTTTAGTTGGTATGGAGCAGAGTTTAATGGTCTTTTTAGTGCTCAAGTTGTGCCAAATGATGAGATAGTATCCAAAAAAGAGGGCAAAAAAATATTTGCCTATGCAGACATGATCTATTCTACTCAAAAATCTAAACCACCTATGAAGATAACAAAAGAGGTTTTTGGCAAAACTCTTGTAAAAAGATTTAGAAAAATTTTAGATAAACCCGATATTTGGCATAGAGTTTATGATATTACAACTATCGGTCATGAGTATGGCCATATTCTTTGGATGGATGAGAGCAGTGAAGCTATAATGAATGTTTCTGGTCAATTTAAAAATGTAGAGGAGTTTAAAGCAACAGTTGGGGGACTTATAGCCTTTTTTATCTTTGAAGAGAGTGAGCTTTGGGAGTATGTTTTAGAAGATATTGTTCAAAGGGCAGTTTCTTTAATCTCTTGGAGAGAGATACCTGAAGTTTTGCCATACTATATAGAGGGGCTTTTGCATTTAAAGGGACTTTTTGACTCAAACGTTTTAAGTTTCGAAGATAAATTAGTGGTTAATCTTTCATATGAGACGTATGAGAGATTGAAAAATTGGTATTTTTCAACATATAAAGATTTAGTTGGTAATTACTATCTTAAAAAAGCTGATCCAAAAGATTTTTTACAAAAATTTATCCAAAAAGAGAAAAACTTATATTTTCCAAAGGATAAAAATATTAAGGAGTTTGTAAACTATTATTGGGATTTATATAAAAAAATTGGAAGAGTTATAGAAGAATAGTTGAGTTTTTTAATTTTATAAAACTTGACATTGATAGACTAAATTTGATAAAATTTTAGTGTAAAAAATAAAAGGAGGTGCAACATGCTACCAATGATTGATCCATTCAAAGAGTTAAGAGATATCGAAAAGAGAATCTCAAGTATGCTTGATTTAGAAAGAGCAGCAGTTCCAGCAGTTTCAAAAGAGAGTGTATGGGCACCAGCAGTAAATGAAAAAGAGGATGAAAAAGCTTACTATGTAGAAGTTGACCTTCCTGGTGTTAAAAAGGAAGATATTAATGTTGAAGTAAAAGATAATGTTGTAACAATTTCTGGAGAGAGAAAGTTTAAAAAAGAGGAAAATGATAAAGATTATACAAGAGTAGAGAGCTTCTTTGGTAAATTTGAGAGAAGCTTTACACTACCATCAGATGCAGATAGTGAAAATATTGATGCTAAAGTAGAAGATGGTGTGCTTCATATAACTATCCCTAAAGTAGAAGAGAAAGAAAATACTAAAAAAATTGAAGTTAAATA
>CAJXMB010000071.1 GCA_913056105.1 uncultured Nitratiruptor sp. | reverse complement strand
CAATAACACTGAAAAGGCCGAGAGCATGAAAGGGATTATAAATGGTAGCCCCATTTAACAACACTAAATTTTGATTATCGTCGCTTCCGCGAACATAATATTTTGCAGATACGTCTCCGGTAAAATTAACACCGGGAATATATTGAAGCGAACGGAATACATCAGTTTCAACACCTTTAGGAAGTGTTTCCAAGCTTTTAATTGAAATTCTTTTTAATCCGAGATCTGTAGAATTTTGTTCAACTATTTTTTTGCCGATTTTTTCTACTGTTGACAATTCAACATTACTTACCGAAAGTTTAAAATCAATATTTGTAATTTTATTGGGCAATATTATAAAGGTTTTGGATTTGGGTTGATAACCAATATAGGATACTGTTAAAGTATCTCTTTTGCCGGCTGGAATTGAAGAAATTAAATAATAGCCGTTTGCATCTGTTGAAGTTCCGATTTGCAACTGTTTTATATAAACGTTAGCAAAAGCTAATGCCTCGCCGTTCGTGCTATCCGTTACAATGCCTCGTAATCTTCCAAATGTTTGTGAATAAGTTGCTACTGAACCAAAAGACAGAATAAACAGTAAAACTAGAAACCAAGCCTTATAACTTGGTATAGAATATCTCAATAGAAATTCCCCCAAGGAAACAATAATTAAAATATAAAAATTAAATGTTATAACATATATCTAAAATTTTCTTTTTAGATATATCATATTCAAGCTTAATTTTCTGATTTTTTATCTCTATCTTTATATCTATCTTTGGAACAAAAGCTTTTACATTGAAGCTTTTTAATATCTTTTTCTCTTCATCATCTAATTCAATATCTTTAAGATTTTTATAAATTTTATTTTTTAAGTTTTTTATCTCATCTTTGCTTCTATTTGGCAAAAAGAGATACCAAAGCTCTTCATCCATTTGATTTAAATCTATCTCATTGCCGCTAAAAGTTATTATCTTTCTCCAAGGAACATTTAAAATATTATAATCCAAACTATTTTTTATATAGTAATCTATTGCCATCATAAATTCATCAAAACCGTATATTCCGCTCTCGCCAAATTTTGGATTATCATTTAAAATTGATGTCAATGGATAGTAGTTTTTTTTATTTGTAGTTAAATCTTGAATGATATCTAAGAAAAATTGTGGTTGAGAGAGTTGGTATCTATTTTGAAGATAGTTTAAAAATAGCTCTTTTTGTTTTGCTGTCCATTTAGGAAATGAATTGATATTTATCTTGTTTGCTGCACTTGAAATCTCTATATTTGCTATTAAATCATCAGCTATTGGAAGTGGAATTTGAGAGAAACTATCTAAAAAATTAGCTAAATCTTTTGAACTGTTTATATCATTGATTTGGGGAATTTTTTTTATGATTCTGCTAACATCTAAAGCTACTGCTTGAAGTTGGATAATATCTTTTGAACTCTCTGTTAACTCAAAACTTCTTTTTTGAATCTCTAAAATATATGAGACAACTACGCTGATAGATAAAATAAAAAATAGTGTAACTAAAAGAGCTATTGACTTTCTCAAGATGATCCTATATTTATAGAAAATATTGGAAGAAGCATTGCTGCTACAATAAAGCCTATAACTCCACCAACTATTAGCATCATAACTGGCTCTAAAAGCGAAAGCATCAGCTCAATCTTATCTCTATTCTCTTCAAAATATAGGTTTGATATATTTTCTAAAACCTCCGCAACCTCACTTGCCTCTTCTCCCAAAGATATAGCTTGTATAAATGACTCTTTTATCTTATAATCTTTATTGTTTGATAGTGCAACGGAAAGCTTTTTACCTTCTACTATTCTTTGGGAAGCCTCCAAAAAAATATCTTTTAAAACTCTATTTTTTATAATATTACTTGATAGATTAATTGCTTGTGCATAAGGAATCCCTGATTTTAAAAGCAAAGAGTTCATATAGGCAAACCTTGCTAAATCATTTTGCTCAATGATGCTTCCAAAAATAGGAGTATACAGAAGCATTCTATCAATAAACTTTGCAAATCTTTTATTAAATCTCATAAGTAAAATAAAAATGAGAGACAATACAATCAAACCAAAAATCAAAAAATAGCCATTATCCTTTATAAAATCTGCACTATATATAACTATCTTTGTAATAAGTGGCAACTCTTGATGCATCTTTACAAAAATTGATGTAATCTTTGGAACTACAAAATTTAGCATAAACCCAACCACAAAAAATGAGACTATAAGTATAAAAAGTGGATATGCCAATGAGCTTTGAATCTGTTTGTTGATTCTCTCTTGCTCTTTTAAAAATCTTGAAAGCTCCAATAAAACTTTATCTAAAAGTCCCCCATCTTCTGCTACTTTGATGGATTGTTTGAAAAATGGAGGAAGTGAATATACCTTTTGCTCTTCTAAAGCAGCGTATAGAGTTTTTCCCTCATCAATTAGAGTATAAAGAGATGTTAAAAATAGATGAACTCTTTTTTCATTTTTGTATTGATTGGATATTATTTTTAGAGCATTTGCTATGGGGATGCCTGATTTTAAAAACATAGCAAGCTCTCTACTTAGAGCTGATAAAACTTTTGGGCTAATCTTTTGTTGATAATTTATTTTAAAAGTAGTTTTGCCCCTACTCTCTTTTATAGAACTATAAACTATGCCTGAAACTCTTAACTTCCTTTTTGCCTCTTCTAAAGAGGCGGCCTCTATTTGAGAGCTAATCTTTTTTCCCTTTTTATCTATACCTTTATATTTATAAATCATTTAACAACTTCTCTTTTTAGACTATCAAGATAATCTCTAAACTCATTGATATTATCAAACTTTTTTATCTTGTTAAAATATGGCATCATATAAACTACCTCTTTAGAGGTTTCTATAACAAGCTCGCTTGAGCTACTATTTGGATAGATATCATATCTAAAACATACACTATGATTTGATCTATTTGCATCGATATGGATAAAATCAGCTTTTTTAAGAGTTCCATCTAAACTAATTTTGTAAAATTTTAAACTATCTCTATCTTGAAATGGCGGATTTAAATCTTTTTTTATAAGTTTATAATCTTTGTATAAAATACACTTTTTACAATCATCTTCACAAATAAATGTTAAATGCTCATTTGAAAAATATCTTAAAAGATGGGTTTTTAAAGTTTGAAGACTTAATTTCTCCTCTTTTTTTGAAATATTTTTAAAGTTGAAAGCTACCATTGAGTAGATGATACCTATTATAATGATAACTATCATCAACTCAAATAGTGTAAAAGATTTTTTCATCTATTTTTTGCAATCTTTTTGATAGCTTATATCTTTTGCATCACCTTCACCACCCTCTTTTCCATCGCTTCCAAGAGAGATAATATCTATATTTCCATTGCTATTAATATAGATAAATGGATTTTGCCAAGAATCTTTTGGAATCTTTCCTTCTGAAAAATATCCACTTGGTGAGAAGTTTTTATATTTAGTAGGATCAGGATTTTTAACCAAAGCTTTTAACCCTTCCTCAGTCGTTGGATATGTACCATTATCAGCTTTAAACATATCAAGAGCCTGCTTTATACTCTTTGCTTGAATGCAAACAAGCTTTCTCTTTGCCTCTTCACTCTTTCCAATAAGATTTGGCATAACAAGAGCAGCAAGTAGTCCTAAAATTATGATAACTATCATAAGTTCCAATAGTGAAAAACCTTTTTTCATCATCTCCTCCATTATTTTGCAATTGAAAGCTCTGAATAAACCCTTCTCAACAAGAGTTTGTCACGATAAGTAACCCCGAAGCTATCGCTTTTCGACCCATCGGACAAAATTGTTTCGCAGGGTTTATTCAGACGCCACAATTATATCAAAAAGCTCTTTTTTAAAACTTTTGCCTCTATTTTAACTTCACTATCTTGGAGCTCAAAAATATCATCTTCTTTAAGCTCGCTTAAATCACAAACTTTTCCCTCTTTTACTACTTGAGCAAACCCTTTTTTTACTTTTTTAGAATCTATTGCAACTTTTAACCTGCCATTTATATTATCTAAAATATTTTGTTTATGGGTAACTATATTTTTAATTGCATTATTTAGATGGTTTTGTAGCTCATTTAGAGAGTTTTTCTTCTTTTCTAAGAGAAATAACAAACTACTATTAAACTCTTTTTGCAAAGATAAAACATCTTTTATATAAAAATTTAGCCTTTTCATAGGAGAGTTATGCTCAAATGAGTTAAACATATACTCTAAAAGCTCTCGTTTTTGTTTTAATATTTTTAGCATCGAGTTATTTAACTGAGTTTGTAAACTATCTATATATAAAAATAGTTCATTTCTATCAGGTAATATCATCTCAATTGCAGCGCTTGGTGTTGGAGCTCTAAGGTCTGCTACAAAATCGCTAATTAGATAGTCAATTTCGTGTCCAACTGCTGAGACAATTGGAGTTTTGGCTTCAAATATAGCATCAGCAACAACCTCTTCATTAAAAGCCCAAAGATCTTCTAAACTTCCACCACCTCTTCCAACAACAATTACATCTACCCCTAAACTATCTGCAATCTTTATAGAATCTGCTATATCAAAAGCAGCCTCTCTTCCTTGAACTAAACTATTTATAATATAAACTTTTATAAGAGGCCATCTTCTATTTATAATTCTTAACATATCTTGAAGAGCTGCTCCAGTTTTAGAAGTAACTAAAGCAATAGAGTCAATATATTTTGGAATAGGTTTTTTGTAAGCTTTATCAAAATACCCTTTTGCTTCTAACTTCTTTTTTAACTGTTCAAAAGCTATCGTAAGCGCTCCAGCTCCAGATGGCTCAATAACAGTTGCATAGAGTTGATACTCGCCTCTTGGTTTATATACACTAACTCTTCCAAAAACTACAACTTTTTGGCCATCTTCAATTTTAAAATTCATCTTTGAGACAAAACTTCTAAACATTACGCACTTCAAGGCACTCTCTTTATCTTTTAGAGTAAAATATAGATGGCCACTTGAGTGGTAAGTTGGTCTACTTATCTCACCTTCAACATATAGATCTAAAAAGTGGCTCTCAAGTAGATTTTTGATTTTTTCATTAAGTTCAGTAACGCTTAGAATATTCAATGTAAGCCTTTTAAGTGGTGCGGCAGAGAGGACTCGAACCTCCACGGGACTAATCCCACAAGGCCCTCAACCTTGCGCGTCTACCAATTCCGCCACTGCCGCTTTAGAGGAATCAAAGGCAAAAAAGCCTTTGAAGGATTATCCTAAGAATGGATTTGCATATAGTGCGATAAGTGCGATAACAAGTGTATAAATAACTTGTGCTTCAATCATAGCCAATGCTATGAACATTGTAGTCATTAGCTTTCCACCAAGACCTGGATTTCTTGCAGTTCCAGCGATTGTAGCTGCTGCAGTATGTCCCATACCAATACCACCACCAGCTGCTGCTATACCCAAACCAATACCAGCTGCCATAACAGAGTAAGCTTGAATCATACTCTCACCATCACTTGCAAAAGCAAACCCAGCAAATGCCACTAAAAGAAAAAATAGCTTTTTCATAAATCCTCCTAAAAAATTTTTGCAAAGTCCGTTCGGATTGCGTATCCCTACTTATCACTTTGCAAATGAAATTTTATAATGTTTTTTGTTAAATTAAGATAAAACATTTTTTAAAGCAAGCTCAATTTTATGTCCCTTTTGAGATAGAACTTCCACTTCAACTTCATCTCCAACATCTATAACATCTTCTACTTTTTCAACTCTTGCGCTTGAGAGTTTAGAGATATGCAAAAGTCCATCAACTCCACCTGGAAGCTCTATAAAAGCTCCAAAATTTGTAACTTTTTTAACCTTGCCTCTTAAAATCTCTCCCTCTTTAAATTTAGGGATATTTTCCTCTCTTTTTGAGATATTTTCTATATGCTCACACGCAGCTACAACTTTTGGAGCACTTTTACCAGTGACTTTAACTTTTCCTTTTTCTCTATCTATATCGATGCTTACTTCAAACTTCTCTATAATCTCTTTTATAGTCTTTCCAGCTTGACCTATGATTTGAGCAATCTTACTTGGATGAACCTCTATAATCTTTGAAGATGGAAGATTCTCTTCATTGATCTCTATCTTTTTAGCAGCCTCTTCCATAATATTTAAGATATGAAGCCTTGCCTCTTTTGCTTGTAAAAGTGCCTCTTTTAAAATTTCAGGTTTTATTCCTCCAAGTTTGATGTCCATCTGAAGGGCAGTTATACCATTTTTTGTTCCAGCAACTTTAAAATCCATATCACCATCATGATCTTCTAATCCCATAATATCAGTTAAAATTGCATAATTTTTCTCTTCTGTAATAAGTCCCATTGCAACTCCAGCTACCAAATTAGCTATCTCAACATTAGCAGCTTTAAGTGCCAAAGAGCCACCACAAACAGTTGCCATAGAAGAGGAACCATTTGATTCTAATATCTCTGAAACAAGTCTAATAGTCTTATCATCAGATATATCTACTACTGGCATCAATGCTCTTTTTGCAAGATTTCCATGTCCTAACTCTCTTCTTGATGGAGCACTTATTGGTGCTGCCTCTCCTACACAAAATGGTGGAAAGTTGTAGTGAACCATAAAGTGCTCATATTCAGGAGTTTTACTTGGAAGCATCTCAAACATTTGTGCATCTTTTTTATCACCGATTGTGCAAGTAACAAGTGCTTGAGTCTGACCTCTTGTAAAAAGGCAAGAGCCATGAGCTAATGGAAGTATATTTGTCTCAATTGTAATTGGTCTTACATCTTTTAATCCTCTACCATCAGCCCTTTTTTTATCTTTTAAAATCATCTCTCTAACATTTTTTCTTTTATATTGTTCTACAACTTTTAAAATCCCCTCTTCATCCCATCCTTGCTCTTTTGCAACTTCATCTTTTGAAATTTTCTTAGCAATATCTTTTAAAAGTTCATTTCTTTCACTTTTTGCTAAATGCTCTATTGCAT
>CAJXMB010000070.1 GCA_913056105.1 uncultured Nitratiruptor sp. | reverse complement strand
CTTACCCTAACTTTGCCTTCTATGATATGTATATAATTATTAGAGGTGCCCTTGAAAAAATAAAAAAGGATTTAGATGGTTGTAACAAGATTTGCACCAAGCCCAACAGGGTATCTACATATTGGAGGATTAAGAACAGCTCTTTTTAACTGGCTATGGGCTAAAAAAAATGGTGGTAAATTTATATTAAGGATTGAAGATACAGATTTAAGTAGAAACTCAAAAGAGGCAACAAAAGCGATACTTGAAAGTTTTGATTGGGTTGGATTAGATTACGATGGAGAAGTTGTTTATCAATCAAAAAGATTTGATATATATAAAAGATATATTCAAAAACTTTTGGATGAAGATAAGGCATATTATTGTTATATGAGCAAAGAGGAGCTTGATAGATTAAGAGAGGAGCAACTAAAAAGGGGAGAGAGGCCAAGATATGATAGAAGATATAGAGATTTTAAAGGGACTCCTCCAAAAGGTGCAGAGCCGGTTGTTAGAATAAAAGCTCCACTTGAGGGGGATATAATCTTTGAAGATGGCATAAAAGGAACTATTGTTATAAAAGCCGAAGAGTTAGATGATTTTATCATTGCAAGAAGCGATGGAACTCCTACTTATAACTTTGTAGTGGCAATTGATGATGCCTTGATGGGGATAACTGATGTGATAAGAGGAGATGACCATCTATACAATACTCCAAAACAGCTACTTGTTTATGAGGCTTTGGGATTTAAACCTCCAAAATTTTATCATGTTCCTATGATACTAAATGAAGAGGGTAAAAAGCTTTCAAAAAGAGATGGCGCAATGGATGTGATGGAGTATAAAAGGATGGGGTATCTTCCCGAAGCACTTTTAAACTTTTTAGTTAGGCTTGGATGGAGTCATGGGGATCAAGAGATATTTTCAAAAGAGGAGATGATAGCTCTATTTGATCCAAAAGATATAAATCGCTCTGCTTCGGCTTATAATTTAAGTAAACTAGAGTGGTTAAACTCTCACTATATCAAAAACTCTTCAAATGATAGATTGGTTGAGCTTTTGAAAGATTTTGGTATCTTTTTAGAAAATCACGATAAAAAAGAGATTTTACTTGACGCACTAAAAGAGAGAGCAAAAACTATAAAAGATTTAGCAATTCAAATAAAAGAGATTTTAGAAGAGCCACAAAGTTATGATAAAAAGGCACTAAAAAAAGCCTTAAGGGGTAATTACAAAGAGATTTTAGAGTCTTTTTTGGAAAAATTAAAAGATTCAAATCCACATCTATCTGTTGATTTTCATAAAATTATGGAAGATGTGGTAAAAGAGAAAGAGATTGGTTTTGGAAAGATTGGTCAGCCTCTTAGGGTAGCACTTCTTGGAAAGCTATCAGGTCCATCATTGGATGTAGTTATGGCAATAATTGGAAAAGAGGAGACTATAAAAAGAGTAGAAAAGTTGATAGGATTTAAAAATGGAGACTAAGCATACCTGTATAATTGGTGATTGTAGAAAAATGGATGAGGTTGAAGACTCTTCAGTTAATTTAATTGTCACTTCACCTCCTTATTGGCAACTAAAAGATTATGGGGCTAAAGAGCAGATCGGATTTAATCATACCTATGAAGAGTATATTAATAATTTAAATTTAGTATGGAATGAGTGTTATAGAGTTCTTCATCCAGGTTGTAAATTGGTAATAAATATTGGTGATCAATTTGCAAGATCGGTATATTATGGAAGATATAAAGTGGTTCCTATTAGAACCGAGATAATCAAATTTTGTGAAACTATCGGTTTTGATTATATGGGATCAATTATATGGCAAAAAAGAACAACCAAAAATACAACGGGTGGAGCCTCAATTATGGGCTCTTATCCATATCCACGAAATGGAATAATCGAGATAGATTATGAGTTTATTTTAATTTTTAAAAAAGAGGGAAAGCCGCCTAAGGTATCAAAAGAGATTAAAGAGAGATCAAAAATTTCTAAAGAGAAATGGAAAGAGTATTTTTCGGGGCATTGGTATTTTAATGGAGTAAGACAAGAAAATCATATAGCTATGTTTCCTTTGGAGCTTCCAAAAAGAGTTATAGAGATGTTTAGTTTTGTTGGCGAAACAGTACTTGATCCATTTTTAGGAAGCGGAACAACCTCTTTAGCAGCTATGATAAGTGGTAGAAACTCTATAGGATATGAAATAAACGAGGATTTTCTTCCAATTATCAAATCAAAATTAGGGGCAGATTCTAAATCTCTATTTGAAAATAGTATTGAATTTAAAAAACAAAAACTTTCTAAAATTGATTTTAAAGAGGAGATAAAAAGATTGCCATATATATTTAAAGATCCTATAAAATTTGATAAAAAAGTAGATCCAAAAAAGTTAAATTTTGGTTCAAGAATAGGTATTGAAAAAATGCAAATAAAGGTATAAATCTTATGAAAACTAAAATAAAAATATCCAATAAAGAGATTAGAGAGTTATTACAAATAGACTCTTTTGAATTTCCAAAATATTCAACACAAATTCTTAACCTTGCAAATCAAAATGCTCAAGCTACAAGGCCGAAAGCTGTAGGACAAATGAGTGAATTAATTCAAGAATTTCCTAAAAAAAGTATAAAAGAGTGGGAAAAGTGGTATCTTGAAAAATATCCCAATGCTTTAAGAATAGCAACCGATAAAATAATGGATATGATAGAAAATTTTAAAGAGGTTTTAGATCAAATTGATAAGAAGTTAATAGAAAAATGGGTTTATGATCTTGTAATTGTTAAAACTTTTATTGGGCTAAGATTTCAAGAGGCTATTTTGAAAAGAGTTTCAAAACTTTTAAATAAAAAGTATAGATTAGCAAGTATAGAAGAGGAAGCAAAAGGAATTGATGGATTTATTGGAGATACTCCTATTAGTATAAAATCTAAAACATACAAAATAAAGAAAAATCTTAGTGAAAAAATAGATATTAAAATTGTTTATTATGAAAAAGAGAAAGATGGTATTAGTATTGATATTTCAGCTTTAATAAAAGCTTAGATGATTGTAAAACAAGCTTTTTGCTAAAAAATTAGTAAATCTTATATAACAAGCAACACTAAAGAGTTAATAATATGACTAATTTCAATTAAATTTACCTCTTTTTTATTGCAAAATTCATCTAACTCTTTTTTAAGTTTATTAATATCTTTATAGCTATTTTTTAAAAACTCTTCAAAGCGGTGCTCTATATTTTCATCTTTTCTTGGAAAATTTAATGCATTTTTTACTATACTGCTGATGAAAAATTTTATTAGTTGTTCACTCTCTTTTTTAAATCTATGTTCATATTTTGAAATAGCTTTATAATTTTTTATTTTTTCTAAAATAGAGTTAATTTTAAATTTTTCTATGATTAAGTAAAATAGTTTAGCTATCTCGTAAAATGATTCATTGCTTTCTTGCTTTATATCTATACTAATTGCAATAAACTTTAGATAATCAAGTAGTGAAAAGAAGAGATCTATCTTTTCATTTGATGTAATTTTTTTGATTGAGATTTTCTCTTTGCTTTTGTCTATAACTTGTTCTAACTCATCTTTATAGTTTAAAATAGATATTAAATCAATCTTTTTCTCTTTTTTTACCATCCAATCAGTATTAAAATCTATTACATCTTCTAAATTTAAAAGAAGTTCATATTGTATGTTTGAAGATATCTTAAAATCGTTTCTATATAGTTCATATCTTATATCATTTGCATTTAATATCTTATTTATAGCTAAATATGATTCAATTTTTTTCAAAAATCCATCCTCTTGAAGCTCTTCAAAATCAGCCACAAATGAAGATCCAGTAAAGTTTATAATTTTATTTGATATAACAGTTGCAATTATCTCTTTTTTTAAAGGATGCTCTTCAATTTCAGCTCCATACAAAGCTCCAAAACTTTTTGGAAAATATTTGTATAGATAGTGTTTGGCAAAGTTTGTCTCTAAAAATTGGCTATTTAGTAAGATCTGTTTTATAAATATTTTAGAATAAGACAGAAGTATGCCTAAAATTGGCCTAACGATGCTATTTTGATTGGTTAAGATGGTTTCAAAATCTTTAGATTTAGGTATATCAAAATCTTTTCTTTTAAATATTTTAATATTTTTCTCTAAAACTTCAACTGTTTTTATAAAAATTTCTAAATCTTTTGATGATCTAATCTCATCTAATGATATTGAGAGTGATTGAAGATAGTTATCCCAATATACAGAGTTTAAAACAGTATCAGTTAGGTTTTTTAAAGTCTTAGTTCTCTCTTCTTCATTTATTATATTTTTCTCTTTTAGTGAATTTAATATTATTTTTAGATTTACTTCATGATCAGATGTGTTAACCCCAGCAGAGTTATCAATGCTATCTAAATTTATCTTTCCGCCATTTCTTGCATACTCAATCCTTGCTTTTTGGGTAAAGCCTAAGTTTCCACCTTCACAAACTGCAAAACATCTAAGCTTATTTGCATCAACTCTAACATTTTCATTCTGTTTATCACTTATATAGATATTCTCCTCTTCACTCGATTTTACATATGTTCCAACTCCGCCATTATATAAAAGGTCAATTTTTAGTTTAAGAAGCCTTTTGGCTAACTCTTCAGCACTTAATATATCTTTTTTAGTTTTTAATAAGCCCTTAATCTCAGGTGAAAGTTTTATATCTTTTTCATCTCGTCTAAAAACTCCTCCACCTTTACTAATCTTGCTTTTATCATAACTATCCCAGCTTTTACCCTCTTTAAATAGCCTTAATCTCTCTTCATATGCAACTTTTGGGTTTGGATTTGGATCTATAAAGATTTCATTGTGACTTATTGCACCAAGGAGTTTGATGTTTGGATTTATTAGCATTCCGTTACCAAATACATCTCCCCTCATAGAGCCAATCCCAACTACTGTTATCTCATCTTTATAGATATCAATACCCTTTTCTATAAAAAATCTTGCTACGCTTCTCCATGCCCCTTTTGCAGTGACACCTAACTCTTTGTGGTTATAGCCTTTGCTTCCTCCACTTGCAAATGCATCACCAAGCCAAAAATCTCTTTTTATAGCAATCTCATTTGCTGTATCGCTCATAGAGGCTGTTCCCTTATCGGCTGCAACAACAAAGTAAAAATCATCCTCATCATAAGCTATTATATCTTTTGGTTTAACAATATTTCTATCTTTTTTATTATCAACTAAATCCAAAAGGGCATCTATAAATAGTGAGTAGTATCTTTTAAACTCTTTGAAACTCAAATCTTTTTTATCTTTATAAATTACAAATCCACCCTTTGCTCCAGATGGAACAATAATTGCATTTTTAGCCTCTTGAGTACTCATCAAAGATTTTATCTCTTCTCTAAAATCATCCAATCTATCGCTCCATCTTATGCCGCCTCTGCTAACTTTTGACATCCTAAGATGGATGCCATTAAAATCTTTATGATATACAAAAGCCTCAATTTTAGGTTGAATTCCTGTTAAAAAACTATCAAGTTTTGAAGTATTGATTTTGAAGCTAATACTCTCTTTATTTAAAAAGAAGTTTGTTCTAAGAGAGTTTTGAATTATTATATAGACAATCCTTATAATCTTATCTTCTAATGTATTGTGAATTTGTTTTAAATAATTTTCTATACTATCTTTTAGTTGTTTGATAAGAGAGTTTCTATTTTTTATAGATGGGTCAAATTTAGCTTTAAAAAGTTCAATCAAGCTTTTTGCTAAAAACGGGTATTTTAAAAATGTTTTCATAACTCTTTGTAGATTAAACTCTAAAACAAGTTGATTTTCGTATCTAATAATGGCTCTAAGAAGTGAGATCTCTCTCTCATTCATATTCTCTTTTAGAGCCAATGCATATAGAGCACATCGATTTAAAATCTCATTTTTTAAAGCTTTTTGTAAAATATGAGTGATATTTTCCTCTTTTGATTTGATATCTTCTTGGGTACTTATTAAAAATTTATTAATAAAAATATCTTTTTTATTAAATGTAGTTTTAAAAGATATCTCTTCTATTATTGTAAAGCCAAAATCGTGTAGTAGTGGGATAATGTTTGATAAAGTAAGTTTTTTTAATGAGTAGATTTTTAAAAAGTTCTTAGACTCACTTTTATTAAACTCAACTTTAATTTCATTTTTTTCTAAATATATAGCTAAATCCTCTTTTATATTTAACTCATCTTGATTGATTAGACTTTTACAAGTTATAAGAAGTCTATTTTCATCCATTTTTTACCCTTTTTGAAAGATATATAAATTTTTTTAAAGAGAGTTCCTCTTTTTTGTCTATTCTATAACTTATAAGCTTTAAATAGTCTAAAATATCTTTTGTAGATATATCTGTTCTTTTTGCATATCTTTTAAGAATATACATTGGAATTTTAACCCTCTGTTTTAAAAACTTTTTAGATAATTTTTCATATATTTTTCTATCTTTGTGAAAACAGAGTCTTGCAAATACAAAAGGAAGTCTATATTTTTCAAACCAAAGCTTTGCTAAATCTTTACAACTCTTATCCTTTTTATATCTTTTTAATGCTTTATCCCCTATAAGCACCTCTCCTTTGATATTTAATATTTGTGCCAAAATATTTGAGGTGTTTGATTCAATATCTTTTCTGCTTTCTCCTTTGCAAACAATAACGCTTAAAACCTTTTCTTTTGCAACTATTCCTAAATTTGTACAATTTTTTCTATTTGAGAATATGCTTGATATTACAGCCACATCAACCTTTCTTTTTTTAAACTCTCGGTTTATTTGTGAAGGGACTCCTTTTTTATATTCAAGTGCAGCTCTTGAAGAGGAGCTTTTTAGCTCTCTTTTTAAAAAAACATAAAATGGCAAAAGGTTTATATAATCAATCTTTCCAAAAATCATACATAAATTATATCCAACTTTTTGATATAATTTATCAACAGGAGACAAAATGGTAAAAGTAGAGTTTTTAGGTCCTATTGAAAAAGATTCTATTGAATTAG
>CAJXMB010000069.1 GCA_913056105.1 uncultured Nitratiruptor sp. | reverse complement strand
GTCTACACAAAAGCTTTAAAAGCTATGAATGCATATAATTATTAGAGGTGCCCTTAAGTTGCAATTTTAGCAAAATTATGCTTTACTTTCATAAAAATTAAAAATTAAGGAAAAGAATGGATAAAAAAAGAGAGTTTGAAGATAGTGTTAAAAAAATCTTAGAAATCATTGGAGAAGACCCAAATAGAGAGGGTCTTATAAAAACCCCTGAGCGTGTATATAAAGCCTTTTTATATTTAACCCAGGGGTATCATCAAGACCCAAAAGATGTATTAAATGAAGCACTTTTTACATCTTCAAATGATGAGATGGTAGTAGTAAGAGATATTGAGTTTTACTCTATGTGCGAACACCATCTTTTACCAATCATAGGAAGAGCTCATGTTGCTTATATACCAGATGGGAAAGTCGTAGGACTTTCAAAGATTCCAAGAATGGTAAATGTTTTTGCAAGAAGACTTCAGATTCAAGAGCAGATGACTGAACAGATTGCTGATGCAATTATGGATACGGTCCAACCAAAAGGTGTTGGAGTTGTAGTTCAAGCAAGACATATGTGTATGGAGATGAGAGGAGTAGAAAAGATATGCTCTACTACTGTTAGTTCAGCTCTTAGGGGAGTTTTTAAAGAGCATTTAAAAACAAGAGAGGAGTTTTTCAATATTATAAATGCTCCACAAAGCCAAAGATTTTAAATAAATTATAAGTTTTAAAAAGATAGTATAAAAAGGATAAATTTAGTCTTATTTAGGAGAGAGAATGGAAAACAAAACAAAATCTTTTAATGAAATGTCAATAGATGAAAAAAGAAAAATCATTGAAAAAGTGATAGATGAAAATATTAGACAATTTTTAGTAATGGATGGTGGAAATATGGAGATAATCGATATAAAAGAGAATGGCGCATATACTGATGTATATATAAGGTATATGGGAGCATGTTCTGGATGCGCAAGTGCAAGCACAGGAACACTTTTTGCTATAGAAAATATTCTAAAAGAAAAGATAGACCAAAATATAAGAGCTATACCTATTTAAATTTTCATAACAAAAATGTTTTAAAATATGTAAGTTTTTAACCAAATAATATTTTTTTAACAACTGTATTGATATAATTTTGCATTATCAAATAAAAAAGGATGAGTTATGGATAAAAAATCTTTGAAGAAGGCTCAAGAAATCATAGAAGAGACTATGAAACAAGAGGGTCTTAGCAGACGTGATGCTCTTAAAATAATGGGGATTGGAGCTGCTGCTGCCACTATTGGAGGTGGAAGCATAAGTGAAGCAAAAGCTGCTTCAAGCAATAAAAAGGCAAAAATAGTAATTGTTGGTGGTGGTGCTGGCGGAATAATGGCTGCAGCAAGACTAAGAAGAGCTGCTCCAAATGCAAAAATTATCTTGATTGCTCCAAATGAGATACATCTCTATCAGCCTGGACAAATTTTTATGGCAGCTGGTCTATACAAAGAAGATGATATCAGAAGAAAAAATGCTGATTTTATTCCAGATGGAGTTGAATGGATTAAAGATGAAGTAAAGTTTTTTGATCCAGACAACAATTTAGTTGAAACAGCAAAAAATAAAAAAATTAAATATGACTTTTTAGTTGTTGCTACCGGCCTTCAATATGACTATGAAAGAATTCAAGGCATGAGTAAAGATTTGGTTGGTCAAAAAGGTATATCAAGCGTATATTTAAATAATCCTGTAAAAGGAACAGCAAAGGGTGGTGTTGTAACTTGGGAATGGTTTAAGCAATTAAGAAAAGAGGCTGAAAAAAGAGATCCAAACAATCCACTTCATGTAATATGTACTCAACCAAGCACTCCTATAAAGTGTGGTGGCGCACCTCAAAAAATTCTTTATCTAAGTGATGATATGTTAAGAGGCAATAGCCCACTTGGAGGAAAAGATATACACAAAAATGCAAAATATACTTTTACAAAAAAAGGTGGAAAACTTTTTGGAATTCCAGCATACAATAAAACATTAGTAGATTTAACAAAAGATTATGCAAATATAACTGATGCTTTTGGACATGATTTAATAGCAATAGATGCAGATAAAAAAATTGCTACTTTCGAACATACCTATACAGTAAAAGGTGAGTGGGATCCAGACTTAGAAGAGTATGATATGATAGAAAAAAAAGAGAAAGTTGAAATGCCTTATGATTTCATTCATGTAGTCCCACCAATGAAGGGTGTTGATGCTGTAGCAAATTCTGAAATTTCATGGCAAAAAGGTAGCGCAAAAGGGTGGATGGAGGCAGATAGATATACTTTACAACATAGAAGATATAAAAATGTTTTTGGAATTGGTGACATTCTTGGAATTCCTCTTGGAAAAACAGGAGGTTCAGCAAGACATCATGGTCCAATTTTACAAGAAAATTTGGTTTCAGTAATGGAAGGAAAAGAGCCAACAGCAAAATTTGATGGATATACTGTTTGTCCTTTAAAAACTCAGTATGGCAAAATTATGTTAGCAGAATTTAATTATGATGGTCCTGCTCCAACATTCTCATTTTTAGATCCAAGTAAACCAAGATGGATATGGTGGGTATTTGACCTTTATATGTTAAAACCTATGTATTGGAATTTAATGCTAAGAGGTTTAATGTAGTAGTAAAGCCTTTTGGCTTTGCTATAAGTACCCTATATTCTCTTTTTTACAAAAGCTACAATTACTCTTATAACTAACACTACCAAATAGACAATAAATGTAAATAAAAATGGATGAAAAACCCCCAAAGGAGCAGCAGAGATTGATTTTATATGCTCTATTGGATGAGAAATACATGCTTTGTAGTGAATCAAAAAAGATAGAATAAAAAAGATAACTATATATATCAAAATCTCTCTACCTAAAATATTCATTATGCCATCCTTCATATTATATCTAAAAGATTTAACTGGATATTGTTACTATTGTTAAAACTATTTTTCATTGGATAATAGACTATATCTATAAAATCTTTTTCTATTTTTTTGCTATTTCTAAACTTTATTGCTCGAAAAACTTTGCTATTTTGTTTAAGAGTTAGCAAAAGATGGTCTTGATTTTCTCCAACCTCTCTAAAATTAAGCACCTCTACATTTAAGGTAACAAATTTTGGCATTGGATTACTCTCTCCATATGGAGCAAAAATCTCAATAATCTCTAAAAGCTCCCAATCTATTTCACTAAATGGAAGCTCTCCCAACACCCCTCTATCTTCTATCCAATCCTCTTTTGGAACACTCTTTATAGCCTCATTTAATCCAACTATTAAATTATCTAAATTCTCCTCTTTTATAGTTAAGCCTGCTGCTTTTTTGTGACCCCCAAATTTATAAAGAAATTTTTTATTGCTATTTAACAACTCAAAAAGATCAATATTGGCAAAACTTCTTCCGCTCCCTTTATAAAAATTATCTTTTTTAGTTAAGATTATTGCTGGTTTTTTAAACCTATCTACTACTCTTGAAGCAACTATGCCAACTACACCTTCGTGCCAATCTGCACCTTTTGCTACAAACACCTTATTATCTTTACTATTTTGCAAAATAGCCTCTTCAAAAACTCTTCTCTCTTCCAATTTTCTTTGACTATTAAGAGCTAAAAGCTTGCTATAGTAGATTGAGCTTTCAAAAAAATCTTTTGATGTTAAAAAATCTAAAGCTATCGTAGCGCTATCCATTCTTCCTGCACTATTAAGCACTGGAGCTATAGTAAATCCTATATCTTCTGAGCTAAAGCTATCTTTTTTCAGCGATTTTCTTAAAAATTTTATAGACTCTCTTTTGCTTTTTTCAAAATATTTTAGTCCTGCTTGAACAAGAGTTCTATTAATATTTGTTAGAGGCATTACATCTGCAATGATAGCAATGCTTAGTAGATCCAAAAAGATTTTCATATCTAAATTTAGATTTAACTCTTTTTTAATCTGAGCTATAAAAAACCATGCAACCTGGGCTCCACAAATATCTTTATATTCAAAATTACAGCTATTTTGTTTTGGATTAATTATTGCATAAGCTTTTGGAAGCTCTTTTGGTGGGGTATGATGGTCTGTAATAATTAGATCTATACCTCTTTCTTTGCAATACTCAGCTGCATCAACTGCACTTATACCATTATCAACGGTTATAATCACATCTGCTTTAATATTTTCAACAAGTTTTTTTGTTATACCATATCCATCTTTAAATCTATTTGGGATTATAATCTTTGCTGGATAATCTAAAAACTCAAAAAACTCCTTCATTATAGCACTTGATACTACACCATCAACATCATAATCACCAATGACAACTATCTTCTCTTTTGACTCAATGGCTCTTACTACTCTTTTGGCAGCTTTTTGAATATCTTTTAGACTACTTGGGAGTGGCAAAGAAGATAGCTTTAAAAAGCCATCTTGAAATCTACTTTTTAAAATATCATAAACTATCTTTTTTGTTAATTTTTTCATCCATTTTGTTCTTTTTTCATACTATTATGGATAAAAGCTTTTATAAGAGGATTTGGATGTTGAAGTCTTGATGTAAATTCTGGATGAAATTGTACTCCTATAAACCATGGATGATCTTTTAGCTCAACTGCTTCTATTAAGCCCTCTTGACTCTCTCCACTGACTAACATTTTAGACTCTTCAAGAAGTTCTCTATATTTAGGATTTGCTTCAAATCTATGTCTATGTCTTTCGTAGATTATACTTTGATGTCCATAAGCGTCCCAAAGTTTTGTCCCCTCTTTTACTAAACAAGCATACTCCCCTAAACGCATTGTCCCTCCCATAGGGGACTTATGAGTTCTTATCTGCTTTTGTCCAGATTGGTCTATAAATTCATCTATCATATATATAAAAGGATACTTTGTATCCATATCAAACTCCATAGAGTTTGCCTCTTTGATACCTAAAACATTTCGTGCAAACTCAATGATAGATAGCTGCATTCCAAGACAGATTCCCAAAAATGGGATTTTATTCTCTCTTGCATATCTTATTGCTTCAATTTTACCCTCAACCCCTCTCTCTCCAAAGCCTCCTGCAACCAATATACCTGAACTATATTTTAAAAGCTCTTTGCTACCTTCTGCTTCAATAAGCTCACTATCAACCCATTTGATATTTACTTTTGTATCAAGATGCGCGCCTGCATGTATCAAAGCCTCGGTTAAAGATTTATATGACTCTTTAAGTCCCAAATATTTTCCAACAAAAGCGATAGTAACCTCATTTTTTGGTGCAATAATCTTTTTAACTAAAATATCCCACTCATCCATATCAGGATGGAGGCCATTTAAATTTAACTGTTTTGATATAGGAGATAAGATATCCTCTCTTAAAAAATTTAATGGAACTTTATAGATTGTCTCGGCATCTCTTGCCTCTATAACAGCCTCTTTTTTTACACCACAACTTCTTGCAATTTTCTCTTTTACATCTTTTGAAAGAGGCACTTCACATCTTGCTATTATCATATCAGGAGTTATACCTATACGTCTGAGCTCTTGGACGCTATGTTGGGTTGGTTTTGTCTTTAATTCTCCAGCAGCTTTAATATATGGAACTAATGTAACATGGATATTATATGCTCTATGTTCTCCTAACTCATTAGTTAGCTCTCTAATAGCTTCCAAAAATGGAAGCCCTTCAATATCACCAACAGTTCCTCCAAGCTCAACTATCAAAATATCATTTCCCTTTTGAGCCTTTCTTATGCGATTTTTAATCTCATCGACTATATGAGGAACTACTTGGATTGTTTTACCTAAATAATCTCCTTTTCTCTCTCTTTTTATAACAGATAGATATACCTGTCCAGTTGTAAAATTATTTTTTTTAGATAGATTAACATTTAAAAATCTCTCATAGTGACCCAAATCTAAATCTGTCTCAGCACCATCAGCAGTTACAAAAACTTCACCATGTTCAAGTGGACTCATAGTTCCAGGGTCAATATTGATATATGGGTCAATTTTTAAGATAGATACTTTAAACCCAGAGCTTTTTAGCAAGGCGCCTATGCTTGCGCTTGAAATTCCTTTGCCAAGTGAACTTAAAACTCCACCAGTTACAAAAATAAATTTTGCCATTTTACTACTTTCTGCGTTTTTAAGGAGAATTTTATCTAAATTTAGCTTAAAGTTCACAGGAATAGAGCTTTGCTTTTTGCTAAAGGACACCTCTAACAATTATATACATTCATAGCTTTTAAAGCTTTTGATAGACTATGAATCTTTTCTTATTCCAATCATCTATGCAACCTCTTGTAATGCTTTTTTAGCATTATAATTTTTACTGTTTATACCTTTGTAATAAACTTCATCTAAAGTTTATAATCTAAACTATAATGAAGTCTCTCTTTGCAATAAGTATCTATATACTCTTTTATACCATCTCTTGTCTCCTTAATTGCTATAACTTTTAGGATATATATCTTCATATTTTAATGTTTTTTAAAAACTCTTTATAACAATTTATTGCTAACTGCAACCCAAATATACCCTAATATGCATAGTAAAATACACCATTAATAATTAAAAGTTACACATAATTTTAAATAATTTCTACCTTTTTATTTGATATCCATATCAATTTTTAATATATTCTTTTTGACTTTTGTATCAAAAAGAAAGATAAATGATTCATTGATAATGTAAAATGCCGCTTTGGCTATTTGGGTTTTTGTGTTGATATATCATTATATACACTAAAAAAGTGTAAATCTATGTATAATGGTATATTTAAAAATTATCTAATTTAGATTGCAAGTTCTTTTTTTGATAAGATTTTTATAATAAATTAAAAAGAGTAAACGCTGGATGTTTAAATTTGATAGTTCTATTTTATTTAACCCTAACCCCTTCAAAATCATTTCTGTTTTTTATACCTGAATGGACGATATAAGTTATAAACTCTTTTTTTATGATTTTATGATATAAATTAATTCTAAAAATAAGGTCTAATCATTTTAATACTTTCTAAATCTTTATCATCCTCGATTGCT
>CAJXMB010000068.1 GCA_913056105.1 uncultured Nitratiruptor sp. | reverse complement strand
GCCTCGTCTACACAAAAGCTTTAAAAGCTATGAATGCATATAATTGTTAGAGGTGTCCTTAATAAAATTATAACAAAAAGGTGCTTTATGAGATTTTTATTAACTTTTTTGATATCGATAATCTCTTTGAATGCTTATACAATACGAGCAGATTATAAAGTAACATTTGGGATTTTTGGAAAAATTGGCAAGGCAAATGCATATTTTAAAAAAGATAAAGACCACTATCTTATTAAGATAGAAGCAAGAGCCACTGGCCTTGCAAAGCTTTTAAGTAAAAATAGAATTGAGACATATATTAGTGAGGGTGTAGTAAAAAATGGTGTTTTAATTCCAAATTTTTTTAAAAAAATTAGAAAAAACTCAACTAAAAAGATAGTAAAAATATATAGATTTGACCATAAGGCAAAAAAGATATATAAGATAACTATCACTTATAGAAATGGCAAAAAAGATGAACACATTGAAGTTTTAAAATATTATGCAAAAAATGATATTTTAAGTTTATACTTTAATCTAAAAAACTTTTTAAAACCAAATATAACACAGATGAAGCTTCATGCAGTTGGAGGAGATAGAAAAGATGGAGGAGTTGAGATAATTTTGCCAGATTCTAAAGAGAAAGAGAAGTTAGCAAAACTTTTTAAAAGCAAAGATGGACTATTTTTAGATGTGTTGCTTCATCAAAAGATATTTGCATCAAAAGAGGGTAGGCTTCATCTTCTTATAGATAGAGATGGCATAACAAAAAAAGCGGTTTTAAAAGATGTTATCTTTTTTGGAGATATTGTTGGAACATTAACAAATTTAAGTAAAGGGCAACTCTAACAATTATAGAGGTGCCCTTGAGGAGTAAAATGAGAGTAGATATAGGGATATTTTATATGCTTCTTGCATCTATGCTATTTGCAGGAATGGGTGTTTTTGCAAAACTTTTAAGTGAAAATCTCCCCTCTTTAGAGGTTGTATTTTTTAGAAATATTTTTGGAGTTATTTTTGTTGGTAGCTCTTTGTTTTTAAAGCCGTTTGAGCATGAAGGTGGAAAGCCATTTTTGCTTCTATTTAGAGGATTGATGGGTTTTTTGGCACTTCTTTGCTTCTTTTATGATATAGCTCATATCCCTCTTGGAGAGGCTATGACATACTCAAAAACCTCTCCAATTTTTACAACACTTTTTGCATCTTTGTTTCTAAAAGAGGCTTTAGGTAGATATGGATGGGTTGCTCTTTTTATAGGTTTTATTGGAATTATTTTGATTACTGATCCATTTAATACACCATTTGATAAGTATGATATTTTAGGAATTTTTAGTGGGATTGGAGCGGCATTAGCTTATGTTAGTGTAAAAGAGTTAAAAAAGTATTATGATACAAGAGCGATAGTTCTATCTTTTATGGGGATTGGAACTATTGGGCCTATTATCTTAATGGCTGTATCAAAATTTATAAAAGTTGATAGTTTAGATTTTATGCTATCAAGCTTTGTTATGCCAAAAGGGATAATGTGGCTATATATACTTTTTATGGGAATTTTAGCAACCTTAGCTCAAATATTTATGACAAAGGCTTATGGAGCAACTAAAGCTGGGATTGTTGGAACTATTAGTTATCTAAATATCCCTTTTTCTATACTCTTAGGAATAGTATTTTTAAATGATCCATTTTTAGATTTTATAAAAATTTTAGGTATAATCTTTATCATATTTAGTGGAATTTTGGTAACAAAAAAAGAGGTAAAATGATTTTAATAGCAGGACCATGCGTAATAGAGAGCAAAGAGCAGCTCGAAAGAGTAGCAAAAGAGTTAAAAGAGTTTGAGGAAGATAAAAGTATTGATTTTTATTTTAAAGCAAGTTTTGATAAGGCAAACAGAACAAGTTTAGATAGCTATAGAGGACCAGGATTGAAGCTTGGTCTAAAGATGTTAGATGAAATTAAAAAGAGGTTTGGATATAAAATTTTAACTGATGTTCATGAAAGTTATCAGATAGAAGAGGTTGCTAAAGTTGTAGATGTTTTGCAAATTCCTGCATTTTTATGTAGACAGACTGACCTTTTAGTTGAAGCTGCAAAAACCAATAAAATCATCAATATCAAAAAGGGTCAGTTTATGAATCCAGCTGATATGAAGTATAGTGTTTTAAAAGTTTTAAAAACAAGAGATAAAAGTATAAAAGAGGCAACCTATGAAATCTCTAAAAAAAATGGTGTTTGGCTAACTGAGAGAGGCACTACTTTTGGATATGCAAATTTAGTTGTAGATATGAGAAGTTTAGTGATTATGAGAAGATTTGCTCCAGTGATTTTTGATGCTACTCACTCAGTTCAGATGCCAGGAGGTGCTGGAGGAAAAAGTAGTGGACAAAGAGAGTTTGTTGAGCCACTATCACTTGCTTCAGCTGCAGTTGGAGTAGATGGATTCTTTTTTGAAACTCACTATGACCCTAAAAATGCACTAAGTGATGGAGCAAATATGATAACACCTAACAGTTTAAAAAATATTATAAAAAAGATTAAGAGGATAAGGGAGTGTTTATGAATTTGATTGAAGGAAAATTAAGATTAACCGGAAGTGAAAAGATTGCCATAATTGCTAGTAGATTTAACCATATAATAACAGATAGGTTGGTTGAGGGCGCAAAAGATGCTTTTTTAAGGCACGGAGGGGATGAGAAAAATTTAGACCTCATCTTAGTTCCAGGAGCTTTTGAAATCCCTTTTGCTTTAGATAAGGTTTTAAGTAGTAATAGATATGATGGAGTTTGTTGCGTAGGAGCAGTTATTAGAGGTTCAACCCCACATTTTGACTATGTAGCAGCAGAGGCGACAAAGGGTATTGCAAATACTACTTTAAAATATCAAAAAGCTGTCACTTTTGGTGTCCTAACAACTGATACAATTGAGCAAGCAATCGAGAGAGCTGGAAGCAAGGCTGGAAATAAGGGTTTTGAAGCAATGACAAGTTTGATTGAACTAATTGATTTATATAGAAATTTTTAAGGATATCTATGGCAACAAGGCATCAAGCAAGAGAGGCAGTTATTGGGCTTTTATATGCATATGATTTAGGAAATCCTGAGATAAAAAAGTTTGCTAAGGATATTTTAGAAGATAAAAAGATTAGAAACAAACAAAGAGAGTTTGCTTTATCTCTTTTTGATGGAACTACTAACCATTTAGATAAGATTGATGAGGAGTTAAAAAAACATCTAAAAGATTGGGATTTTGATAGAGTAGGTTTTATCGAAAGAGCAATTTTGAGGCTTGGAGCTTATGAGATGATATATTGCGATCTCGATAAGGCTATCGTGATAAATGAGGCGGTTGAGCTTGCTAAAAAACTTGGAAGCGAGAAATCTTCAAAATTTATAAATGGCATTTTAGATGCAGTAGCAAAAGATTTAGAAGGAAAAGAGAGTGAGACTAAGCAAAAGTGATGCATTAAAGCTTATAAGAGAAGCTGATCTAAAAGAGCTTGGAAGAATGGCTCTAAATAAAAAAAGAGAGCTTCATCCAAAGAAAATTACAACTTTTATAGTAGATAGAAATATAAATTATACAAATATATGTTGGGTAGATTGTGGATTTTGTGCATTTTATAGAAAACCAAAAGATGAAGATGCCTATATCTTAAGCTACGAAGAGATTGATAAAAAGATTGAAGAGTTGCTTGAGATTGGAGGAACTCAGATACTTTTTCAAGGAGGGGTTCATCCAAAGTTAAAGATTGATTACTATGAAGATTTGGTGGAGCATATCCATAAAAAGTATCCACAAATTACAATTCACGGCTTTAGTGCAGTTGAGATTGATTATATATCAAAAGTTAGTAAAATTAGCTACGAAGAGACTCTAAAAAGATTAAAGGCAAAAGGTTTAAGCTCTATGCCTGGAGCTGGAGCTGAGATTTTAAGCGATAGAGTAAGAGATATAATTAGTCCAAAAAAATTAAGCTCAAGCAATTGGTTAAAAATTCACGAAACCGCTCATAAAATTGGCTTAAAAACAACTGCAACTATGATGTATGGGACAGTTGAGAGTGATGAAGAGATAGTAGAGCATTGGGAAAAGATTAGAGATTTACAAGATAAAACTGATGGATTTAGAGCATTTATAATGTGGTCTTTTCAGCCAAACAATACAAAACTTCAAAAAGATGGTATTGTTAAATTTAAAACCTCCTCAAATAGATATTTAAGACTTTTAGCAGTTAGCAGACTCTTTTTGGATAATTTTAAAAATATCCAAAGCTCATGGGTTACCCAAGGAAGTTATATTGGACAGTTAGCACTTCTATTTGGAGCAAATGATTTAGGCTCAACTATGATGGAGGAAAATGTTGTAAAAGCTGCAGGAGCTCAAAATAGAATGAATCAAGATGAGATGATAAGACTTATTAGAGATGTTGGAGAGATTCCTGCAAAAAGAGATACTGCCTATAATATTTTAAAGGTTTTTAAAATATGAAAAAGATTCTGTTTTTAGCAATATTAATATTTCAAGGGGTTGTGATGGGAGCAGTTTTAGATAGTGTTGAGATTAAAGGTGTAAAAGTTCCTTTGATTTATGAAAAAAGTGATAACTTACCAATTGTCTCAATGCAGATTGTATTTCAAAAGAGCGGAAGTATAGAGGATAAAAATCTACCTGGTTTAGCAAGATTTAGTGCAAATATGTTAAATCAGGGAACAAAAGATTTAAAAAATGTAGGATTTGCTAAAGAGTTAGAAGATAGAGCCATACATTTTGGAGTAAATAGTGGGATTGAAACATTAGGTTTATCTATCTCATCATTAAAAGATGAGTTTGATTATGGAGTTAATCTAATCTCAAAACTTTTACAAAACCCAAATTTAACCAATGAGGCTTTTGAGAAGGTTAGAACAAATACTTTAGGAGCTATTTTTAAAAAAGAGGATGATTTTGATTATGTAGCAAGTGTAAATCTAAAAAAGATTTTGTTTAAAGATACTCCTTTGCAAAATCCAAGTTTGGGAACTATTGAAAGTATTAAAAAGATTACTTTAGATGATGTAAAGAGGTTTTTAAAAAAACATTTAGTTTTAAAAAGAGCAATTGTTGTAATAGGCGGCAAAATTGGTATCAAAGAGGCAAAAGATGATACTAAAAAGATTTTGGAAAATTTAGGTGTTGGAAAGAGCGAGTCTTTGGGATTTTTCAATGCAAGCGATAAAAAAGAAAAAATTGTTGTAAAAAAGGATACAAAACAAGCATATATCTACTTTGGAGCACCTCTATATGTAAAAGTTGATGATAAAGATCTGTATAAAGCAAAAGTTGCCTCTTTTATCTTGGGAGCAAGTGGATTTGGAAGTAGATTGATGGAAGAGATAAGAGTAAAAAGAGGATTAGCATATTCGGCTTATTCAAGAAATTCTATAAATAAATCTCATAGCTATTTTACTGGATATCTTCAAACAAAGTTAGAGTCTCAAGATGAGGCTATAAAGATTGTTAAAAAAGTGATAAAAGATTTTGTGAAAAATGGAGCAACAAAAGAGGAACTTGAGAGTGCAAAGAAATTTTTACTTGGAAGTGAGCCTTTAAGAAATGAGACACTCTCACAAAGACTATCTCGCGCATTTGATGAGTATTATAAGGGAAAACCGCTTGGATACTCTAAAAAAGAGCTTGAGCTTATCGAGAAATTATCTTTAAAAGATTTAAATAGTTTTATAAAAGAGCACCCTGAAATTACAAAGTTGTCATTTTCAATTGTTACAAAATAGATGCTTATTCAAAAAGAGGATTTAGAGAAGTTTAAAAAACTTAAGATTTCAAATATTTTAGAGCTATCATTGATAGCTCCTATAAAATATAGTGATTATAGATTAAAAAAATATACTCCTTTTGGAAGAGAGGCTCTATTTGAGATAGAGTCAAAAAATATATTTAAAACCCCAAAATATTTAAAAATCCAGGCTCTTTGCAAAAATTTAGAAAAAGATGTAGAGATTATATTTTTTAAATACTCTTTTTATCATGAAAAAGTCTTTAGACAAGAAAATCTTTTTATATATGGAAGACTTGAGTATAACTACTCCAAATTTCAAATAATTCAGCCAAAAAAGATAAATGAAAATTTAGTAAACCGAATATATCCAAACTATAAAACCCCCTTAAGAGGCGATGTTTTTAGAAGACTAATTGAAAAATATATCAAAAAAGAGTATCTTTTAAATGAGGGGTTAGATGAGTCTACTGCTGAAAATATCTACACAATCCATTTTCCAAATAGCTCTTTTTTGAAAGAGTATGAAAAAAATGGAGGATTTTTTGGAAAATATCTTGAGAGTCTAAAATTTGTAGAGATTTATAACTACCTAAAAAAACTAAAATCAAAAAGAGTTTTTAATCCATCTTTGATGAGGTGTCAAGAAAAGAGTTTAGAGCCATTTTTAAAATCTCTTCCATTTAAATTAACAAATGACCAATTAAAAGCAATAGATGATATAAAAAATGACCTTTTAAAGAAAAGAGCTGCTAAAAGGATGATAATAGGAGATGTAGGAAGCGGTAAAAGTATGGTTATGTTTGCTACTGCATATTTAGCTTATCCAAAAAAGTCAATCTTGATGGCTCCAACAACGATTTTAGCAAATCAACTATATGAAGAAGCAAAAAAGTATCTAAAAGATTTTAATATTGCTCTTGTTACCTCTTCAAGCAAAGAAGTAGATTTAAATGGTTTTGATTTTATTATAGGAACTCATGCACTTTTATACAGAAATTTGCCAAAAGCTTGCGTTGTAATGGTGGATGAGCAGCATAGATTTGGAACAAACCAGAGAGAAAAAATTAAAAAACTAATTCAAGAAGGAAAAAAATCTCCACACTTTTTTCAATTTTCTGCTACACCAATTCCAAGAACAAAAGCGATGATTGATTCAAGCTTGATTGATTTTAGTTTTATTAAAGAGAGTCCATTTAAAAAAGATATTACTACTAAAGTTATATCAAGAGAGGATTTTAGAGAGCTTTTAGTTCATATAAAAAAAGAGATAGATAAAAATAGGCAGGTTTTAATAGTTTATCCACTTATTGAATCAAATCAGCAAAGCAGATACAAATC
>CAJXMB010000067.1 GCA_913056105.1 uncultured Nitratiruptor sp. | reverse complement strand
TGTCGTTTTTAACCTTCTTCATGGTATCCATCTCTCTAAATCTATTTGTCTGATAAGGGTTAAGTAATACTACCTTAAATCCCTTTGATTTTAAATAAAGATAGAGATTTTCAAAGAGCAATCCAGTAGCTTCCATAGCAATAGTAAAGTTTGATATCTTATCAATAGATGATAGAAGCAAAAAGAGTTTTTCAAACCCATCTTCATCATTATGAAATTTTAAAGTATGCAACACTTTATCACTATCTATACCAAGCACTGCAGCTACATGGAAACTTTTGGCTATATCTATTCCCACAAAATACATAGTCCATCCTTTTATGTTTAACTTTTCTTACAGCCTCGTAACTATAGAAGATTAGAACAGTGTCTATCTTCGCATCCTATAGGTAAGTTACTTTAGTTAAACGCAATATGCTTTTCTTAAGAAGATATAGTAAAATTCTTAAGGAAAAAAGTGACTGTCATTCAACTATTTAACTGTAAGTTGTTTTAGAAGTTGGTAAAACCAATATGACTTTACCAAAAAGTCTAAAAACTATCAACTTACTACTCCTATTGGATATAGTAAGTTGATAAATTTATTATACGAGGAAAAAACTATGGATATTTTTAATGACAAAGAGAATAAAAAGATAGAGAACTCTTCAGGTGAGTTAGATGATATAATTTTAGATAAAAATAGTAAGAAATTTGATATTAAAAAGATTGCTCTTTTAGGTGGGGTCGCAATTTTACTATTGATTATAGTTATATCTATTGTAAAGATGACATCTCCATCTACGAATCAAGAGATTATCACCCAAACTTCTAAAAATCAGCAAATTCAAAGTAGCAAAGAGAGTTTTGATCAAGAGATCCCTATAACTGAAGAAGAGAAGAGTGATTTTAATGTAAAACCAAAAGAGATAACTCCAAAAGAGGAACAAACTCATCCTACAATTCAAGAGATAGAAAAAAAGATACAACCAAAAGTGACTATTCCACAAACTAAAAAAGAGATAACTCACCAGAACAAACAGCTAACAGAAAAACCAAAAAAAACCCACAAAAAAAGAGTAAAAAAAACATACTCTAAAAAAACTACAGTCTCTAAAGGAGATTACTATATTCAAGTTGCTGCATTTTTCAGATTTCCTCCAAGTAAAAAATTTTTAAATAAGATTAAAAGAGATGGTTTTAGTTATGTAATCAAAACAGTTATAAGAGATAAACGATCAATCAAAAAAGTTTTAATAGGCCCATTTAAATCTAAAAAAGAGGCTAAAAAATCTCTTACAACTATTAGAAAAAATATAAATAAAAATGCTTATATTCTTAGGATTAAATAATGATATATTCACAAAGCTTTATATTAGATGAATTTACTCCTATTGTAATATATCAAAAGGTAAAAAAATATTTTCCAGAAGAGATTACATTTTTGTTTGAAAGTGCTATTAATAGCAATGAAGGAAATTTTAGCTATATCATTGCAGGTGAAAAAGAGAGAGTTTGGCATAAAGAGAGCAAAAGTTTTTATAAAGATGAAAAAGGTAAAATAAAAGAGGTTGAAGAAAATCCCCTGCTCTTTTTAAAAAGATATTATCAAAATATTGACAAAGAGTATTTCAAAAAAAAGTCAAAAGAGATTGGAATTGGTTTTATAGATGGCTTTATTGGATATATTGGATATGACTTAGTTGCAGAATTTGAACCTGTTTTAAAAAGATATATGAAAAGCTTAAAAGATGAGACTAATATACCCGATTTTGATATGATAAGACCAAAACTTATAGTTGGCTACTCTCATAAAAATTTTAAAATAACTCTTATAACTTCAAGTAAAGAGATAAAAGAGAATCTGTTTGAAAGATTAAAAAAAGATCTTTTAGATGGATATAACCATATTGAGCTTAAAAAAGCAGAAGTTTTAGATGAGCCAAAATTTGCTTTTAGCAAAGATAGATTTTTTAAAATAGTTCAAAAATCTAAAGAGATGATAAGAAGTGGAGATGTTTTTCAAATAGTCATATCAAATAGACTAACTCAAAAGGCAAAAGTAGATAGATTTAGTTTTTATAGATCATTAAGAAGTTTAAATCCATCTCCATATCTATATCTTTTAGAGTTTAAAGATTTTGCAATAGCTGGAAGTTCACCTGAAATTATGGTAAAACTTACAGATAATAAAATTACCCTTAGACCAATAGCTGGCACAAGAAAAAGAGGAAAAGATTTAGTTAAAGATAGAGAGCTTGAAATTGAGATGACAAATGACCCAAAAGAGAGAGCTGAGCATATAATGCTTGTTGATTTAGGAAGAAATGATGTAGGAAGAGTTGCTAAAAAAGGAAGTGTTAAAGTAACAAATCTAATGAGGATAGAAAGATACTCTCATGTTATGCATATGGTAAGTGATGTAGAAGCTGATATAGACAAAAAGCACGATATGTTTGATCTATTTATGGCTACATTTCCAGCTGGAACAGTAACAGGAGCTCCAAAGATTAGGGCGATGGAGCTTATTGCAGAGTTTGAAGGTTTAAAAAGAGGCTATTATAGTGGGAGTGTCGGATATTTTGGATTTAATGGGGATATGGATAGCGCCATTACAATAAGAACTGCTTTGATAAAAAAAGATGAGATTATATTTCAAGCAGGAGCAGGAATAGTAGCTGATAGCAAAGAGGAGCTTGAATATTTAGAAATAAACAATAAACTTAAAGCCTTAATGAGAACATTAAAAATTTTAAGCGAGATTGAGTAATGCTTTTTTGTATATTTGGAAATCCTATAAAACACTCAAAATCCCCCCTTATGCACAATATGGCTTTTAAAAATCTAAAAATAGATGCATGCTATACAAAATATCTTTTAAAAGATTCAAAGATTTTAAGGAAAAAATTTTTTAGTTTAGATATCAAAGGAGCAAACGTTACCGTTCCTTACAAAGAGGATGCTTTTAAGATTTGTGATGAGATTAGGGGAATTGCTAAAGAGATTGAAGCAGTAAATACTATCATAAAAGAAGATAATAAACTTATTGGTTACAATACAGATGCGCCTGGATTTTTTGAATCCATTAAAGAGTTTGATTTTAAAAATGCTCTGATTTTAGGCGCGGGTGGCACTGCTAAAGCAGTTGCTGAAATTTTTAAAGAAAAAACTGTTGAATTTAGCATATTAAATAGAAGTGAAAATAGATTAGAAAGCTTTATTAAAAAAGGATATAGAGCTTATAGCTGGAGTAACTTTAAAATAGATAGATATGATCTTATTATAAATACAACGAGTGCAGGCTTAAATGATGAAAGCTTACCATTAAAAAAAGAGATTTTAGAAGAGATTTTAAAAAATGCCAAATACTCTGTTGATGTAATATATGGCAAAGAGACACCATTTTTAAAACTCTCAAAAGAGTTTGGATTGATTACAAAAGATGGAAAAGAGATGCTTTTAAATCAAGGGGTTTTAGCATTTGAAATTTTTACTGATTTTAGATTTGAAAAAAATCTTATAAAAAAAGAGATACAAAAGGGGCTAAATCTATAATGTAATCATATCTTTTCCATCTCTTTTTGCTTTATACATTAACATATCAGCTCTTTTTATTAAGCTATCCAAAGAATCATCTTTTTTATATTGAGAAATTCCAGCACTAAAAGTGTAAGATAGGATGGTAGTTGAGTCTAAAACGATTGATTTGTTATGTAAAATTTTTTGAATTTTTTCTAAGACTTTTTTAGCACTCTCTTTAGTTGTAAAAGGCATCAAAACTAAAAACTCTTCACCCCCATATCTAATCACAATATCACTCTTTCTTAAATTATTTTTTAAAATGGAAGAAAAATCTTTTAATACCAAATCACCTACATCGTGTCCAAAGTTATCATTTACCTTTTTAAAATCATCTAAATCTATCATTATCACACTTAATGGATATCCATATCTTTTTGCTTTTTCAACCTCCTTATCAACAATGCTATCTAAAAAATATCTATTATATAATCCTGTTAATTCATCATGTATAGCTCTCTTTTCTAAACTCTCTTTATATTTCTCAATTTTATAATAATTTTTTTCTTTAATAAATAAAATAGATAAAATTTTTTCAAATTTTTTTAGTATTTCTAAATCTACATCTTTTAGTTTAAAATCTTTATCAAATAGAATATAACCAATACCTTCTTTGTTTTTATTTTTATCATAAACAATAAAAGAGTATATAAGAAAATTTTTCTTTAAATCTATATCTCCTATTTTATCTGATAAATAGATTTTACTTTTTTGTTTTAACAAAGTATCAATAAAGGGCTTAATATCCTTTTTGCCTAACTCTATAGGAGTTTTTAAAAAAGAATTAAAAACAGCCATTTCATTATCAATATTGGTTATAAAAATAATCTTTTTTATTTCAAAAAGCTCTTTTGAATCTTTGATAATTTTATTTAACTCATCATATAAACCATTTTGAAAAAATAAAAGTTCTTCATATAGTTTAGATATTATATCAAAAGCTTTTAAAAGCTTTTTGGCATCCCCATAACAGTAAAATTCTGTATAAAGTCCAACATCTAACTCTTTTAATCCTTTTATTATATAAGGGATTAACTCTTTTTTTATAATTGATCCATGCTGAGGAGCAATCAGGTCAATATCTTTCTTTTCAATATTGCTTAATCCATAATTTACTACCTCTTTACTTGGCATATAGTGCATAAAAAAAGGTTTTATCTGTTTAAAATACTCCTCTTTATCCTCAGCAAAAAGTTTAAAACTATCTGTAAAAGCTCCAAAAATATCACTTGAAAAGAGAATTTTATCTTTTTTATAATATGTACAAAATGCTCCAGCAAAATGCATATATGGTGTAAAAATAAACTCAAGTTCAATATCTTTTGCTTTTAATTTCCAGTTATGTTTTTCAATCTTATAAAAATCTATCCCCCAATTATAATGTTTTAAAAGAACAGCGGTTCTCCAATGAGTTACTACAAATCTATTTTGGGTTCCTATCTCACTTAGTAGATCTTCAACAGCTGCGGTAATATCAGGGTCTTGATGGTGACAGATAATATATTTGATATTTTCAAGAGGCATTATTTTTAGTATCTTTTTTCTTGTAACTTTCCATGTAATTTTAGAGCCAGGATCAATAATAATTGAATCTTTTCCATTTTCTATCAAATATACATGACACTGAAAGGGATCATCTGGTATCACATATCCAACCCACCAAACTTTTGGAGCTAATTCAATAGGAAGAGTATAATCTAATTTTTCAATCATTAAAAAACCTAAATAGAGATTTTTAATAATATCAATATTAAAATTAAAATAAAATTAAACTATGACTTTTTTAAAAGAAGATTTTGCGGTTAAGAGAAAGGGCAAAAAACCCTTTTATATATCTTTCAAACTTTTAGCAATCATAAAAGATAGCTCTAAAGCTTGATCAGCATTTAGTCTTGGATCGCATTGTGTATGGTATCTACTTTTTAATCCCTCATGAGTTATATAACTACTTATACTACCAGTGCACTCTGTTACATTTGAGCCAGTCATCTCAAGATGTATTCCTCCAGCATATGTCCCTTCACTCTTGTGGATTTGGAAAAACTGTTTAACTTCACTTAAAATCTTTTCAAAATCCCTTGTTTTTAGTCCACTATCGGTTTTATAAGTATTTCCATGCATTGGGTCAGAGCTCCAAATAACATTTTTACCCTCCTCTTTTACAGCTCTAAGAAGTGGTGGGAAGAGCTTACTAATCTTATCTGCTCCCATTCTGACAATCAAGGTTAGTCTTCCAGGCTCATTTTCAGGATTTAATCTATCTATAAGCTCAAGAAGTTCATCTTTTTTCATTGATGGCCCTACTTTTACACCTATTGGATTTTTTATTCCTCTAAAAAACTCTACATGAGCCCCATCAACATCTCTTGTCCTATCACCTATCCATAAAAAGTGAGCAGAACCATCATACCAATCTCCACTAAAACTATCTTTTCTTGTTAAAGCTTCCTCATAGTTTAAAAGGAGTGCCTCATGAGAGGTATAAAGAGTTGTTTGATTTAGTTGCGGAGTATGTTTTATATCTATTCCACAAGCTTCCATAAATTTTAATGAATCAGTTATCTTTGTTGCAAGCTCTTCAAATTTTTCACCCAAATCTTTATCTTTAACAAAATCTAAATTCCACTTATGAACTTTATCTAAAGATGCAAATCCCCCTCTTGCAAAAGCTCTGATTAGGTTTAGAGTTGCAGCAGATTTATAGTATGCCTCTAAAAGTTTTTCTGGTTTTGCCTCTCTTGCCTCAGGAGTAAAATCTATATCATTAACAATATCACCTCTATAACTTGGAAGCTTTATGCCATCAATCTCTTCATAATCACTACTTCTTGGCTTTGCATATTGACCAGCAATTCTTCCTATTTTAACAATAGGTTTTCTAAAAGAGTACATTAAAACCATATTCATTTGAAGCAAAACTTTAAATAGATTTCTAATATTTGCAGCATTAAAGTTTGCAAAGCTTTCAGCACAATCACCACCTTGAAGCAAAAAAGCCTCACCTTTTGCTACTTTAGATAGTTTTTCTTTAAGCTCTCTTGCCTCTCCAGCAAAAATAAGTGGTGGATATGTTCTTAACTCCTCTTCTACTTTTTTTAACTTATCTATATCTTTATATGTTGGTTGCTGTTTTATAGGAAAATCTCTCCAACTACTTGGATTCCAGCTCATCTTCTTTCCTTTTTTAAAAGTTGTGAAATTATATCTAAATCTTTACTCTTTTGTTTAATGCTCTACTTAGCGAAATAGTATCTATATTTTCTAAATTTACTCCAGTTGGAACACCTTGAGCAATTTTAGTAAAATTTATATCAAAATCTTTTAAAAAATCCTCAACATATAAAATAACAGCATCATTTGCAATTGAGGGTGTCAAGGCAAATATAATCTCTTTAATATCTTCTTTTTGAACTAAATCTTTTAGAACTTTAATTCTTTCATCTAAAGAGTCAAGCACAAAATATCTTCCTTGATACTCTCCAATCTCTTCAATAATCAATATATCTTTTGCACTCTCAACAATACAAAGAGTTGATGAATCTCTATACTCATCAGCACAGATATAACATAACTCATCTCCACTCAAACCCCCACACCTACTACACTTTCTCAAATCCCTTATAGCATTTTCAATAGAGTGGGCAATCTTTAAAGCACCTAAACTATCTTCCATTACCATATGAAAAGCAAGCCTCATCGCACTCTTTTTACCAATAGTTGGAAGAGTCTCAAGAGATTTTACCAACTCATCAAATTTTTTAAAACCCTTTTTCAAACCACTCTCCACAATTTATTTGATGAAATTATACAAAAAATTGATTTATTATACATTTTTTGATAAAATCAGCCTCGCTTAACTTAAGGGCAACTCTAACAATTATATACATTCATAGCTTTTAAAGCTTTTGTGTAG
>CAJXMB010000066.1 GCA_913056105.1 uncultured Nitratiruptor sp. | reverse complement strand
TTTTAGTGGCTATTTTATATATAGCTTTAGTAGTCCATACCCCTTCAGCAACCTCTTTAAGCTCTTCTAAAATATCTTTTAGTTTTTTCTTTTTTGCCAAACCAAGTCCCACACGATAGTTTCTTGAGAGGGTGCTATTTGCAGTTAAGAATAGATCCCCTGCTCCACTAAGTCCCAAAAATGTCTCATTTCTTCCACCAAAAAATTTTCCAAATCTCTCCATCTCAACAAGACCTCTTGCTAAAAGAGATGCTTTTGCATTATTTCCAAGATTCAATCCATCACATATTCCTGCTGCAATGGCTATAACATTTTTGTATGCTCCTGCAATCTCAGCCCCTATTACATCATCGCTAATATATGTTTTTATAAAATTTGGGAAAAAAGAGGAGAATTTTTTAGCTAAATCTAAATTAAAAGAGTTTATAACAAGTGCAGTAGGCAGTCCCTCTTTTACCTCTTTTGCAAAAGATGGACCTGTTAAAAATGAGATACTCTCTTTTGGTAGGTACTCTTCATAAATCTCATTTAAAAACTTACCACTTTCAACATCTATCCCTTTAGAAGCAACCAAAATTTTTTGATTTTTATCCAATTTATACTTTTTAAGCCACTCTTTGGTAGCTTGAGCTGAAATAGCAATAACTAAATATTCAAACTCTAAAATTTTATCAAGCGATATAAAATTTATAATTTCTCTTTTTGTTCTTGATGTAATAAAAACTTCATTTTTTTGCGAAAGTGCATACATTAAAGCTTTGCCCCATTTTCCAGCACCAATTATTCCTATCTTCATTTCGTACTCTCATTTAATTTAGTTTTAAAACTTTTAATATCATCTTGTTTCCCAGTGATAATTAAAATATCTTCTGCATCTAATTTATGTTTTATCCCTTTTGTAATAAATATAAATCTATCTCCAAGTTCTCTATCTACAACACCAATAACTATAATCTTATATTTTCTAAAATCAATCTCATTAATATTAACACCATCTAAAAATGAATTTTTTGGTATAACTATCTTTTCAAATAGTATATTTGGATCATTAAAAAATATCTCATCAAGTGCATATGTAACTGCAGGCTTTTCTAAAAGAAAAAAGAGTCTATTTGCTGCTAATTCTATAATATCTATTACTTTATTGACTCCTGCTAATCTAAGCTTTCTCTCGCTTTTTCTTGATTCACAGATAGAAATAACTTCTATATCTTCAATTATAGCTTTAAAAGTAATAGTTAGATAGACATTCTCCTCTTCATTATCCAATACACAAAAAATCTTTTTAAAGCCATTATCATACAAAATTTGCAAAAGCTCATTATCATTTTCAATATCTACTAATATTACTTTATTAAATCCATCCTCATTTGCTCTTTTGATATTTCTTTTATTATATTCAGCTATATAAACATCATAATTTTTTAAACGTAAATCTTTTGCTACAAATTGACCATATTTTCCATAGCCGAAAATTAAGATTTTCTCTTTTTTATTAGCCATCTTTTATACTGCTTTCTGTAATCAATTTTCTAAAATATCTTATACTTATACTATATCCCATCACAATCAAAATATCACTTTTTAATATAACAAAATCTTTATCTGGATTAAAGAAAAACTCTCTTTTTAACTCTTTACTCTTTAGATCAACTTCTACACCTCTTAATACTCCAAACAGAACTAATTTATATTTTTCTATATCTATCTCTTCAATAGTTTTGTTTTCTAAAAAAGAGCCAGCCAAAACCTCTATCTGCTCACAGAGTGCATTTTTCCTTGCCATTAATATATCATTAACTGCAGTTATAACATATGGTTGTTCTAAAACTTTTGAAGCAAACATTCCTGCAAACTCATGTGGAGAGATTAGATAATTTGCACCTGCTAATTTTAACTTTTTTTCTGATATTTTATCTGAAGCTATAGAGATTAAAAAGACATCTTTACTAAAACTTCTAATATTTAAACATATATAGATATTATGTATCTCTTTTTTTGTTAAGATAAGAACTGCTTTTACTTTTTCAAAATCAAATGTTTTAAAAGTCTCTTGATTTGAGGCATCTGCATTATATGCAAGATATCCATTTGATTGTGCCTCGCTAACTTTTTCTTCATCACTATCTATAATAACAAAATTCTCATCCTCTCTTTGAAGCTTTTCTGCCAATAGGCTACTTAAATTTGTATATCCACATATGATATAAAAATTTTCTAAATCTTTTATTTTATACAAAACTCTATCTATTTTTATCTCATCCATCTTTTCACTAAATGCTGAAACAATAATAGATGTTGCAAAAGAGATTAATCCAACTCCTACAACTATTATAATTAAAGTAATAGCTCTTCCCTCTTGTGTAACAGGAGTAATATCTCCAAATCCAACAGTTGACATAGTAACCAAAGCCCAATATAAAGCATCAAAAAGTGTGGATATATTTGGATTTTGTTTCTCTTCAAAAACATATATACTTACTCCTGATACAAAAACAACAAAAGCAACAAAAAATAGCAAAGTATAAAGTTCAACTTTTTTTGATTTTAAAACTTCAAAAAATTGAGTAATTGTGTGGGAGTATCTAATAAGTTTAAAAATTCTAAAGAGGATAAAAATTCTTAAAATTCCAAACTCTCTATAACTTGGCAAAATTGCTAAAAGGTCTATTATGGCTAAAGGGGAAGTTATATATTCAAACTTTTTTTTAAAAATCTCTTTTACAACTCTTTTGGTATCAAACTCTTTTTCTAAAAAAGCAGAAGTTTCAAACTCTTCAATGATAATTTTGTGAGAATCGTTATAAACCCAAAATCTTAAAATATACTCAATTAAAAAAAATGTTGTAACAAAATATACATCATAAATGTAGAGTATTTTATCAATTGGATTTCTAACCTCTTCTATAAGTATTGCCACACTGGATAAAACCAAAAATATCATAAAATAGTCAAAATATTTTTTATATGGAAAACTCTCATTTTCAAGAAGATTTTTAAAAAAAAGTTTAATCTTTTGATATTTAGTAGAGCCTTCTAAAAAGAAGGCAAATTTTATAAGAATATCTGAAAATTTCACGAAGAGAGTCTCTCTTTTAAGAGTCTATTTACAAGCTTTGGATCTGCTTTGCCTTTGCTTGCTTTCATCACTTGTCCAACAAAAAAGCCAAAAAGCTTCTCTTTTCCATTTTTATACTCATTTACTTTATCTTGGTTTTTAGATAAAATATCATCAATCATAGATAAAATTTGACTTTCATCACTAATCTGTTTTAATCCAAGTTTCTCTATCGCTTCATCTACATCTATACTATTTTGCATCAAATAGTCTAAAACATCTTTAGCTGCTTTATTACTGATAGTTTTATCTTCTATTCTTTTAATAAGTTTTGAGAGTTTTTTTGCATCAATAGGAGATTTTGTTATATCTAAATTCTCTTTATTAAGTCTTGCAGCAAGTTCAACTGTTAGCCAAGTAACTGCATTTTTTGGGTCAATCTTTTCTTTTAACATATTTTCAAAATAGTCTGCCATCTCTATAGATGAAGCAATCAAAGCTGCATCATAAGCTCTTATACCATACTCTTTTATAAATCTTTCTTCTTTTTCATCTGGAAGCTCTGGAATATTTTTTGTCTCTTCAAAAAAACTATCTGGAATTACTAAAGGCAAAAGGTCTGGGTCAGGAAAATATCTATAATCTGCACTCTCCTCTTTTCCTCTCATACTTTTTGTTACACCTTTTTGAGAGTCAAAGAGTCTTGTTTCTTGAACTACCTCTTTTTCATAAACCCCATCTTCCCAAGCTTCAATGTGGCGTTCTACCTCATAATCAATAGCTCTTTTTATAAATCTAAAAGAGTTTAAATTTTTTATCTCAACTCTTGTATATAGTTTGCTATCTCCTTTTGGCCTAATAGATACATTTGCATCACATCTAAATGAGCCTTCTTGCATATTTGCATCACTAATATTTAGATATCTAACAATTGAGTGAAGTTTTTTTAGATAATCAACCGCTTCGTCACTACTTCTAAGATCTGGCTCACTTACTATCTCTAAAAGTGGTGTCCCTGCTCTGTTTAAATCAACCTTGCTTACATCTATGCTATGAATATTTTTCCCTGCATCCTCTTCTAAGTGAGCTCTTGTTATACCTATCTTTCTTTTTGTGCCATCCTCTTTTTCTATAAATAGATACCCATTTTCAACTATTGGAATTTCAAACTGGCTTATTTGATACCCTTTTGGCAAATCTGGATAAAAGTAGTTTTTTCTATTAAAAATTGATTTTTTATTGATTGTAGCGTTTATAGCATACCCAAACATCATAGCTTTTTTAACTGCCTCTTCATTTATAACTGGAAGAGCTCCTGGAAGCGCTAAACATACTGGGCATGTATTTTTATTTTGCATCTCGGCAAAACTTGTAGGACAAGAGCAAAACATTTTAGTTTTGGTATTTAGTTGAACATGAACTTCTAAGCCTATAACTACTTCAAACTCCATAAATTTCCTTTATTAGATTTTAAGAAATTTTACAAAAACAATGATAAAAAACTGATAAATTATTTTACAAAGTAGCGTATAGAAGCAAAACCAACTGCTTTTTTAAGTTTGATTTTGTGAATTTGCTCTTTTGAAACTATACCACCTAAAGCAATAATTAGAATTTTTGATTTAAAAGTTGCTCTTCTTAGCTCTTTTAACCCTTTTGGTTTTGCCTTATTTGGAGAGTAAAAAATAGGACTAAAAGTTACCATATCTGCTTTTAATTGTTCTGCTTTTTTAATCTCTTCTAAACTATGGCAACTCACAATCACAAAGAGTTTTTTTCTCTTTGCAATTTTTACTCTGTTAATCATATTTGATGGAAGATGAACTCCATCAAATCCTAAAAAATATGCCAAATCGATATCAGAGTTTAAAATAGAAAAGATTTTTCTCTTTTTTGTTATAGATAAAAAGCTTTTTGCAAGAGGCTTAATATTTTTATTATCTTTATCTCTTAGGGAAGCAACATTTACAAAATGTCTATTTAAAGCGAAGCTCAATACTTTTTTAAATTTAGTTTGATTGCGAGAGTAATATTTTGGATCGGTAATAAGATAGTAGATATTATCCATTTAGTCTATTTTGAATTGATTCTAAAATCTTTGTCTGTTTTTTTGCCTCTTTTAATTTTTCAAACTGAACATTTGCAATCTCTAAAAAGATTATTATCAAAAGCCAAAAAGATGAAGAGAGAATTGTCATAACAATAGCATTTAATAAACCAAATGGATAAAACATCTCAAATGTAAAAAAGGCGCTAATAATTAAAAGCGCCCAAAAGACTCCAAGAAGAAAACTAATAATACTTTCTAAAAATTTCAATTATAGAGCCTCTTCTTCTAAAAGTACTGCACCTGCTAAATATACATAAGTTAAAATCATAAATATAAATGTTTGTAAAAATGATGTAAAAATTAAAAGTGCAAATGCTGGTAGAGGAACAATCCAAGGTGCCAACATCAAAAGAACCCATAAAAATAGATCATCACCTTTAATATTTCCAAAAAGCCTAAATGACAAAGAGATTATTCTTGATATGTGAGATACAACTTCTATAGGAAACATCAATGGAGCCAAAAATTTGACTGGACCTGCAAAGTGAGCAAAATAGTGAACAACTCCTTGTCTTCTAATACCCTCAAAATTATAGTATATAAAAACAATTAAAGCTAATGTTAAAGTAAAATTTATATTTCCTGAGGGAGATTCAAAACCAGGAATAACACCTATAATATTTGCTATAAATATGAAGATTCCTAAGGTTGCTACTAATGGGAGATACTTTTTTGCATAACTCTCACCAATAACATCTCTTCCCATAGCCACAACACCTTCAAGGTATGACTCCATTAGGTTTTGAACACCTTGAGGAACAACTCTTAAAGATTTTGTTGCTACTTTTGCTAAAATCAATGCAATAATTGCAGTTAAAAGAGTATGGGCTACATATACAAATGCATGATTTTCACTAATTGAACCAAAGAATGTAAAAATACCTTCCATTTTTACTCCTAAAATTTAATTTTTCTGATTTTACCTTTTTTTTCATTAAGATCATATTAATTGAAACCTTCAAATAGTCCTTTTGCACAAGAGTTTGTCACTATGAGTAACTTAAAAGTATTGCTCTTTAGATTTATGATTTTTAAATACTTTTACTTTGACCCAATCTATAGATTGCAAAATCATATTTTACTGGGTCATCTCTATCAAACCTTTTTAATGAGTTTGTTAACTCAATCGCTGCTTTTAAATCGTATGTTTTTCTTGTCAAAAGCCCAAGCTTTAAAGAGACACTGAAAGTATGTGTATCTAAAGGGATAATCAAATCTTTTTTATCAACCCTCTTCCAAAGACCCATATCAACTCTATCTTTTCTAACCATCCATCTAAAAAACATATTCCATCTTTTATATGGGCTAACTCCTGTGATTTTATTTAATGGAGGGGGATTTCCTATCAAAAATCTATACCCTTTTGAATCATAACTGTTAACTTTTTTAAAAGATGTTATTAATTCTCTTAATCCATCTATTACTAAATTTTCTTTTTTATAGCCTTTATAAAAAATCTCTTCTAATGAGTCTTCAAAAGATACTCTTTTAAGAGTTATGAAAAGATTTGCAACATCTAAAGAGTTTTGAAATCTATAATATAGATTTTTTGTATTTTGTTTTATAATCTCATCATCTTTTTTTAACAGTTCAAAATCTAAAGAGTCTAAAAACTTTACAATCAAAGATGCTTTTCCATATGCAAAAAGTGAGCAAATTAAAGCAATTTTTTCATCTTTATATCTTTTTGCAACTAAAATGGGATCGGGCTTTTCATAACTTACTTCAAAAAACTCATCTCTTGCATTTTCTAAAAGCTGTTTCATTAGAGTTTAAAATTCTCTCCAAGATAGTGTTTTTTTACTTCAGGGTTTTTGGCAATATCTTTAGCACTCCCTTTTGCTAACAATTTTCCATCTCTTATAACATAAGCTCTATCGCATACACTCAGAGTCTCTCTTACATTATGGTCAGTTATCAACACTCCAATTCCAATTTGAATTAAACTCTGTATAATTTTTTGAATATCTATCACTGCAATTGGATCAACCCCTGCAAAAGGCTCATCTAAAAGCAAAAATTTTGGCTCATTTACTAAAGCTCTTGCTATCTCACACCTTCTTCTCTCTCCACCACTTAAGCTAACCCCTTTTCTATGCCTAATTGGCTCAATATTAAATAATTCCAAAAGCTCTTCAACTCTTTTTTTTCTTTTTTCTTTATCTATCTTTTTTGCCTCAGCTGCAACTATCAAATTTTCTTCAACACTTAACTCTTTAAATATGCTTGACTCTTGTGGAAGATATCCGATACCTATCTTTGCTCTTTTATGAAGTGGAAGATTTGAGATATCTTTATCATCTAAAAAAACTTTTCCATCAGTTGCTTCAATTAACCCACATATCATATAAAAAGTTGTAGTTTTTCCAGCTCCATTTGGACCTAAAAGTCCAACAACCTCTTTTGAATTTACCTCTAAAGAGATAT
>CAJXMB010000065.1 GCA_913056105.1 uncultured Nitratiruptor sp. | reverse complement strand
GATAGACTTTTTACAAAAACTAGCCAAAACATTTGATAAAAGAATCGATATAAAAATAGCTTAAGTAGGATTTTTCCTACCTAAGCTTTCCTCTTCACCCAAAATTATATAAATATCCAGCATAAAACACTAAACACATATTTTTCACCCCTCATTTTTGTAATTCCAAAATTTTTCAATTATATATTATTAACATAGCAAAGCCCCAAAAGCTTTGAAAAATCAACCAAGCAGGAGAAGCTATGTTACAAACACCAAACGAGATGAAGTTTTATACTTTAGAACCAAAGAGCCTTTTTGCTCTTGTATATGATAAACCTCTACGAGGTGCAAGATGAGAGTAAAAGAGCAGCTGCAAAAAGAGCAGGAAAAAAAGTTTCAAGAGGATTTGTCCTTTGCCGAGTGGTTAGATTACTTTAGTAAAGAGCCGACAAGTCAAGAGTTGGATGCGATGGAAAAAGAGTTTACAACGAAAAAACTCTTTAGATTACAACCAAGCAATAATACTCACTACTACCCATTACAAGGAGCATAAGAAAAATGAATGTAGGGACAATAATCGGAATTTTAATAACAGTAGGAACTGCTATTAAAGATGTCATGGATGATGATAACAACTGTAAATGTTAAAAAACAAGTTTCAGCTAAAGAGCTTTTAACCATAGATATTAAAATAAAAAGGAAGTAAAAATGTCAGTCAACCCATTAAACAACCATGAGCTACAAGAGTTAGCACCAACACTCTTTACGGGTGAGCCACACTATAAAGTTTCGGATAAATACCACTTCATCCCAACTATCGATGTAATAGAGGAGATTAAATCGCACCACTGGTATCCCGTAAGTGTAAGCGAAGCAGGAGTAAAAGATGAGGCTAAGCAAGGATTCCAACAACACTGTGTACGATTTCGTCACTTTGAAGATTTGCTTCACCCGCAAGATAACGCTGTAGAGTTACTACTGTTTAACAGCCACGACAGAACAAAAAGCTTTTCAATCGCTGCAGGTATATTTAGATTTGTATGTGCCAATGGTCTAGTAATAAGTGATAGTGTGTTTGAGAGCTATAAAATTAAACATTTAGGAGAAAGGGATAACGATGTAGCCCATGCCGTTGCAAAAATAACTGCTGTAAAAGAGAAGCTCATAGATAAAATCAAAATTTTATCTTCGATTCAACTCTCACAATCCGAAAAAGAGAGCTTTTCCAAACTCTCCATCCCTTTAAGATTTGAAGAGCATTTAGAAGTAAATCACAAAGACCTGCTTATTCCCCATAGAGAAGCAGACTATAAAGACGACCTCTATACAACGCTCAATGTAATCCAAGAAAATCTCATCCGTGGTAATATTAGCGGAGTAAACAAAGAGAGCGGCAGACGCTTTACAAGCAAAGAGATAAAATCAATCACAACCGACACCCAAATAAACAAAGAGATATGGGAGTTGGCAGAACGAATAGCTACCATAAAAGAACCAAGCTACTCCGTAGCAGCATAAAGGAACAGACAATGAAACTCGTAAACTATCAACTCCAAACCCAAATGGAGCAAGTAAAACAAGATGCAACACACTATTTAAAAGAGTACCTGCAAAACATCTTAGAAGATACAACCAAGCCTTACTATAAAAAAGCAGATTATGTAGGACTCTCCCTTAGTGAACTCTCGGGTAAAATAGATACTCTCTCTCGTGACATAAAAGAATTGCAAGCTTTAAAAAAGAGATTAACAGCAGCTCTTAATATCTCCAAAGAGGTGACAGCCGCTATTTTACTACAAAACGGTATAGAGAGAATAGAAGGAACAATCATAAGCTCAATTACCCTTACCAAACAATCCTCCAAAGAGAAAATCTCAATGCAGGTGCTCAATAATGAAGAACTTATAAAAAGAGGGTTCGTGAAATATGAAGTTGATACCGATGCACTTCAAGAGGCACTTTTACAAAACACTAGACTCCAAGAGGATCTCAAAGAGTATGTAGAGATAATAAAGACCAAAGAGATAATTCCACCTAAAGCAAAAGTAAATCTTAAACGAGGTGCAAACACCACCCAGACAGATGAACTGCTTCATAGAGTAGAAAATCAACAAGCAGCATAAAAGGAGAAAAGTTATGTTTAATGAAAAACAACTGCAAGTTCTTAATTATGAACTTGATGCAAGCAGAATAAAAACAAGAGAAAAAGGAAATATCAGCCTTTCGTATATCGAAGGGCATGATGTAATTGAAACAGCCAATAAGATAATTGGATATGGAAACTGGAGCTATAACATATCAAAATTAGAGCAAGTAAGCCAAGAGAAAAATCATAACCAAAATGTAGTTATCTGCTATAAAGCAACGGTTCGCATAATTGCTAAAGATATAAGCCACACCAAAGAAGTAGCAAGAGAAGATGTAGGATTTGGAACAGGCGTTGCAAAAACCTTGGCAGATGCACATGAGGGAGCAGCAAAAGAAGCGGTAACCGATGCACTAAAAAGAGCTATGCGAACATTTGGAAATCAGTTTGGTAATTCACTTTACGATAAAAGGAAAAACCATCATGCCCAGCCAAATAATCATCAGCTGCCGCAACAGCCAAATCAAAACTATCAAGCGAATAACCAAAACCAGCAACATCTACCACATGATTACTCATCCCTTTATAATCTGGGATTAACCATTGTAGAACAAGGAGCCAATCTTGTTGTTATAGGAGATGATATATTTGCTAAAAAGGACTCTATAAAAGCGTGTGGGTTTCGATGGGATGCAACATCAAAATTTTGGTATAAGCCGATTGAAGAGCAGGCAGCGTAAGATGAAAAGTTTTATATTCTTTACCACTGAAGGATTTACATCTGATCCAAATGATAAAGCAATTAACAATACACAGATTTTAGGTTCAGCAGATGGAGTTGATGTAACAGAAGCCTTTAAAAACTTTAAACAAACGCACTCTTATCTGCAGGAATATGCTTTTACAAGTGTTGTTGCTCAAGAGTGTGTCGGCAGTTGTATGCGAAGTTTAGAATTATGAAAGCAACTGTAACAGTAGAAATAGAGATTCAAGATGATATTGAAGCACTCTATCCAAACTTTATTTTCAACTATGAAGATAAGCAAGATTTCCTGGAGCATCAAATAGCAAGATTAAATCACAATCTAAACCACCATTCAAATTATGATGTATGTAATGATGGCTATAAACAAAAAGTACTGAAAGTAAAAATAGGAGCACAAGATGAAAAGTAAATGTATCTCTCCACAGAGCCGACAACAAAGAAAAAAAACACAAATGAAGAAATTAATGCTGGGTGCATTAGCAGCAGTGTTAATAATCGGCATAAGTAATTGCGAAGATAAAAGCACAGAAGATTATTGGTAAGCGCTGGAGTAGTTATTCTATGTAACTACTCTCTAAAATCATAACCTTATAAACTGCACCATTTTATAAGGTTTCCCGCAATATAGGGCTTTAGAGCCCATCTTTCTCTGCCACTAAAAATAAAACCCCATAAAATACCCCAATACAAGGACACATTATAAGGAAAAGGATATGAAAGTAAAATCTAAACGAAGAACACCCAAACGGATAAAAGAGTCAGTTACCGAAGTTGAATATAAAAAGTTAATGAGTGCAGTCAGAGGCGATGAGTCTCTACGAGAAAATACAAAAGATAATCTACTGCGTGCTTTTACGATTCTTTATTTTACAGGTCTCAGACTCAATGAGTTGCAAGAGATGAATTTATCCCACATCAAAGAGCTACTCAATGATGGAGAGACAAAGCTTTTTCTGCCAAAGACTCAATCAGAGAGAAAACTCTTTGCAGGTGATGCGTTTCAAAAGCAGCTTAAAAAGCTATTTACCATTACTGCTGATACTGACCTGCAGATAAAAATTATAGCAAAAGGCAGTAATGAGAGTAAAAAAGCAGGTATGCACCCACTTACATTTATAGCACAGGTCAATGCTGTCATGAAATCAGTCTTAGGAGCCGGTTATACCTCACATTCATTCCGTCAAGGACTGATATCCGAAATGGGAGCAAAAGGTATCAATGCAAAAATCATCTCAAAGTTTATAGGTCACAGTGATGTAAAAACCACTATGGGGTATATCAAGCCAACAGATGATGATGTAAAGGGAGCTATGATACGATGAAGAAAATTGGATATATCAAAGCTTCTCTAAAAGAAGAAGTTGAAGAACAATCGGAATTACTCATAGCTGCAGGATGTTTTAAAATCTATATTGAACCAAAAGAGCATCTCAATTATCACAACAAAGCAACTCTGGAAAAAGTGATAGATACACTTAAAAGTAATGATATTTTAGTAGTTACAAGATTGTCAATTCTCTCAAGTAGCGTTCAGACACTCTTAGAAATTATGTTCACCCTTGAAGAGAAAGAGATAGTTTTAGAAGCTATCAAGCAGCAGTATCTCTCTTCAAACAGTTACAATCTCGATGAACTGCTCTTTTTCCTGAGCGAGTTTATAGAGGATATAAAAGTTGAAAAACAGGCGTATGGACTACAAAAAGCAAAAGAGAGATTTAAAAGATTGGGACGACCACCAAAACTTAATGCCAAAGAGGTATTAAAAGCAATTGAGCTGAAACAAAACAACACTTCACAACAAGTTGCAAATAGATTTGGAGTTGGAAGAAGCACTCTTTATAGGCATATTGCGAAACAGAAAAAAACTGGTTAGGTGCTGGAGTGGGGGTTCACTCTGGCACTGTTTTATTTTTTAGTTAAATGGATTGATTATTTTCAAACGATTATCTATGACAATTTCATGTTGCATATCTTCAGAGTATAAGATACTGCATTTATTTTCTAAAGCAGTTGAAATAATCAGAGAATCAAAATATTGTAATTTGTAGCGTTCTTTCAATCTCAATGCTTTAATCTGAGTCGATATATCAAAGCTCACGATGTTCAATAGAGAATCTAGCTCTAAAATTGCATCTTCAACAGCACTTGTAGAAAGTTTAAACTTTTTTAAAAAGACATTAGCAAGTTCATTTATAACTTGGTTAGAGATTGTGGCATCATAAGTCACAGATTCAATCAAGCTCAATGCTATTTGTTGTTTTTGTGGTTCATCTTCTGAAAAAGCATAAATGAGGATGTTGGTATCTATGAAAACTTTATCGCTCATTCGCTTCTTCTCTATTAAATTTAAAACCTTGAGTTTTTATAGAAAGAGAACTTAATTGTTTTGGAGTATAAATTTTATCATTTTCATCTATCGCTAGCTTGATATCTCTTTTTGGTAATTTATTAAAAAAAGCAATAACTCTTTCAAAAATAGTATCGCTAACTTCAACTCTTAAACTACGCATGGCTACCTCCTTGAATTTAATCTTGAATTATTATACCAAAATTAACCTCTAAATCATCTAAGCTCTCTATTTAAACACCTTTGCGATAGGTTAAAGTACAGCAGTTTGATAAGCACATTGCCAAATACAAAGAGGCTAGTTAAGTTAAGTGCTAAAGTGGTGTTCAACTCTGGCACTATTTTATTTTTTAGTTAAATGGCTTTCTCTAAATGTTGTGCTAAAAACATTTTCATAATAGCTTGTCTTGCAACACCTAATCTCTTTGCCTCTTTATCAAGTTTTTCAATCATCCAAACTGGTAGGTCAAGGTTCACTCGCTTTTGAGCAAGGTTTGGTCTAGTCCCTTTTGAATAATCAACAAATTCTGATATATCCTCTCCGCTATCAAAAAGCTCATCAAATTCTTTAACTGTTTTCATAGCCGTTTATCTCCTCTTTTCTTGATCTTCTAACAGATATAATACGAATAGCTTTACTTCGATATGTAATTACAGCAGAATAATGTTTATTCAAAATTTTACCTATACATAAATGGCGTACTTCTTGGCTAAAAGGTAAAGGAACTTCTAAGAGATTGTCATCCTCCCATAAGACTTTAGCTTCTTCAAAGTCTATACCATGCTTCTCTTTATTAATATCTGATTTGTTGCTATCATATTCAAATTTCATACCTTTATTATACCATAAACTTTATAAATTACCTAAGTAATAGTTCATAATCTTTAAAAAATCACCTTTTAACTAGCTTAAAAACACACCATCTTGCCAACAATATGCCAGCCAATTTTTCAGTACAATTTCCCTTAGTATAGAGCTTCATAAAGTATCATTCATTCATTTTTTAATTCATTATCTGCCAGCTATATGCCAGCAAGAAAATCAAGCTAAAAATCACTAATAGTGTATCAAACTTTCATATTTTAGTAGTTACAAGATTATCAATTCTCTCAAGCAGTGTCCAAGCACTCTTGGAGCTTATGTTTACCCTTGAAGAGAAAGGGATAGTTTTAGAAGCTATCAAGCAGCAGTATCTCTCTTCAAACAGTTACAATCTCGATGAACTGCTCTTTTTCCTGAGCGAGTTTATAGAGGATATAAAAGTTGAAAAACAGGCGTATGGACTACAAAAAGCAAAAGAGAGATTTAAAAGATTGGGACGACCACCAAAACTTAATGCCAAAGAGGTATTAAAAGCAATTGAGCTGAAACAAAACAACACTTCACAACAAGTTGCAAATAGATTTGGAGTTGGAAGAAGCACTCTTTATAGGCATATTGCGAAACAGAAAAAAACTGGTTAGTAATGCTGGAGTGTAGTTTACTCTGGCATTATTTTATTTTGCTGTTTGGCTAAAACCTTATTTTTTTCAACATATGTTTTTTCAAGAGTTGTTCCAAAAGCATGAGAACTGTTTTGTATATTTTCACATAGTTGTAAATGTTCTTGTGGAACATCTTTTAATTCATCACCAAGAAGAACTTTTATGTTATCTTTTAAAATATTTTCCAGCCAAGTAGCTTCTCTATCATGATTATCCGTAATATAGCAAATGTTATTTTTATACATACTTTTTATAATTACTGGAGGTTCATTATAGATGCTGTTATCTACAAAGATTAAACAATCAATATCTTTAGATACTGTTTTAATATTGTTAAATCCCCTCAATCGTCTAGCAATTAGTTTTTTTATGGGAACATCATGACCACCATTTTGAACTCTATCTAATAGATATAATGTATTTATTGCAGGATCATCAGTACCAGTAAAGAATAAGGTAATATGATAGCCACTTTCTATAAGCTTATACATAAAATCTATTTTTTCCTGTGTTGAAAATACAGTTTCAACGATAATGTCTTTATTGTTTTTAATAGCGTTATATCTTCTTTCTTCGGCTATTTTAAATACTTTTAAATAGTTTTCAGTTGTTTCTTCAAGTTCTAATTCATCTTTTAGAATCAGGTCTGGATTAATGTATTCTCCAAATATAACTTTGTTTAGTAGAAGGTGCGTGATAAAAGTAGATTTCCCAGATGCATTTGCACCTGCGAAAATAAAAGCATTAAGCTGTTTTTCTTGCATTGGATACCGATAACTTTCTATTTCTTAGAGAGATATAAAAAGATTTGGAATGAGTTTTTTTTGTTTTTAGTTCAATACTCTTCAACATCTCATCAACAGACTTAGGAGAGACTCTATACTGTATTATCGGTTCTTTTTTTAAAGTATTATTTTTTAGCATATTTACCACCTCCATATTTTATTATAGTCATTATACCAAAATCTATATATAAGTTTACCAAGCCATTAAAAAAGCTGGTTAAGT
>CAJXMB010000064.1 GCA_913056105.1 uncultured Nitratiruptor sp. | reverse complement strand
ATATAGCAAGACTTGCAGTTGCAACATTTAAAGATAAAGAGATATTGGTTAGAAAAGGAAACAATCTATATCTTCCAAATCAACAAACCTTTACTCCTATAATCGTTCCAGGTGGAGTTATAAGTAAGATTAGAAGCGGTATGCTTGAGATGAGTAATGTTGATATCTCTCAAGAGTTTATAAATCTTATAACTGCACAAAGGGCATACCAAGCAAATGCAAAAACTATAACAACTGCTGATCAAATATTGCAAACAACTATGAATATTAAACGATAAGGGATTTCCCCTTTAGTTTTTAAAAGGAAACAGATGGCAGAAGAGACTAAAGAGCAAGAAGAGAAAAAGGGAGGTAAAAAGAAGTTTATAATTCTTTTAATCATTATACTACTTCTCTTAGGTGGTGGAGCTGCTGCATATAAGTTTTTAGTTTTAGATAAGCAAAAAGAGAAAAAGAGTGAGAAAAAGGCCCAAAAGATTGTAAAAGAGATAAAAAATGTTGAAGATTTAGGTGTTGAGTTTGATGTTGGTACATTTATAGTAAATCTGCAAGATAGAGATGCAGATAGATATCTAAAAGTTTCTGTTGTTTTAGAGGTTCAAGATAATAAAATAAAAGCAGAGTTAGAAAAAAGAAAGCCTCAGGTAAAGGATGCTATTACAACTTTGCTTTTTACAAAAAGTTCCAAAGAGTTAAAAACTGAAGAAGGTATTGAGCAGTTAAAAGAGGAGATTATAAAAAGAGTCAATGCGATTTTGCCTATAGGTGGGGTTAAAAATGTCTATTTTACAGACTTTGTAATACAGACTGCTTAAGGAATTTTAGTGGAAAAAAGAGATATTAGTTTTTTAAAAGATATACACTTAAATATTAATGCAAGAGTAGGAAAAACTAAAAAAATGTTAATAGATATCATCTCTTTAAAAATAGGTGATATTATTGAGCTTGATGCAAATATCGATGGATATATCTCTTTGGAGATAAACAATCAACCATTTGCAATGGCAGAAATGGTTGTTGTCAATGAAAAATATGGAGTTAGGATTGTAGACCTTGCTTGATAATATAGAGATATTGAAATTTTTAGCCTCTTTTTCAATAATTACTATTTTTATATATGCTATTTATTATTATGTGAATAAAAATTCATTTAGATTAACCTCAAAAAAAGAAAAAGATATAAAGATTTTAGATTCACACTTTTTTTCAAAAAATAGAGCTCTATTTTTTATAGAGGTAAAAGAGAGGTTTTTTTTGCTATCAATGGACGAGAAAGGATTTTCTAAACTAAAAGAGTGGGAAAAAGGTGAAAAGTAGATTTTTTGTTAAAATTTTTCTTCTAATAATTTTAGCAACAGGTGCTCAAGCGGGAGTTATAGAAGATACAGTTGCAAGTTTAAAAAATTTAGATATATCTATTAAAATCCTATTTTTAATAACAGTTTTAAGTTTAGCTCCATCTATCTTGATAACTGTTACATCATTTACAAGAATTGTTATAATTTTATCTTTACTTAGACATGCACTTGGAATTCCCCAATCTCCTCCAAATCAAGTAATAATTGCTTTATCTTTGTTTTTAACATTTTTTATTATGAAGCCAGTTTTTATAGAGATTAATAAAGATGCAATTACTCCATATATGCATAAAGAGATTAATGATACGGAGTTTATAGATAGAGCTACAAAACCTATTAAAAAGTTTATGTTTGAAAATACTCAAAAAAAAGATTTAAAACTATTTATTGATTTAGCAAAAGAGAAACCAAAAAATATAGATGATTTAAGTTTAACAACTTTGATTCCAGCATTTTTAGTAAGTGAGATAAAGATTGCATTTGAAGTAGTTTTTGTGATTTTTTTGCCTTTTTTGGTTATTGATCTACTTGTTGCAAGTATTTTGATGTCAATGGGGATGATGATGATTCCACCTATGATGATATCTTTGCCATTTAAGTTGATACTTTTTATCTTAGCAGGTGGTTGGGAACTTTTGATAAAAGCTTTGATAGTAGGTTATAAATGAGTATAGATCAAGCTATAACATTGATTGAACAGATGTTAACTATTGCTTTAAAAGTTGGAGGACCAGTGCTTTTGACTGCATTTTTAGTTGGATTAATAGTTAGTATTTTTCAAGCAGCCACACAGATACATGAGATGACTATAACATTTATACCAAAAATTATTGCTACAGTTGGAGCAATGATTATATTTGGTTCATGGATGTTTATAATGTTGACAGAGTATTTTAAAGAGACCTTTGTAAATATATTAAAAATACTACAATGAATACACTAATTACTCCAAAAGATGCCATAGAGATGGCTCTAATTTTTACAAGAGTTATTGCACTTTTTTTAAGTTTTCCACTTTTAAACACCTCTATGATACCCACAAATGTAAAAATTTTATTAGTTATAAGTTTTTCTTTTTTTATTGCTTCAAAAATTAATATAGATATTAATCTAAAAGATTTTACATTTTATACTTTAGCTTTTTTGATTTTAAAAGAGCTTTTTATTGGTTTTTCTTTGGGGCTTTTAGTAAATATTTTTATATCAGCATTTGCTTATGCTTCAGAAATTATTAGCTATTTTATGGGACTAACCGTTGTGAATATCTTTGATACAACTTTTGGACAGATATCAGTTTTAGATAGATTTTTTATTTTGCTGTTTTATTTTATCTTTTTTATTACAGATAGTTATCAATATGTTATTGGATCAATCTATATGAGTTTTAGTTACATTCCTTTAGATAGTCTCAATATAGATAATCATATATGGAAATTTATCATTGAAAAGAGTGAATATATCTTTATTTTAGCTTTTCAAATAGCTTTTCCATTTGCTCTTATTTTATATCTACTGAATCTTGCATTAGCTTTGGTTAATAGGTTGATTCCTCAAATAAATGTTTTTATAGTGGGCTTGCCAATGCAGATTTTTGCGGGATTATTGGCTCTATCTTTTGGAAGTGCCATTTTGATATACACAATAACAACTCTTCTTCAAAGAATGGGCGAAGATTATATAGGTCTTATAAAACTAATAGGACATTAGATGGCTAAAGATCCTAGTAAAACCGAAAAAGCCACCCCCAGGCGTCGGCAAAAAGCAAAAGAAGAGGGGCAGGTTCTAAAAAGTCAAGATATTCCAATCTCTGCTTCACTTTTGGTTGTTTTTCTATTTTTACTTTTTTATATTCCTTTTGCATATAAAAAACTTTATGAATATTTTAGCTATATTTTTGCACATCCATTGGATTTGATGATTAGCAAAAACCATTTAACTCTAATGGATACTATCAAAGTTATGTCTCAATTGATTTTGCCACCATTTTTAGCTCTATTTTTAGTTGGTTTTATATCAAATGTTGCTCAATTTGGCTTTTTGTTTACTTTCAAACCTTTAACTCCCAAACTTGATAAATTAAATCCAGTATCAGGACTTCAAAAACTTATATCTCTTAAAACCTTGTTTGAGCTATTTAAAAATCTTCTTAAATTAGTAGCAGCTACTATTGTAGCATACTATTTGGTAAAAACTTTGTTATCAGATGTTTTTAGATTTTCATTTACTGATGTAAATCAAGATGGATATATTCTTATAAAATACTCTTTGATTATGATACTTGGCTTTGCTATTTTGTCCATCCCTGTATCTGTAATTGATTTTTTCTTTAGAAAATATGAGTATGAAGAGAATCTAAAGATGAGTAAACATGAGGTAAAAGAGGAGCAAAAACTCTATGAAGGAAATCCTCAAATAAAATCAGCAATAAGAAAAAAACAAAGAGAGATGAGTCTATCAAGAATGATGGCAGAGGTTGCAAAAGCAGATGTTGTTATAACCAACCCTACTCACTATGCAGTAGCACTAAAATATGAAAGAGAAAAGATGCATGCACCAAAAGTAGTAGCAAAAGGAAAAGATAAGTTAGCTCTTAGAATAAAAGAGATAGCTAAAGAAAATAGAGTTTTTATTGAAGAAAATCCTCCACTTGCAAGAAGTTTATATCAAAATTGTGAAGTAGGAGATTTTATCCCTGAAAACTTATATCAAGCTATTGCTAAAATATTGGCAAAAATCTATAAAAGAAAAAATCATTGATTTGCTATTTCCACTCTATTTCTTCCCGATTCTTTAGCCTTGTATAAAGCCTCATCGGCTCTATTTATCAAAGAGTCTATACTATTTTTATCAATCTCTTCATTATAGCTTGCTACTCCTAAGCTAATAGTTACTTTATGAACTTTATCAAAATTATACTTTTCTATTGCATCTCTTATCTTTTCTGCAAGAGTTTTAGCCTGATCAGTATTCGTTTCTGTAGCCAATATAATAAACTCTTCACCACCCCATCTAAACAGATAATCACTTTTTCTAATACTATTTTTGATAATTTTTGATAAGGTTTTTAGTACATAATCTCCTATTCCATGCCCAAAAGTATCATTAATTTTTTTAAAATGGTCTATATCAAACATGATAATAGATAGAGGCCTTTTGTATCTTTGTGATCTTTCTAATTCGCTGTTTGCAATCTCATAAAATTTATTTCTATTTAGAAGTCCTGTTAATTTATCTGTGACAGCTATTAGTCGAAGCTTTTCATTTATGTGTAGAACATAGTAGATAAATGATAAAACTAAAATAATTATTATATTACCAAAGAGCAGATTGTAAATAAAATTTGAATTAAGTATCTCATATGTGCTATCTTTTTCATAAGATATTAGATATCCAATGTTTGATTTATGTTTAAAATTTGAATAGAGAGCTAAAAATGTTACAACATACCACTCTCCACCATATTTAGTTGAGATTGCGAAACTTCTATGTTCTTTTAGTTTATCTTTGATTTTTGTTTTTATTAATCTATTTATTTCATGAATCGTTTGATTATCAATATTTAATCTATTTTTATTAAGAGAGTTTTCTTCATAAAAAAAGTTGCTATTAATATCGCTTTGAATAAAAAGTTTTTTGCCACTTTTTAGGGAAGAGTTTGAGATAAAATTTTTATTTATTGTATATTCATAATCTCTATGAAAAAGTTTAGTCAACTCCATTTTTAAAACAGTGTTTGATATAGATGTTTGCATAAGAGCTATAAGCTTACTGTTGTAAAATATAGGGAAATTATAAATAATTCCAGTAGTAGACTGAGAAAAAGTTTTTGTAAAAATTGATCCATTTTCTTTATAAATATAATCTCCATATTTATAAGGTTTATGCATCCTTAAAAAAACTTTTCCATCTGGATAATAGAAAGTAACATAGTAGATACTATACTTTTTTAACAGTTGATAAAAAATGTTTAGTTTTTTAAAAAGATTTTTTCTAATTTTTTCTTTATTATTTGATTTAGAGAGTTTATATATAAGCTCTATGATATCTCTTTGTTGATTTATATTATCATATACAAAAGAGCTAAGCATTTTATAACTATTTTGAGTCGCCATAAACTCAGAATATAGTTTGTCTACTTTTTGTTTAAAATAGATTTTTACTCTATCATTTTTATCTTTTTGAAAATAAAATATTAAAAGTGAATTTAAAAAGATATATATTAATACAAAAATTGATACTTTTTTAATATTCATTTTCTATTTTTTAAATCAGTCAGAATTTTTACTATTTGGCTAACTCTTTTTGGATCTACATTGTTTAGTACTGCTCCAGCCTTTCTTGCTTTCATGTTGTATAGTATAAAAGCAGCTTTTTTTGGATCATCCATTTTAGAAATTTTTTCACCAGCCATTTCAGGATCCATAGCCTCAAAGGCTTTAGCAAGATTTTTATATCTTGTTTTTTTAATATCTTCAACCATTTTTTTTAGATTCTCTTTTTGTTCGCTTAACTCTTTTTTCTCTTTTTCTATCTTTTTAAGCAGATCCTCGTTTTTATCAATCTCTTTTTTAACTATATCCTCTGTTTTTTCTAATCTTTGAATCTCTTTTTCTATCTCTTTCGTTCTTGCATCAGCAAAAAGATTTGAAAGTAAAATACTACTGATTATAAAATTTACGAATAAAAATCTCATTTGCATATTGATTCTCTTTTTCATCCTCTATTTTCTTTTGTTGTTTTACTTTTTTATCTATATATTTTTCATAAGCCCTTTTTTCACCCAAAAGCTTTGAAAGATCTCTCTTTTTTTGATTATACTTAGATAAAATTGACTCTTTTTTATCTTTTAATATATCAATCTCTTTTAAAAGAGTTGATAAAAAAAGATTTTTAGATAGTGTCTCTATAACTGTATTATATACCGATTTTTCTCTATTTTTATATAAAATATTTTTTTTATTTATACTCTTTTCAATCTCTTTTAAGCTGCTGTCTAATTTGGCAATTTCATTTTTTAGAGTATTGATTTCAAAATTTTTCTTTTTTAAATATAGATCCTTTTTCACCTATTTTCTCATTTTAGCTAATTTAGCCAATTTTTTCTGCTCTTTTTGAACAAATTCAAAAATCATATCTTTTTGCTTATCTTTAATATTTTGAAATTTAAGGCCAAAACACAAAGTTGTTTTTCTTTCATCCTTGTTTTCTACAGTAGCATTTAGATCATATTTATGTCCATCTAACTCAAATTTTATTCTAACTTTTTCTTGAACCGAAATCTTTATATTATCTTTTTCTTCAGATTTTATGCAAAATTTTGTACCAAGAGTGCTTATATCAACTATCTGTCCAGGATACCATACGATTTTTTCTGTATTATCTTTTTTAATTTTTTGACCAATAAGTGCAGACAGATCTACTTCTACTCTTGGAAACTCTCTTCTTTGAATTCTTACTAATTCAAAAGTGTGAGGAAGTTTTATGGCTGTTTTACCATCATCAGAAATTATATCTTTAATTGTTGATTCTAAAGTATAAATTGCATCCTTTTTTCTTATAAAAATTATTTTAACTTTAACTCCTGGCTCTATGCCTTGTTTAGATTTTAGATCAAGCAAGAGCCAGTACATATATCTCTCATCTTTATCATACAGTGATACATCAAAACTTCTGTTATTGATAATCATTTTTGCATTTTGATACATCTCAATATCTTTTGATAATGTTAGAGGTACAAAATCATAAACTACATCAAAACCCAATTTTTTTCTCATATCTTGAACCATCTCTTCATTAGCATTTGGATCTGTTTTTACATAGAGATCTACAACTTTTTCAAAAGGAGATTTAAATTCTAATGTCAACAGAGAATCTCTTCCCATTTTTAGTGAATATTCCCATAAAATATTTGCTTCATCTTCTGAAAGCTCTTTTTCTTTTGCAAAATTTAAAAAATAGTTATGCATATTTTTTGTTTTTAGTAGTTTTTGTAATAGTATTCCTCCCACAATAACGGCTACTACTCCTAATGCAAAAAAAACAATTATCAATATTGTAGTTATATCAGTTGTAGTTATATCAGTTTGAGTCCAATGCTCAGTAGCTTGTTTTAAAGTATCAAATCTTGAAACAGTTTCTATCAAAATGGATCCTTTATTTTGTTAATCTATTTATCAAACCAATAACTTCTTCTTTTTTATTTAAAATTTTAGCCAAATCTGCTAAATTGCTTATTAAATCTTTATCTAAAGGATTCATAGTAGCAGCTTTATAAAAATAGTCAAAAGATTTTTTAAAATCTTTTTTTAGATACATTATAACCCCAAAAATGTTTTGCATAGGTGCACCTTGATAAG
>CAJXMB010000063.1 GCA_913056105.1 uncultured Nitratiruptor sp. | reverse complement strand
TTAAACCCTATAAAACTCTCTATACCATTTTATAAACTCATCTACCCCTTTTTGGATAGGAGTGTTTGGTTTGTATCCTAAATCTTTTTCTAAAGAAGATGTGTTAGCCCAAGTTGCTGGTACATCCCCAGGTTGGATTGGAAGATAGTTTTTCTTTGCCTCTTTATTTAAAGCTTTTTCAATAGCTCTTATAAAATCCATTAGTTCAACAGGTGAGCCATTTCCTATATTATAGACTCTATATGGAGCTTTACTTGATGCAGGGTCGGGATTTTTTCCACTCCAGTTTGGATTTGGTTTTGCTATATTATCAATAACTCTAACAACCCCTTCAATAATATCATCAATATATGTAAAATCTCTTTTCATCTTTCCATAGTTAAATACATCAATTGCTCTATCTTCTAAGATTGCTTTTGTAAAGAGAAACAGAGCCATATCTGGTCTTCCCCAAGGACCATATACCGTAAAAAATCTAAGTCCAGTTGTTGGGATATTGTATAGATATGAGTATGTATGAGCCATAAGCTCGTTGCTTTTTTTAGTAGCAGCGTATAGACTTATTGGATGGTCTACATTGTGATGAACACTAAAAGGCATAGTCTCATTTAGTCCATATACGCTTGAGCTACTTGCATATGCTAAATGTTCAACTTCATAGTTTCTACAAGCTTCTAAAATATTCATAAATCCTACAATATTGCTATGGATATAGGCATCAGGATTTTTTAAAGAGTATCTAACTCCAGCTTGAGCTGCAAGATTGCAAACTCTATTTGGTTTATGCTCTTTAAATATTTTCTCAACTGCCTCTTTATCGGCTAAATCAACTCTATAAAATATATGATTTGGATACTTTTTACTTATATATCTTTTTCCAAATTCAAAAGAGCTCTCTTTAAATCCAAGCTCTTTTAGTCTTCCATATTTTACATTTACATCATAATAGTCATTTATATTATCAATCCCAATTACCTCATCGCCTCTTTTAAGCAGCCTCTTTGCCAAGTGAAATCCAATAAATCCAGCCGTTCCTGTAACTAAAACTCTCATTTTACACCTACTTGATAATACTCAAATCCAAGCTCTTTTAGTTTATCTTTATTGTATTGATTTCTTCCATCAAAGATTATTGGACTCTTTAATCTCTTTTTCATCTCAAAAAAGTCTGGACTTCTAAACTCTTTCCACTCAGTTACCAAAATCATAGCATCAGAATTATTTAAAGTATCATATTTATTGTCAAAATACTCAACATCTAAATCTTTTAGCCAAAAGTTTTTAGCCATCTCCATCGCTTGTGGGTCATAGGCTCTGATTTTAGCTCCTCTTTTAATAAGCTCGTTTATAATTGTAATTGATGGAGCCTCTCTCATATCATCAGTTTCAGGTTTAAAACTAAGTCCCCAAATAGCAAATCTTTTTCCTTTTATATCTTTGAATCTATTTAAAATTTTATTTAAAAAGTATACTCTTTGCTCTTTGTTTACCTCTTCAACAGCCTTTACAATCTTTGGCTCAACCCCAGCATCAAGTGCAATCTTTTCTAAAGCTTTTACATCTTTTGGAAAGCAGCTACCACCATAGCCAATACCAGGATATATAAAAGAGTATCCAATTCTTGAATCACTTCCTATTCCAACTCTTACCTTATTGATATCAGCTCCAACAGCTTCAGCAATCTTTGCCATCTCATTCATAAATGAGATTTTTGTTGCAAGCATTGTGTTTGCAGCATATTTGGTAAGTTCGGCACTTCTTACATCCATACCTATAAATCTTTCGTGATTTCTTGTAAATGGAGCATAAAGCTCTTTTAGAATCTCCATAGATTTAGGATTATCTGCTCCTATTACAACTCTATCAGGCTTTAAAAAGTCACTGACAGCATCTCCCTCTTTTAAAAACTCAGGATTGCTAACCACATCAAAATCTATAATCTCTTTTAATTCCCCACTTTTAACTCTTTTTTCAAGCTCTTCTTTTATGGTTTCTCTAACTTTATCAGCAGTTCCAACAGGAACAGTTGATTTATCAACTACAATTAGTGGGTGGTCCATATATTTTCCAATATCTTTTGCTACAGCCAAAACATATTGTAAATCTGCGCTACCATCCTCTCCTTGAGGAGTTCCAACTGCAATAAAAGTAATATCACTATTTTTTAAAGCCTCTTTTATATCGGTTGTAAATTTTAGTGTCTTAATTTTAAAATTATTTTTTACTATCTCTTCAAGTCCAGGCTCATATATAGGAATTATTCCTTTTTTTAGATTTTCTATCTTTTTTTCATCTATATCAACACATATTACGCTATTTCCCATATGAGCAAAGCACGCTCCAGTTACCAATCCAACATATCCAGTTCCAATAACGCTAAGTTTCATTTAAATCCTTTATTTATAAATCTCTTTATACTGGTTTTTCCATCTTCTATGAAACCAAAACCACTCATCAGGCTTTTGCTCTATCACCTTTTGAGTGATATTGGCTTGAGCTTGAGTACACTCTTTTATATCTTTATCATAATCTTTACTTTTTTTGCAAATAATTGGTTCATAAAAGGTTATTGTATATTTTTTATAATCATTTGTGCTTATAAAAACAGGTATAATTTTAGCATTAAATCTTCTTGAAAGCAATGAAGCAGTTGGAGTATGTCTTGCAAGTTTGCCAAAAAAGTTTATAAGAATACCTTCATTTTCAGTAGTGTTTTGATCTACTAAAAGACCAACCATTCTATTTGCTTTTAACTCTTTTATCAATCCTCTCATAGCACCTTTTTTGCTAAGAAGCTTTATATTAAACTGCTCTCTATTTTTTCTTAAAATATCATTCATAGCTTTTGAGTCCAAATCCCTTCCAACTATAGTAATAGGAGCAAAAAAAGCACCAAGAGATAACGCTATAAGCTCCCAATTTCCATAGTGAGCAGTTATTAGAATAATCTTTTCTTTTCTTTTTAGAGCATCTTTTAATATATAATCATTTTTAAATTCAACCTTTTTTGAAAGCTCCTCTTTGCTTATTCCTTGATTTTTTATAAAATCTGCAAGAAAATAGATTAAATTTTTATAACACTTTTTTACAATCTCTTTTTTCTCTTTTTGGCTCAATCTATCACTGAATGCAAAATCAAGATTGATTTTGATTATCTTTCTATGCTTTTTATCCAAAAAATATATCAAATATGCTAAAGAGTTCAAAACTTTATTTAAAATTTTTTCAGGTAGATTAGTTACAATCCATTGAAAACTATTAAAAAGTATTAAATATATATTATCTATCAAGCAGATCCTTTGCTGTTTTTATTATCTTTTGTGGATCAATCTCTTTTATAGAGTCATCACTCTTATCAAATCTACAAGCATTTGCAAGTGATGGAGATTTTATAGCAATATTTTTTTTAGTTTGATACATTAGAGTCGTTGGAGTATATCCAAAAAGCACAATTGATGCTCTATTCATAGCCCAAGCCATATGCACTGGACCCGTATCTCCTCCAATAACCAAATCCATTTTTGAGATAAGATATTTTAACTCATTTAAAGAGAGTTTCACTAAAACCTTTGCATCTGTATTTTTTGAGATATATTCACACTTTTTCTTCTCCTCTTCATTTCCCCAAAGAAGAAGAGTGTTTGCTTTTAGATTTTTAATAACTTCAATATATCTGTCTGCAGGATAGTTTTTGTTTTCTTTGCTTGAGCCTGGAACTATCAAAATATTTTTATCTTCTAAAAAGCTATCTAAGTGTGAATAGTCTCTGTTTTTATCATAAAAAAGATATGGCTTTTTTTCTAAAATATCTCTATCATCATAGTTAAAATTAAAAACTTTTGATATAAAATCTAAATTTCTATATATTACATTCTTTTCACAAGGAACTATAATTTTTTTGTTATAAAAAAAAGAAGCTAAAGCTTCTCTAATACAACCAATCTCTAATCCATATCTATTTTTTCCAAGAAAAAAAGCAATTATAGCTGATTTTATGAGTCCTTGTATATCAAGAATATAATCAAAACTATCTAAATTTTTTAAAAACTTTATAGTTTTGATAATCTCTTTTTTATCCTCTTTTATCTTTTTTATATCAATGCCAATAACTCTATCTAAATCTTTATTAAAATCTAAAATCTCTTTAAAATTTTTCTGTGTTATCCAAGTGATTTTTGCTTTTGGATAATGTTTTTTAATAAATTGCAAAACTATCATAGAGTGGACAATATCACCAAGAGCACTAAGTCTTATAATTGCTATATTCATAGTAGTATTTTATCAAAAAAGGATTGACAATAGATATTTTTTAAACTACAATTGTGTATACAAAGGAGGAAAGTCATGAAAAAGCCAATTAATATAAGACTTGAAAAAGATATGATTGAAAGATTGGATGAGTATGCTACTGAGCTTAAAAAAACTAGAACAAGTTTGATTGAAAAAGCGATTGAATTATATTTTGATAAATTGGATGAGATGATAGCTGATAAGAGGATAGATAATCTCAAAAGTGGTAAAAGCGGTGTTGTCTCCTTGAGAGAAATTTTTAAAAAAGCTAAAATAGATGTATAGAGTCGCTTTTGAAAAAGAGGCAGAAAAAGAGTTTTTAAAACTTGATGCTAAAGCTCAAAAGATAGTTGCTAATAAGATTTTAGATTTACAAAAAGGTTACTTTGGTTCAGATAAGCCTTTAAAAGGAAAATATAAAGGAAAATTTAGAAAACGAGCAGGTAATTATAGAATTATATATTTAAAAGAAGAGGATTTGCTACTTATTTTAATCATTAGAATTTCTCATCGAAAAGATGTATACTAAAATTTTTGTATAATTTAGCTTTAAAGGTTAGAAATGATTTGTGTATTTGATTGCGAAACAGTTTTAGATGTTGATCTTATAAAAACTCAGTACAATTTTGATGAGAATTTGGATGATTTAAATCTTTCATTAAAAGCACAAAGCGAACATGAAAAGATTAATGGTTCATCTTTTTTGCCAATTCCATATCACAAAGTAGTGGCTATTTCAGCTGTTATTGCAGATGATTTTGGAAAATTCAGTAAAGTAAGCTCAATTGAGGGAAAAACAGAAAAAGAGATGATAGAAAATTTTTTAAATTTTATAGATAAGTTTAATCCAAAATTAGTAAGCTTTAATGGAAGAGGATTTGATATACCTATGCTATTTATTAGAGCTTTAAAATATAATCTCTCCTGTCCAGCCTTTTTTGAACAAAATAACCAAATGTTAAATAAAACAAAATGGGAAAACTATAGATCAAGATATAGCGAAAATTTCCATATAGATTTGATGGATAGTTTAAGCCAATATGGTGCAGTTAGGGGATTGAAGCTTGATTTAGTTTGTAAAATGGCAGATATTCCAGGAAAGTTTGATATAAGTGGTGATATGGTAATGGAGCTTTTTTATAATAACGAGATTGAAAAGATTAAAGAGTATTGTGAAAGTGATGTTATAAATACATATTTTCTTTTTTTAAAGTATGAGGTTTTAAAAGGGGAGCTTTTAATTGAAGATTATAAATCTATCCTTTTAGATATGGCAAGTAAATTTCCAAAAGATAAAAACTATAGTGAAGAGTTTTTGAATTTTATAAAAAAAGAGGTAGAAAATGTTGCCTAAAGAGATAGATCAATTTGCTCAAATTAGAGTAAAAGCTAGAGCATATCTATGTTTTCTTTTGCAAAGGTATATTCCAAACTATCTTGTAGAGCCATCTTTAGATAGTATCATAAATGCACTTAAAATCTTAAAAAAAGAGCTTCCAAGTGCAGAAGCATTCTATATCTTGGATAAAAAAGGAACGCAAATAATAGATGCAATTTCTAATAATCAAGCTTATCGAAAAGGAAAAGGTCTAAATAGATCCCAAAGAGCATATTATTATAGAGCCGTAAAAGAGAAAAGATGTGTTTTAACTGATCCTTATCCTTCGCTTCTTACAAATGATCTAACTATAACCGCTTCATACCCAATATATAATGATAAAAAAGAGTTGCAATATATTGTATGTATTGATATATCTTTAAAATATGCACTAAAAATTTTTCATCCAACCTCTATAGATTCTATTTTTGGAAATATCTCTAAGATATCTTATACAGCTTTTACTCTTGTGCTTTTTTTGATAGCAGCTTTGCTATTTTTAAGAGGCATTATGAGTATCTTCTCTTATGGAGTACATTTAGAAAATCTTGATGTCAAAAATATTTTTGAATCTACAATTTTGATAACTTTGTCTTTAGCAATTTTTGATTTAGTAAAAACTCTTTTTGAAGAAGAGGTTTTGGGACACAATGTAAGAAAAGAGACCTCAGACATTCATAAAACTATGATTAGATTTTTAGGTTCAATCATAATAGCCCTATCTATTGAGGCATTGATGTTAGTATTTAAGTTTGCTATAATCGGCCCAGAAAAGATAGTCTATGCAGTTCTTTTAGTATTTTCAGTTACAATGTTACTGTTTGGTCTATCTTACTATCTAAAATCCATTAAAAGATCTGTAGATGAGTAAAAAAGTTGCAATAGTTGATTATAATATGGGAAATTTGGCAAGCGTTAAAAATGGTTTGCTAAAAGTTGGAGCTGATGCTCAAATTGTTAAAGATGGCGATGAATTAAAAAATTTTGATAAAATCTTGTTGCCAGGAGTTGGAGCATTTAAAGATGCAATAGTTCATTTAGAAAAAAATGGATTAAAAGAAGCAATTTTAGAGTTTGCAAAGAGTGGAAAGCCACTTCTTGGAATATGTCTTGGAATGCAGCTACTTTTTAATAAAAGCTATGAGTTTGGAGAGCACAAGGGGCTTGGTTTGATTGAAGGAGAGGTTATACCTTTTGATAAAACAAAGTTTCCTCATAGATTAAAAATTCCCCATATGGGATGGAATGAGCTTTTTGTAAAAAAAGAGTCACCTCTTTTTAAATCTTTGCCAAAAGCTTTTTATCTATATTTTGTTCATAGCTACCATGCAGTGTGCGATGATAAATATGCAATAGGTAAGACAATTTATGGATATGAGTTTGTAAGTGCTGTGCAAAAAGATAATATTTTTGGCTTACAACCACATCCTGAAAAGTCTCATGAAAATGGTTTAACAATATTAAAAAATTTTATGGAGATATAATGGAGATAATTCCAGCAATTGATTTAAAAGATAAAAAAGCTGTAAGGCTTACAAAAGGTTTGATGGATAGTGCAAAAATTTATAGCAACGATGTAGTAGATTTAGCAAAAAAGTTTGAAGATATGGGTGCAAATTGGCTACATTTGGTTGATTTAAATGGTGCTTTCGAAGGGGAGCCAAAAAATTTTGATCAAATAGAAAATATTAGAAAAAACTCCTCCCTTAAAATTGAAGTGGGCGGTGGAATAAGAGATGAAGAGAGTATAAAAAGATATTTAGATATTGGTGTCAATAGAGTAATTTTAGGCTCTATTGCAGTAAAAAATATAGATTTTGTTAAAGAGATGGCTAAAAAATATCCTATAGTTATAGGTATTGATGCAAAAGATGGATATGTAGCAGTTGAAGGGTGGGCAAAAAGCAGCAAAATCAAAGCTACTACATTGGCAAAAGAGTATGCTAAAAGCAAAGTAGAGGCTATAATATGCACCGATGTTAGCAAAGATGGAACTATGAGTGGAGTAAATATTGATTTTACTCTTGCTATTAAAAATGCTTCTAATATTTTTACAATAGCTAGCGGGGGTGTTAGAGATATAAAAGATATAAAAAAGCTTTTAGAAGCAAAAATTGATGGTGTGATTGTAGGAAAAGCTTTCTATGAGGGAACTTTAGATTTAAAAGAGGCTTTTAGATTGGCTAAGGA
>CAJXMB010000062.1 GCA_913056105.1 uncultured Nitratiruptor sp. | reverse complement strand
CTTACCCTAACTTTGCCTTCTATGATATGTATATAATTATTAGAGGTGCCCTTGAGCAAAAAAGCAAAAATAGATATACAATATTTTCAACCATCTTTGCAATATCTTTTTAATAAACATTCATATTTATCAACTCTTCTATCTCTTAAAAATGGCCAAATTCTTCTAACATCTTCACATCTTTTTTTATCTATATCCACAACAATTACCTCTTCATTTTCGCTTGATGCTCTTGCTAAAAACTCCCCTTGAGGACCAACTACAAATGAGTTTCCCCAAAATCTAATCCCACTTAAACATCCACTATCATCTTTTTCAAAACCAACCCTATTTACAGCAATAAGTGGAAGGGAGTTTGCTATTGCGTGGCCTCTTTGGACTGTTATCCAAGCATCAAGCTGTCTTTGTTTTTCATTTTCGCTATCTTCATCAAACCATCCAATAGCAGTTGGATAGATTAAAATTTCACCCCCTTTTAGAGCCATAATCCTTGCAGCTTCAGGATACCACTGATCCCAACAAACCAAAACTCCAAGTCTTCCCACAGAGGTATCTATTGGCTCAAATCCTAAATCACCCGGAGTAAAATAGAACTTTTCATAAAATCCAGGGTCATCTGGAATATGCATCTTTCTATATTTTCCTGCAATTTTTCCTCTATCGAATACAACTGCTGTGTTATGATAAAGACCAGTAGCTCTCTTTTCAAATAAAGATGAGACTAAAACTATATCAAACTCTTTTGATATTTTTTGCCAAAACATTACATCTTTTTCATAATCATTTGCCAAATCAAAAAAGTTTGTATCTTCACTTTGACAAAAGTATGCTCCTTGGTGAAGCTCTTGTAAAACTATAAGTTTAGCATCTTTGCCTTTAGCCTCTTTTATCATATCTAAAGTTTTTTGTATAGTTGCCTCTTTTGTTAGATGAAACTTTTGTTGTAAAAGAGCTACTCTCATAATATCTCCTTTAAAATTGTTGCAATTTTATCAAAAATAGTTTTCAAAAAAAAGTAAAAATTAAGCTACTTTGTTATAAAATCGCTCAAAATTTATCTCATTGACATTGATTCCTATTTAAGGAGTGTTTTCTATTATGGACTTTTTCATTATTTTTACACTTTTGCCAATTCTATTTTTTGCAAAACCAAGAGTTGCTTTTATTGTGCAAACATTATCAAGTTTATCTCTTATTGTATTTAGCATAATTCATCTAATCAATCATGATTATCTAACATTTATTTTGTTTAATTCTCTAATCAATGGAGCAGATTTTCCAATAAGATTAGATGCACTTTCACTTCTGTTTGTAATTATCATTTCAACAATATCAGCAGCAGTTAGTATATACTCTATTAACTATCTTTATGATGAAGATTATCATCATAAGAGACTATTTGCATTTATATATACAACTTTTATAGCTTCTTTAATTTTTGTTGTAACCAGTTTTAATGCAATCTCTTTTTTAATTTTTTGGGAGATAATGTCAGTTCTTTCATTTTTTATGGTTATATATAGCTACAAAAATGAAGAGAATAAAAAAGGCGGTTTTATCTATCTTTTTATGACCCATTTAGGAACTGCATTTATAACTTTAGCATTTATTTTAATGTATAAAAATAGTGGAAGTTTTGATTTTAACGATTGGATTCATCTATCTTTAAGCAACACTACAAAATTTTGGGTCTTTTTATTTGTTTTGATTGGTTTTGGAACGAAGGCAGGTATGTTTCCTATCCATGTATGGCTTCCAAAAGCGCATCCAGTTGCTCCTTCAAATATATCTGCTCTTATGAGTGGAGTGATGATTAAGACAGCAATCTATATGTTTGTAAGATTTTATTTTTACTTTTTAAATGATATTCCTTGGTGGTATGGATTTATTGTTTTAATTATTGGCTCATTTTCAGCTCTTTTTGGGGTTATGTATGCTCTTGCTCAACATGATTTAAAGAAGCTTTTGGCATACCATAGTATAGAAAATATTGGGATAATTATGATGGGACTTGGAAGTGCAATGCTATTTTTTTATGCAAAGCTAAATATTTTAGCAGCATTTGCTCTTTTGGCAGCACTTTTTCATACATACAACCATGCAATTTTTAAATCACTTCTATTTTTGGGAGCTGGTGCAACATTATTAAAAACACATACAAAAGATATGGAAAAGTATGGAGGTTTGATTAAATTGATGCCTTTTACAACACTTTTCTTTTTAATTGGCTCAATCTCTATTTCTGCTCTACCTCCATTTAATGGTTTTGTTAGTGAGTGGCTTACATATCAATCACTTCTTTTAAATAATAATATTAATATTGAGTTAGTAAAGATATTTGTTCCAATATTTGCCTCAATGTTAGCATTAACAGGAGCATTTGCTGCAGCCTGTTTTGTAAAAGTCATTGGAGTCTCATTTTTAGGAAAACCTAAAAGTCAAAATAGCAAAAAAGCGAGTGAAGTTAGATTTTATATGCTTTTTGGTATGGGAATTTTAGCCTCTTTATGTATACTTTTTGGACTTTTTCCAAATATTGTTATAAAAATGGTTTCACCAGTATCTATGCTTTTATTAAATGTTAATATAGCATCTTTTGCATCTTCAAAATCACTCTTTATCTCAACCCCAAATTTCTCTTTTGGCCACATAACAACATTAGGTTTGGCTCTATCTTTTATTGCTGTATTAGCAATACTCTATCTTTTGGTTAAAAAATTTGCAAATACTCAAACAAGAATTACTCCAACATGGGCTTGTGGACAGATAAAAGAGAATGTAAATGCTCAATATAGTGCAAGTGGATTTTCTCAACCAGTTAGAAGAGTTTTTGCATTTTTTTATAATCCAAAAGAGGGCGTTAAAAAAGTAGAACAAAAGAGTAAGTATTTTTTTCCTAAAAAAGATTATATTGCAACAACTACTGATGGGATTGAAACATTGTATCAATTAATTTCAAAAGCCATTATAAATATAAGTGATTATCTACTTAAAAAAATAGAAAATGGTTCAATCCATATCTATCTATTGTATATTTTCTTAACTTCAATTGCATTTTTAATATATGCAATACAAGGGGACTTTTAAAATGGCAGATTTTTTAATTGCAATTTTACAATTTATTTTAATTATTACTATCGCTCCTTTGATAAGTGGAATAATACATAAAACAAAATCTCTTCTTAGAGGTTCAAAAGGTGCTTCAATTTTTCAACCATACTATAATATTTTAAAACTTTTTCAAAAAGAGGTTGTTTTATCAAAAGATGCATCTTGGATATCTATAATTGCTCCATATATTGTAGCAGCTGTGCCTATTGTATTGGCTGGATTTTTGCCAGTATTTAATAGCCATACTCTATTTTCATTTAACTCTGATATTATTGCTTTAGTCTATACATTGGCTCTTGGTACTTTTTTCTTAGCTCTTTATGGATTTGATCAAGCATCAAGTTTTGGAGGACTTGGCTCAAGCAGAGAGATGATGGTGGCATCTTTAGCTGAACCCGCACTAATGATGGTTATTTTTACTTTTGCCTTGCAAAGTAATTCTACAAATATTAGCACAATTTTTGAACATATGCATAAAGGTGAGTTTTTGCAATTTCCTGTATCTTCAATTTTTGCATTGATGGCTCTGTATTTTGTTATTATTGCAGAGTCTGGAAGGATTCCAATAGACAATCCCGAAACACACCTCGAGCTTACAATGATTCATGAGGCTATGATATTGGATGCATCTGGTAGAAGTTTAGCTCTTTTAGAGATAGGCTCTTTTATAAAAACAGCGATATTTTTAACACTTTTTTCAAATATCTTTATCCCTTTTGGACTATATGAAGCAAACTCATTTTTGGCAATTTTTCTTGGAATTTTAATATATATAATAAAAATGTCACTTTTAGCAGTAATTATTGCTATAGGAGAGATGAGTTTAGCTAAATTGAGGTATTTTAGAATACCTGATGCTATGATGTTTGGTTTTGTGTTATCTTTAATATCTATGATTGTATATAGATTATAAGGAAAGAGATGTTTTCAGATTTTATAGAGTTAATTGGTGCTTTTGTTTTAGTTTTGGCAATATTGCAAATATCAAGTGATAGGCTATTTTTTTCTGTAAAGGTTTATGCATTACAATCATTTTTTGTGGCATTATCGATATTTGTTATAGGTCTTTATAGCTCTTCAAATGATTTATATATAAGTGCTTTTTTAACACTTCTTATAAAAGTAATCATAATACCTTTTACTCTTTTTGAAGCCATAAAAGAGATGAAAATCAAAAGAGAGATTGAAACATATATCAATATAACAAACTCTTTAATGATTATCTCATCAATTATTATTATCTCTTTTATACTAACTCGCTATATAGATTTGGGGGGAGAGATTATCTCAAAAAAGATTTTTCCTATCTCGCTTTCAATAATATTTGTTGGCGCTTTTATAATGGTTTCAAGAAAAAAACCTATTACCCAACTTATAGGCTTTTTGACCTTAGAAAATGGAATTATGTTAGCTGCAACTTCAGTAACTTATGGTATGCCTTTAATTGTTGAGATAGGAATCTTTTTTGATGTAATTGTTGGAGCTACTATGGCTACAATCATTATACACCATATAAATGAGACAGTTGATGATATAGATGAAAGAACTGTTGAAAATTTTGAGGAGTAGAGTGTGATATATATATTGGCAATTGAGTTGATATGGGCATTTGTTCTATATTTTTTACCATTAAAAGTTATTTATAGAGCCCAAGTTATTGTAAGCATAGTTTTACTTGGAATATCTTTTAGCCTGATTCATAAAGTAATAGGAGAAAATATCTTTTTTGAACTTCATAAATATCTATTTGTAGACTCTTTGAATATTCTTATTGCAGTACCACTCTTTTTTCTTTTTTTTACTGTCTCAATATACTCCATTGGCTATATGCAAAAAGAGGTCTTGCATGGATTAGAAGAGAAAAAAGTAAAAATTTTTTATTTTTGGATGAATCTATTTATATTTTGTATGAGTGTTGTTTTGTTTTCAAATAATTTTGGGATTATATGGATTGCGATTGAAGGAACAACTCTTTCAACAACATTCCTAATAGGTTTTTATCATACAAAAGATGCTATAAAAGCTTCTTGGCAATACATAATTATTTGCTCTTTTGGTATAGCTCTTGGACTTTTTGGAGTGATAACTTTATACTTTGCAAGTTATAGTTTGCTTGGAGAAGGGATGCCATCACTTGATTGGACAAATATTATTAATGTATCAGATGGATTAAATCCTTTACTTTTAAAAATTGCTTTTGTATTCTTTTTGGTAGGATTTGGAACAAAAGCAGGTCTTGCTCCTATGCACTCTTGGCTTCCAGATGCTCATTCACAATCCCCGACTCCTATTAGTGCTTTAATGAGTGGGGTATTGCTTTCATCAGCTTTGTATATTATTTTGAGATTAAAAACTATAGCAAATAGAGTTGGGCTTATCACTTTTACAAATCATCTATTTTTGTTTATAGGAATACTCTCTATTTTTATAGCTGCAATTGCAATTATTAGACAAACAGATTATAAAAGACTTTTGGCATACTCTTCAATGGAGCACATGGGTTTAATGGTATTCGCTTTTGGTATAGGAAACAGACTAGGAATATTTGCAGGCTTATTGCACATGATAAATCATGTATTTGCAAAAGGTTTAATGTTTTCAAGTGTTGGCTCTGTTTTAGTAAATTTTCACACAAGAGATATTTTTTCTATAAAAGGTTTGTATAAAAGTATGCCTTTGACTGCAATATTTATAACTTTAGGTCTGTTAGCAATTACAGGAACACCTCCATTTAATATTTTTATTAGTGAATTTTTTATAATAACCTCAGCTATCAAAGAGGGAATGTATTTTGAAATAATTTTTGTATCGCTACTTCTTGTGATTATATTTGGCGGATTTTTATATCTATTTAGTCAAATGTTAATGGGTGATACAGATGAAGTAAAAAAAGAGGATTTTAGAATGCTTGTGCCTATGGCACTGCTAATTTTAGTAATGCTATATTTTGGAGTTACTATGCCAGAAGATTTCAAGGCCATTTTAAATGGTGCAGTTAATATTATTAGCGCAAAAGGTGTTTGATGAAAGATATTTTAAATAATATTCAAAAATATTGCAACGAAATCAAAGTTAAAGATAATTTTATTACTATAAAACCAAGAGATATTAAATCTTTATCAATTCATCTTTTTAGAGATTTAGATTGCGATTTGGCTAGTGTAGTTTGTTTAAAAGAGGAAAATGATTTTGTTATAAAATATCTTTATTCATACAATAAAAAAGATATATTTTTTATAGTCGAGCAAAAAGTAAATAATAGTTTTAAAAGTTTAAGTAAAGAGATACCAGCTCTAAATTGGTTTGAGAGAGAAATTTATGATATGTTTGGAGTGGAGCCTATTGGCCATTTAGATTTAAGACCTCTTTATATATTTCCAGAAAACTATCCTAAAGATTTTCACCCTTTAGTTGATAGTAGTTTAAAAAGTGATAAAAGTTATGGTGAGTATGAGTATAAAGATATAAAAGCAGAAGGAGTTTATCAAGTTTTAGTTGGACCAATCCATGCTGGAATTATTGAGCCAGGACATTTTAGATTTTCAATGGCAGGAGAGCCTATTTTACAGCTTGAGATTAGACACTTTTGGAAACATAGAGGTATAGAAAAACTTTGTGAAAATAAAAGCATAGATGATGTTTTAAATATCTCCCAAAAAATCTCAGGAGATAATGCTCTCTCTTTTGCTCTATCTTTTGCACAAACTGTTGAGAAGATTTGTGATATTGAAATTTCAGAGTTTGCTAAATATTCAAGGATGATAGCAGGAGAACTTGAGAGAATCTCTTGTTTATTGGTTGATATTGGTGGTGTTTTTCAAGATATTGCTTACTCTCTTGGGGCGCAGCATATGAGTGCTCTAAAAGAAGATATTATGAGACTTATAAAAAAACTTAGTGGAAATAGATTTTTTAAAAATTTCATTGTTATAGGTGGTGTAAGCAAAGATATAACTCCTTTTTATAAAGAGACATTGAAAGTATTAAATGATGTTGAAGAAAGAGTAAAACTATTTGATAATCTAATGGAAAACTCTGCAAGTATTTTAGAAAGATTTGAGACAACAGGAGAGATTGAAAAAGATATAGCAAAAGATCTATCTTGCGTTGGTTTTTGTGCAAGTGCAAGCGGAAGATTTAATGATTTTAGAAAAATACACCCATATCTTTTATATAAAAATGTAGATTTTGATTCTATAATTTTACAAAGTGGCGATGTATATGCTAGAACAAAAGTAAAAATTAGCCATATATTTAACTCAATATCTATTATCAAATCCTCTTTTAAACATATCTCTTCAATGAAAGAGAAAGAAAAAGTAGTTTCTTTTTCAATCAAAGATGGAGAGGCTTTTGGATATAGTGAAAGTAGTCGTGGAAATATTATCACTTTTGTAAAGATAAAAGATGCTAAAGTAGTAAGATTTAAGCCAAGAGATCCATCTTTTATGAATTGGCAAGCAATTCAGTTTGCTGTTGTTGGCAGAACTGTTGATGTTATTGGAGATTTTCCATTGGTAAATAAGAGTCTAAATTTAAGTTATGCGGGGAATGACTTATGATTGATGTGTTAAAATGTGCGTGTAAATATAAAATAATGACCGAAGATTTAAAATTTAGTGATGAAAAAGTTGAAGTTTTAGGAAAAGAGTTAAAAAAGAGGATAGATAAAAAGTTTCAAAGAAGTTTTTTTATTAGAGAGGTTGATTGTGGCTCTTGTAATGCTTGTGAGGTAGAAATAAATGCTCTTAATAATCCATATTATAATTTAGAGAGATTTGGAATTTCTTTTGTTGCATCTCCTAAGTTTGCTGATGCTTTAATGATAACTGGAGCTTTAACAAAAAATATGTATGATGCTTTGATGAATGTATATGAGATAACTCCAAATCCAAAATATATAATTGCAGTTGGAGATTGTACTAAAGATGGGGGTGATTTTAAAGATTCATATGCAGTATGTAATGGTATTTTTGATAAACTCCCAGTAGATATTTATATCCCAGGATGTCCTCCAGAGCCAGTTGATATTATAAGCGGATTACTAAAACTATTGCAAAAAATTTAATCTTTTTTAATCACTTCTAGCAGAAATCCCAATGGTCTTTAGCCGTTGGGATGAATGCGTACAAGGTGCTAACCTTGATTTTGTATATACTTCTGAATAGTATCAGGACTTGCT
>CAJXMB010000061.1 GCA_913056105.1 uncultured Nitratiruptor sp. | reverse complement strand
CGTCTACACAAAAGCTTTAAAAGCTATGAATGTATATAATTATTAGAGGTGCCCATAAATTAATCAAGGAGAAAATATGGTAACAATGAAGGATTTGTTGGAGTGTGGTGTTCATTTTGGGCATCAAACAAGAAAGTGGAATCCAAAAATGAAACCTTACATTTTTGGTGCAAGAAAAAATATCTATATTATAGATTTGCAACAGACTCTAAGATTTTTTAGATATATCTACAACATTGTTAGAGATGCTGCAAAAGATGGTAAGACAATTTTGTTTGTAGGGACAAAAAAACAGGCACAAGCTTCCATTGAAGAGTATGCTAAAAAGTGTGGAATGCCATATGTTAACTCAAGATGGCTTGGTGGAACACTAACAAATTTTAATACAATTAAAAAATCTATTAGAAAACTTGAGCTTATTGAAGAGATGGAAGAGAGTGGAAAGATAAATCTTTTAACTAAAAAAGAGGCTTTGATGCTTAGAAGAAGAAAAGCTAAGCTTGAAAACTATCTTGGTGGTATAAAAGATATGAAAAGACTTCCAGATATGCTTTTTGTTGTAGATGCAGTAAGAGAGCATATAGCAGTAGATGAAGCAAATAAACTTGGTATTCCTGTTGTAGCACCTCTTGATACAAATTGCGATCCAGATGTTATAGATTATCCAATTCCTGGAAATGATGATGCTATAAGAAGTATTCAACTATTTTGCAAAGAGATAAGTGAAGCAATCATTGAAGGAAAAGAGTTAAGAGAGCAAGAGATGAGTGAAGAAGAAGAGGCTCAAAATGTTGAAGAAAATAAAGAAGTAAAAGAGAGTGTTGAAGCTTCTGAAACTAATGAGGAGGAAGAGTAATGTCAATTAGCGCTAAAGATGTTAAAAGATTAAGAGAGATGACTGGTGCTGGCTTGATGGATTGCAAAAAAGCTCTCCAAGAAGCTAATGGAGATATGGATAAAGCTGCAGAAATTTTAAGAAAAAAAGGTATTGCAAAAGCGGCAAAAAAAGCTGATAGAGTTGCAAGTGAAGGTGTGGTAACTGTTGAAATCAGTCCAGATTTTAAGTGTGCAACTATTAGTGAAATAAACTCAGAGACTGATTTTGTTGCTAAAAATGAAAATTTTCAAGAATTAGCAAAAAAAGTTACAAACCATATCCATAGTTCAGAATTCAAAAGCGTTGAAGAGCTATATGAGAGTGAGATTGAAAATAGCAAATTTGAAGAGTATATGAAAGCTAATATCGCTAAAATTGGTGAAAATATTGTTGTTAGAAGATTTGCTAAACTTTGCGCTAAAGAGAGTGGAATTGTTAATGGATATGTTCATATGGGAGGAAAGATTGGAGCTATTGTAGCTGCAACTTGTGATAAAGAAGAGGTTTGTGAAGCTATAAAAGATCTATTAAAAGATATATCTATGCATATTGCAGCTATGAATCCAAAATATCTTGATGAAGAATCAATTCCAGAATCTGTTATAGAAAAAGAGAAAGAGATAGCAAGATCTCAACTTGAAAAAGAGGGAAAACCTGCAAATATAATTGAAAAAATTATTCCTGGAAAAATCAAAAAATTTGTACAAGAAAATACTCTTTTGGGACAAAAATTTGTAAAAGATGATAAAAAGAGTGTAAAACAAGTTCTTGACGAGGCTGCAAAAAAAGCTGGCGGAAGTGCAAAAATAGTAGAATTTGTTAGATATGAGCTTGGTGAAGGTATTGAGAAAAAAGAGGAAGATTTTGCATCTGAAGTTGCAGCTCAAATAAAGTAAGGAAAAAGAGGTGAAAGAAAGCCAACTCTCACCTCTTTTAAAAGCTACCAATATCTCTCACTCTTTTGATTACCCCCTTTTTAATAATATAAATTTAGAAATTTTCCAAAAAGAATCAATTGCAATAGTAGGCGTTAGTGGAAGTGGAAAATCAACCTTGATGCATATCTTATCTACACTTTTAAAGCCAAATAGCGGAAAAGTTTTTCTTTTTGGAAAGGATATCTATAATCAAAAAAAAGATATTTTAAAGATTAGAAGAGAAAGTATTGGAATAATATTCCAATCACACTATCTTTTTAAAGGTTTTAGCGCTATTGAAAACTTAGAAGTTGCTGCAATGTTGGCAAAAAAGGAGATTGATAACTCTATAATTGAAAGTTTTGGAATAAAAAGGGTTATCAACAAAAAAGTAACCTCTTTAAGTGGTGGAGAGCAGCAAAGAGTATCAATTGCGAGAGTTTTAATGAAAAAGCCAAAAATTTTGTTTGCAGATGAGCCAACAGGCAATTTAGATAGAAAGACTGCAAATGATGTCATGGATAGAGTATTTGAATATATAGAGCAACAAAAAGCTGCCCTATTTTTAGTAACACACGATGAAAATTTGGCTAAAAGGTGCAACAGAATGTATAAACTTGAAAATTTAACACTCAAGAGAGTCTATTAGAGTCAATACTCTTCTGCTTTAGAGAGCATCCTTTCAAAAAATTTTTCACCCTTTTTTGCTAATCCATAATCATCTTTAAAATATATAACTTCATAGTTTTTTCCAAAAGCAGAGTATGAATAGTTTGCAGAGCCAAAAATAACTCTTTTATTATCAATAATCATAAGCTTCATATGCATTTTTCCTACATAATCTTTATGTTTAAAAGGTTTACCACTGATTAGAAAAGTTTTTATATTGTTATACTTTGCTAAATAGCTAAGCTCACTTCTTCTATTGTTAAGGTTTGATTCTTTATCAAAAATTATTCTTATTTTAACTCCTCTTCTTGCAGCATTTTTTAGATGTTTTGCAATTGTATAGTTTGTAAAGCTATAGATCGCAATGTCTATTTTATATTTTGACAAATCTATGCTTTTTAGCATCTTTTTTAAAGCAGGTCTTGCTTCAAATGGCATAAAGTAGATTTCATCTGCATATATTGATATTAAAATTGTAAAAAATAGTAAAATTTTTTTCATACAAATCCTTTATTAAGCAAAATAATTATATAATATATCAAAAATTTGCTTTTTTTAAAATTGGAGAGAGAATGAATCTTTTGTTGATAAACAAAAATCCAGTTGTTTCAAGGATGATAAATATTAGCGCACCTAAAGCAGATTTTGAAATTGAGGAGTGCAACAATATTTATGATTTGCCAAAAGGGCATTTTGATGTGGTTATAGTGGATGATGAGATGTATGATGAAAACTTTTTAAAAGAGGTTAAAGAGAGTATTGATTTTGAAAAGATTGGGATAATCACATCTTCAAAAGAGGAAAAAGAGGGATTTGATTTTATTTTAATAAAACCTTTTTTACCTACAGATTTAGTTGAACTATTAAGAGATTTAAAATTCCAAATTCTAAGCCAAAAAGAAGAGTCTAAAAAGGATGATAGCGAAAAATTAGAAGAGAGCGAAGAAGAGAGGCAAAATATATTAGAATTAAATAGAAACAAAGAAGAGATAGTTGCCATTGATGAAGAAGAGGAAGAAGAGCCATTTGTCAAAAAAGAGGATTTAGATGAGGGCGGAGTATTAGATAAAAATGAATTAAGCAAAGTTAAAGAGTTATTAGAAGATAAAGAGGAAGATTTAGAAAATCTACCAAAAGAGAGTGAAAAAGAAGAGAAAGATTTAGAGGATAAAAATTTAGAATTAAAAAATGTATCAGATGAAATTGAAGAAGAAGTAGAGAGCGAAAAAGAACAAGAAGATACCATAAAAGAGGAAGAAGATATTGAAAAAGAGTTTAATGAGAGTGAATTAAAATCTGAAGAAAATATTAAAGATGCTCAAGAAGAGTCAAATAAAGAGAATTTAAAAGAAAATAAAAACGAAGAAGTCAAGAATAAACCTCTAATTTTAGAAAAAGTTGAAAATTATAAAAAAGAGAAAAAATCTAAAAGAGATAAACAAGACAGCAGTGATCAATTAAAAACAATTATAAGCAGTTTAGAACTACATACTATTAGAGAACTCTTAGATGGTATGGAGATTACTATAAAGATAAATTTTACTAAAAAAAAGAAAAAGAAGAGAAAGTGCAAAGAGAAGGAAAACTTTTAGTTATATCTGGACCTAGTGGAGCTGGAAAAAGCTCTTTAATAAATGAGATATTAAAAGAAATTGATAATGTATATTTTAGTATCTCGACTACAACAAGAGCTAAAAGAGTTGGTGAAATTGATGGGATAGACTACTTTTTTGTTACAAAAGAGGAGTTTGAAGAAGATATTAAAAAGGGACTCTTTTTAGAGTGGGCAAAAGTTCATGGAAACTATTATGGAACATCTCTAAAGCCAGTATTTAAAGCGATAGAGGAAGGAAAGCTTGTTATTTTTGATATTGATGTTCAAGGAAATAGTAGTATAAGAGAAAGATTTAAAGATATTACAACTTCGGTTTTTATTACTACTCCATCCATCAAAGAGCTTGAAAATCGACTGAAAAATAGAGGTACAGACTCTAAAGAGATCATTCAAAAGCGTTTGCAAAATGCAATAGAAGAGATAAAAAGAGTTGATGAGTATGATTTTGTTTTAATAAATGATGATTTTCAAAAAGCAAAAGAGTATCTATTGGCAGTAGCAAAAAGTGCAAAACTGAAACTTTCAAAAAATGAGATAGACTCTTTTATAAAAGAGTGGAAGAGTACTTCTAATAAAAAAGTATAGTATAATATGATTTATTAAAAAAAGGAGAAAAAGATGGGTATGCCAAGTATGCCAGAACTATTGGTTATATTAGCAATTATTGTACTTCTGTTTGGAGCAAAAAAGATTCCGGAGTTAGCAAAAGGGTTAGGAAGTGGAATTAAAAATTTTAAAAAAGCTATGAAAGAGGATGAAGAAGAAGAGATAAAAGAAACTAAAAAAGAGATTGAATCTAAAGAAGAGACTACAACAACTACTGCTAATACTTCAAAAAAAGAGGTATAGAAATTTTTCTATGAGCTTAAATTAAAAGGATAAAATTTGAAAAAAAGAGTGTTATCAACACTTTATAAACATCTAAAAAAACCTATTGTTTTAGAAAAGCCAAAAGATAAAAAGTTAGGTCACTTCGCAACACCAATAGCTTTTTCTTTGGCAAAAGAGTTTAAAAAATCTCCTGTGCTAATAGCTGATGAGTTGGCTAAGATTTTTAAAGATGAGGATATTTTTGAGAGTGTCCAAGCGATAAAAGGTTTTATTAATTTTAAACTGAGTGAAGATTTTTTAGATGAGTATGCTACATGGGCTTTGAAAAATGAAGAAAAATTTGGTCAAGATAGTAAAGATGAAAAGATTTTATTAGAGTTTGTTAGTGCAAATCCAACTGGACCTCTTCATATAGGGCATGCAAGAGGAGCAATAATTGGAGATGTTCTATCAAGAATTGGAACTCATTTAGGATATAAGATAACAAAAGAGTATTATGTAAATGATGCAGGAAATCAGATATATCTTTTAGGACTCTCAATCTTTTTAGTTGGAAAAGAGAAGATTTTAAAAGAGGATGTTAAGTGGCCAGATGAATATTATAGAGGTGAATATATTTTAGATTTAGCAAAAGAGGCAAGTGAGGTTTTTGGCAAAGAGATATTTACAGATAAGAGTTTTGTTCCTAAACTTTCAGATTGGGCAAAAGATAAGATGATAGAGCTCATTAAAAAAGATTTAAAAAATGTAGATATTGAGTTTGATAACTTTGTTAGTGAAAAAGAGCTCTATAAAAATTGGCCAAAAGTTTTAAATACTTTAGAAGAAAATGGGGCTATTTATAAAAAAGATGACAAAATATGGTTAAAATCTACTAAATTTGGAGATGAAAAAGATAGAGTTGTTGTAAGAGAGGATGGAAGGCCAACTTATCTTGCAGGAGATATAATATACCATTATGAGAAATTCAGAAGAGATTATGACAGATTCATAAATATTTGGGGTGCAGATCATCATGGATATATCGCAAGAGTGAAAGCTGCTATTAAATTTTTGGGTTTCAATCCAGATAGATTAGAGATAATTTTAACTCAAATGGTATCTCTGTTAAAAGGCGGCGAACCCTATAAGATGAGTAAGAGGGCAGGAAATTTTATCTTGATGAGTGATGTAGTTGAAGATATAGGTAAAGATGCACTTAGATTTATATTTTTAAGTAAAAAGGCTGATACGCATTTGGAGTTTGATGTAGATCTTTTAAAAAAGGAGGACTCTTCAAATCCAATCTACTATATAAACTACGCCCATGCAAGGATTAACTCTGTTTTTGAAAAAGCAGGTAAAAAGTTTGAAGATGTTTGGGATGTAAAATTAAAAGATTTAAATGAAGATGCCAAAAATTTGCTCTTTATCTCATTGCTTTTGCCAGAGATTATTGAGGATGCTTTTGAGAAAAGAGAGTTACAAAAAGTAACAGATTATCTAAAATCTTTAGCTTCAGAGTTTCATAAATTTTATAATGAGCATAAAGTTATAGGCTCAAATGAAGAGGATAAACTTTTAAAACTTTTTAGCGCGGTTGGTCTATCTATTAGAGTAGGGCTTAGACTTTTGGGTATAGAAGCAAAAAGGAGAATGTAAATTGACAAAAGATATTCAAAAAAGAGCCAATAGAATAAAAGAGCTTTTAGAAGAGAAAAAAGGTGAAAATGTTCAAATATTTGATTTGATAGACAAAGATTATTTTGTAGATATGGTTGTTATAGCAACATCTTTAGGAGATAGGCACACATTAGCTCTTTTAGACTATTTAAAAGAGAAATTAAAACCAGAAGGTGAAGAGTTTTTGAAAGTTCAATCAAGTGAGGATTGGGTTGTAATAGATTTGGGAGATATTATAGTCCATATTATGAGCGAAGCTTATAGAGATAGATATAATATCGAAGAGTTTTTAGAAGAGATTAAAGAAAATAAGCAAAACTTAGAATAATATTTGTTAAGTTCATTAAATCCTAAGTTCACCGAGTAGATAGCGTAGCTATCGTACCGAGGTGAACGGATGAATCAAAGAAAAAAATTCACTTAATATTGTCACCTCGATACGGTAAGCTACGCTTACCTATCCCTCGATACGCGCTTCGCTACTCGGGAACCGCTCGGTGACCTTGAGTTGCGATACTTTAAAGCTACTCGGGAACCGTCCCTCGATACGACAGCTTCGCTGTCTACTCGGGAACCGCTCGGTGAACTTAGTTATTTAAATTAGTCGATTGGTATTTTCGCTACTAAATCCAAAATCCTCTTAACACTTAACACTTAACACCATCACTTCTTAAACAGATCTTCAAGTGTCATTTTTGGCTCTTCTGATTTGGTAGTCTCTGTGCTCTCTTTTTCTTGAAGCTCTATTTCAAAACCTGTTAGCATAGAGGCTAATCTTATATTAAATCCACTCTTACCAATAGCTTTGGATTTTTGGTCGCTAAGAAGTGTAACAACTGCTTTATTGCCCTCAATTTTAACTGAGGTTGTTATAGCTGGACTTAGGCTTCTTGAGACAAAAATCTCTGGAATTGGCGAATATTCAATACAATCTATGCTTTCTGCTTTTAACTCTTTACTTACGGCATTTATTCTAACTCCTTTTGTACCAACACATGCTCCAATTGGGTCAATTTGAGGAGATATTGTTGATAGGGCAACTTTGGCTCTCTCTCCAGGGATCCTTGCAACTTTTTCAACTGTAACTAAACCGTCTCTAATTTCTGGGACTTCTAATCTAAGAAGCTCTTCTAAAAACTTTGGAGTTGTTCTTGATAGTTCAAGATAGATGCCTTGTGTCTTATCTATAACTACTTTTCTTAAAATCGCTTTTACAACATCACCTTTTTTAAATGATTCGCCTTTAATTCTATATCTCATAGGAAGGATTGCTTTTATCTCATTAATTTCTATAAAAGTATTTTCTTTATCATCAACTCTAATTACAGTCCCACTTATAATTTTTCCAACTCTATTTTGATATTTTTGAAAAAGTTTTTGCTCTATTAGCCTTTGTATATGGTAATCAATCTCTTTTTGAAGATACATCGCTGCAGTTCTTCCAAGTTGCTCAAAATCTATTGGGTATCTAAGTTCATCACCTATCTCAATATCTTCATCAATCTCTTTTGCTTGACTTAAAGGTATATATCTTTTGCTATCATCTGCTCTTTCATCATCATCAGCAACAACACTAACTTTTTGAAATAGATCAATAGTTTTATTCTCTTTATTGATTTCTGCATCAAATTCTAAATCCCATCCTAAAACTCTTTTTGCTGTTCTTATAAAAGCCTTTTTAATAGCCTCTGTTACATCTTCAAATTTTAAATTTTTTTCATGTGCAATAGAATCTATAATATCTACTATCTTTTCCATCTTTTTCCTTAATTTCTTGATTTTTTAAAAGCAGTTGAGAGCTTTTGAAGTAAAGGGCACCTCTAACAATTATATACATATCATAGAAGGCAAAGTTAGGGTAAG
>CAJXMB010000060.1 GCA_913056105.1 uncultured Nitratiruptor sp. | reverse complement strand
TCTTTTTAGCCTCTTCAATCTTGCTTATATCTTTTCCTCCAGCTTGAGCAAAATCATCTCTTCCACCACCTCCACCTTTTACAATAGGTGCAATATTTTTTACCCAATCTCCTGCTTTTAAATCTACTCCTTTTACTCCAGCGGCAATTAAAACCTTGCCTCCTTTTTTTTGAAAAAGCATAATAGCAACTTTTTCATTTCTATTTTTAACCTCATCAATTATATTTTTAATATCGCCAGCCTCAATCTCATCTACTATTACTTTTATGCCATTTAAATCTATAGTTTTTAACTCTTTTTGTGCACTCTTCATAGCATTTTTAAGCTCAACTTTGACTCTTTTTATCTCATCTTTTTGTTTTTTGATAGCCAAAAGCAAATCATTTGTTTTTAACTCACTTTTTGCCTCTTCTAGCTCTTTTCTCCACTCTTTTGCTAAATTCAGAGCACTCATTCCACAAACTGCTTCTACTCTTCTTACTCCACTACTTACCCCACTCTCTTTTGTTATAAAAAAGCTTCCAATTTCAGAGCTATTTTTGACATGAGTTCCGCCACAAAGCTCTGTGCTTACATCGCCAAACTCAACAACTCTAACCACATCGCCATATTTTTCTGTAAAAAGGGCCATAGCCCCTTTTGATTTTGCCTCTTCTAAACTCATTTGAACAACTTTACTATCTATGGCTTGAGCAACTACACTATTAACAAAATCTTCAACTCTTATTAACTCATCTTTAGTTAGAGGTTTTGGATGGGAAAAATCAAATCTTAATCTATTTGCTTCTACTAAACTTCCTTGTTGAGTTACATGCTCTCCTAAAATTTTCCTAAGAGCTGCATGTAGGATATGGGTTGCAGAGTGGTGTTTTGCTATCTCAAATCTACTCTTATCAACAATCGCTTCAACTGCCTCGTCACTTTTTACATCTAAAACCGCTTCAATTAGACTCATATTTAGATCAAAAAACTTTTTAGTATCCATTACATTTGCAATTTTTTTACCTTCATAGAGCCTTATCTCTCCATTATCTCCTACTTGACCTCCACTCTCGGCATAAAAAGGTGTCTTTTCAAGCAAAATCCAACCTCTTTCTCCTTTTTTAAGCAAATCAACCTTTTTGAAATTTTCATCAAGTAGTGCTAAAATGATAGTTTTTGATTTGGTTTTTTCATATCCTACAAACTCATTTTTAAGAGTAACAATCTTTTTAAAATCTCCTTTTAATACAATGTCCCCACTGCCTTTCCAAGCAGCTTTTGCTCTTTGCTTTTGTTCTTGCATTAACTTTTCAAACTCTTCTATGTCTAATCTAATGCCTTTTTCTTTTAACATATCCTGAGTTAAATCAAGAGGAAATCCATATGTATCATATAATTTAAATGCAACCTTGCCGCTAAAAACATCTTTTGTTTTGGAAAGCTCATCTTCAAAAAGCCTCATTCCAGCCTCAATTGTTTGATAGAATCTATCCTCTTCAGCATAGATTTGCTCTTTTATAGTTTTTGCTCTATCATTTAAATACTCATAATGTTTTCCCATCAAAGAGACTACAACATCTACAAGCTTATGCATAAATGGAGCTTTTAATCCCAAAAGATATCCATGTCTAACAGCTCTTCTTAAAATTCTTCTTAAAACATATCCACGCCCTTCTCTATCAAACATAACACCTTGAGAGAGTAAAAAGGTAACTGCTCTTATGTGGTCAGCTATAACTCTAAAGCTAGCTCCCTCTTGATAGATATACTTTTTACCTGTCAAATTGGATATCTCATTGATTATTGGCATAAACAAAGATGAGTCATAATTGCTAAATACCCCCTCTTTTATTGCAGTGATTCTCTCAAGACCCATTCCAGTATCTATACTTGGTTTTGGAAGAGGAAGTAGCTCTCCTGCCTCATTTCTCTCATACTGCATAAAAACAAGATTCCAAATCTCTAAAAATCTATCTCCATCTCCTCCTAAATAGTCCTCTCTGCCTTTAAAATACTCCTCTCCTTGATCATAAAAAATCTCACTACAAGGTCCGCAAGGTCCTACATCTCCCATCTGCCAAAAATTATCTTTATCTCCAAATCTTTTTATTCTATCTTTACTTATATATTTTTGCCAAATCTTTTCGGCCTCATCATCGCTCTCATGAACTGTCACCCAAAGTCTATCTATTGGAAGCTCTAAAACTTTTGTGATAAACTCCCAAGCAAAAGCGATGGCTTCTTCTTTAAAATAGTCTCCAAAGCTAAAATTTCCAAGCATCTCAAAAAATGTATGATGTCTTGCAGTATATCCAACATTTTCTAAATCGTTATGCTTTCCCCCAGCTCTTATACAGGTTTGACAACTTGTAGCTCTTGGAACCTTACGAGGCAACTCACCTGTAAAAATCTTTTTAAATGGCACCATACCAGCATTTGTAAAAAGCAGAGTTGGATCATCTGGAACCAAAGGCGCACTCTCGTAAACTTTATGATTTTTTGATTTAAAGTAATCTAAAAATTCTTTTCTTATATCCATAGTAGCCTCATATATTTTTTTTGATATTTTAACATATTTAAGGGCACCTTATCTATTTTTCTCTTTCTAAATATCCTTGCTCTAAAAGAATCTCAACAACTCTTTTAAAAACAGGAACTGCAGTTTGAGAAGCAAAATGCCTCTTCTTATCAGGCTCAATTACTGTAACCCCAATTGTATATCTATGTCTTTTATCATTTGCAAATCCAAAAAATGAGCTATTATATCTCTTTAAATATTTACCATTTTTAGATATTTGGGCAGTTCCAGTTTTGCCTCCAACAATTATACCTTCAGTTTGCGCGGCAATTCCAGTTCCTTTTTGAACAACTTTTATTAAGATATTGTGCATAATTGAAGCAGTTTTTAGTGATAAAACCTTTTTTGGCTTAAATCTTGGCAAAACAAACTCTCTTCCATCATCCAAACTAAGATAGTCTGCTATCCTTGGAGTAACCATTTTGCCGTTATTATTAAAAACAGAATATGCTTTTAAGAGTTGCATAAAAGTTACATTTAAACCATATCCATAACCAACTGTTGCTTTATAGATCTCATTTCCAAAAGATATGAGTGGAGGAATACGTCCTTTATGCTCATAAGGAAGGTCGATATTTGTCTTTTTTGAAAAACCAAACTTTTTTAAACCCTCAAAAAAGTGAACACTTGATAATTTTTGAGCAAGTTGAGCCATACCGATATTACTTGAATAGACAATAACATTTTCTGCACTCATCCATGGTTTTTTATGCTCATCTGTTATTGTCTTTCTTCCAAGTTTAAATCTTCCATTGTACGTCTTTATAACATCATATATAGATACAAGAGAGTCCTCAAGAAGCAAAGAGAATGTTATAGGTTTCATAACAGAGCCTGGCTCAAAATCATACTCAATTGCTGAAGAGTTTAAGTAGTCATAATCTCTTTTTCTTATGTTATTTGGATCAAATCTATTTGTAGTTGCAAGAGCTAAAATTTTACCACTTCTACTATCCATTACAGCTGCTATTATCTCTTTTGCCTTAAGCTTTTTTCTATATCTATCAAGTTCTCTTTCAATAGCTCTTTGCAAAACAATAGGTATATTTAAATGGACATTGTATCCATTAATTGTTTTTTTTATTTTTGCACTCTTATCTAATATAATATTGTTTCCAATATCTCTATACCCTTCAATAATGCCATCTTGAACATGACTTAAACTCTCTTCATAAAATTTTTCGATTCCCTTAACACCGCTAATTTTTGTATATCCTCTATCTTCATATTTTCTTATATAACCAACAACAGGAGTTAAAATATCTTTGTATGGATAAACTCTTTTTTCACCACTCTCTACGACAGTTAGACCATGTTTTATACTTAATTTATCATTTATTTTATACTCTTTAAAAACACCCATTAAATTTAATTTTTTTGCAAGCTCTTTTAGAAGATAGGCTCTTTTTGCATCTATATCATAAGAGAGGACCACATTTGCTTTTTTGCTATTTAGAAGTTTTTTGATCTTTTTTGTATTAATATTGCTATAGATAGAAAAAAGTTTTATAAAAAGCTTCTTTTTATCTGGGTCAATACATCTTGTATCCACACTTACTTTATATAGCTTTATACTTTTTGCTACACTAAATCCATCTTTTGTTACTATGGAGCCTCTTAAAGCCCTATTTTGCTCTTTTATTTTTAGGGACGGAAGCTTTCTTGGTTCTATAATAATTTTAAATGTAAATAGTAAAAAGATTAAAAAACCAAGTAAAAGCAGGAAAAATACAGTGGCAATTTTATATACTCTATTTTGCATACTCTTTTTTCTTAATAAAATTTTTGGATAATTATAGATAAAATAATACTCATAAAGCTATAAAAAGATACTTAATTTAAAGAAAATATATGGTAGATAAAAAACTGTTTATTTTAGTCTCTATACTTATAACAATTAGTATAATATGCTCATACTCATTTACAACTGATACAGTACTATTTTATGGATATAATGAGTATCACTTTTTAATTAGGCAGTTTATTGCTGGAATATTGTCAATATATTTGATGTGGCAGATTTCAAGATTGGATCCAAAATTTGCTAAACCAATAGGACTCTCTCTTTTTGCAATATCTTTTGTTTTAATGATATCAATGTATTTTATGCCATCATCTCTTGTTACAAGTGCTGGAGGTGCAAAAAGATGGATTAGGCTTCCTGGATTTTCACTCGCTCCTGTTGAATTTTTTAAAATAGGATTTGTATATTTTTTAGCTTGGAGTTTTTCAAGAAAATTCAATTTTGAAGATAGAAAAAAGAGTCTATTAGAAGAGATTAAACTAATTCTTCCATATATTGTTGTGTTTTTATTTGTAGTTGTCTTAATAGCTGTATTTCAAAATGATATAGGTCAAGTAGCAGTTTTAGGCTTGACTCTTAGTTTTATGCTTCTTCTTGGTGGAAGAAGTCTCAAACTATTTTTAACATTAATAGTTTTGGCATCTATTCTATTTATTGTTTTTATCATTACAAGCGAGCATAGAATCAATAGAGTCCTATCTTGGTGGGCGAATGTTCAAAGCTTTATCCTCTCTATTTTTCCTAACTGGATTGCAGATAAATTAAGAGTAGAAAATGCTCCTGAAGCCTATCAAGTATCTAACTCTCTAAATGCAATATACCATGGAGGAATATTTGGCACAGGGATTGGAAATGGAAGTTTTAAACTTGGCTTTTTAAGTGAAATTCATACAGATTTTGTATTGGCTGGTATTGTTGAAGAATTTGGCTATATAGGGCTTTTTGCTATATCAATAATAATGGTTTTAATAATTCATAGAATCTTAAGGATTGCAAATAGAAGTAAAAACAGGATTGATTATCTATTTAGCTCAGGTATTGCTCTTCTTATTGGTTTTTCATTTTTAATAAATGCCTATGGCATAAGTGGATTAGCACCTATAAAAGGTATTGCTGTTCCATTTTTAAGTTATGGTGGAAGTGCTATGATTGCAAATGGTATAGCTTTAGGGCTTGTTTTACTGCTTAGCAAAAAAGCTTTAAGGAAAGTAGATGAATAATATTGTAATAACTGGAGGTGGAACAGGAGGACACTTAAGCGTAGCAAAAGCCTTTAAAGATGAGCTAAATAAAAGAGGAATATATCCTATATTTATTGGCTCAACCTCAGGGCAAGATAGAGATTGGTTTGAAAATGAAGATGGTTTTAGCAAAAAATATTTTTTAGAAAGCAAGGGAGTTGTAAACCAAAAAGGGTTTAAAAAGATAAAATCTCTTTTAGATATTTTAAAACTCTCAAATAGATGTAAAGAGATTTTTAAAGAAAACTCTATTAAAGCAGTCATAAGCGTAGGTGGATACTCAGCTGCTCCTGCAAGTCTTGCTTCTATTTTTTTAAAAACTCCTCTTTTTATACATGAGCAAAATGCCATAAAAGGAAGATTAAATGAGATTTTAACCCCTTTTGCAAAGAGAGTTTTTTGCTCATTTTTGCCACCATTTGATCCATATCCAACAAGAGATATATTTTTTCAAAAAAAAAGAGTAAGGTCAAAGATAAAAAGAGTTATATTTTTAGGTGGTAGTCAAGGAGCGGTAGAGATAAATGATTTTGCATTAAATGTTGCAAAAGAGTTAAACTATCTTGGAATAGAGATAATACACCAAAGTGGCAAAAGAGATTTTAAAAGAGTAAAAAAAGCTTATGAAACTCTTGGGATTAAGGTTAATCTATTTGATTTTGATAAAAATATTGTAGATAAAATCCAAAAGGCAGATTTTGCAATCAGTAGAGCTGGAGCAAGCACTCTTTGGGAGTTAGCTGCAAATGCACTGCCTACTCTATTTTTTCCATACCCATATGCAGCCAAAAATCATCAAGAAGCAAATGCAAGATTTTTAGTAGATAAAAAAGCTGCATTTTTATTTGAAAAAGAGAGGAGAAAAGAGAAGTTTTTGAAACTTTTAAAAAAAGATATCTCAACTTATAGCCAAAATCTAATCAATTTAACTAAAAAAGATGGAGCCAAAAAGATAGTAGATGAGATTTTAAACCCAAATATTATCAATTAATCTTGTTCCTCCAACTTTAGCGGCAACAAGTATTATGCTATTGTTTTTTTCTATTTTATCAATCTTATTAAAATCTCTATCAACAATCTCAATATACTCTACATCTAAATCTTTTAATACCTTCTTCATCTCATCTTTTAACTCTTTAACATCTCTTTTTCCATCCATTATAAGTTTTGAAGCTCTTTTTAGAGATTTTGAAATAAGAAGTGCTTTTTGTCTATCTTTGGGACTTAAATATACATTTCTACTACTCATAGCAAGTCCATCATCTTCTCTTACAATATCGCAAGGAACAATCTGGACATCCAAATAGAAGTTTTTAACCATCTTTTCTATAAGATAGAGCTGTTGGGCATCTTTTTTGCCAAAATATGCTCTTGTAGGTTTTACAATATTTAAAAGCTTATTTACTATTTGCAAAACTCCATCAAAATGGCCGGGTCTATTAAATCCTTCTAAAATATACCCCTTTATCTTTGGAGCCTTTATTAAAACCTCATCATCTTGGTATATATCATCACTTGTTGGAGCAAAAAGATAATCAACTCCTGCAATTTCACAAAGCCTTTTATCAGCCTCTATCTTTCTTGGATACTTTTCAAAATCCTCTCCAGGAAGAAATTGGGTTGGATTTACAAATATAGATACAACCGTTATATCATTTTCACTAACTGCTCTTTTTATCAAAGATAGGTGCCCTTTATGCAAAGCTCCCATCGTTGGCACAAAACCGATGCTCTTTTTCTCTTTTCTTAAAATCTCTTTTAACTCAATTGGATTTTGTATAATCTTCATAAGATAGCCTTGTGATATAATTTCAATAGCTGTTTAAGAGTTAATTATATCAAAATGGAGTATAAATTGGATAGTTATGAGTATAGCGAATTATTAAAAAAGCTAGAGCAAAAGATTGAAAATATAAAAAATATTATAAAGCCAGACGATATTCAAAATAGATTAAAAGAGATAGAAGAGATTGAGAATTCTGCTGATTTTTGGAATGATGCAAAAAAAGCAGCTAAAATCCAACAAGAGAAAAATAGTCTTTTATCGCTTTTAAAAAAGTATGAAGATGCCAAAAATAGCGTAGAAGATGCCAAAGAGCTTTTTGAGATGGCAAAAGAGGAAGAGGATAACGAGACTTTAAACATTTTATTTGAAGAGGCTAAATCTTTAGAAGAGAAAGTTGAAAAAGTTGAGATTCAAACAATGCTTAACGATGAAAATGATAATAAAAATGCAATTGTATCAATCCATCCTGGAGCTGGAGGAACAGAGTCTCAAGATTGGGCAAGTATGCTATATAGAATGTATCTTAGATGGGCTCAAAGAAGAGGATTTAAAGTTGAGATTTTGGACTATCAAGAAGGAGAAGAGGCAGGCATAAAAGATGTTAGTTTTATTATAAAAGGTGAAAATGCTTATGGATATCTAAAGGTTGAAAATGGCATCCATAGACTTGTTAGAATTAGCCCATTTGACTCAAATGCAAGACGCCACACCTCTTTTGCCTCAGTAGTAGTAAGCCCCGAAGTTGATGATGATATAGATATTGTCATTGATGATAAAGATATTAGAGTTGATACATATAGAGCCTCTGGAGCTGGGGGTCAGCATGTAAATAAGACTGATTCAGCCATTAGAATAACCCATATTCCAACAGGAATTGTGGTTCAATGTCAAAACGATAGAAGTCAGCATAAAAATAGAGCAACAGCTATGAAGATGTTAAAATCAAAATTATATGAGTTTGAGCTTAAGAAGAAAAAAGCCGAGAAAGAGGGAACTCCAAAAAGTGAAATTGGTTGGGGACACCAGATAAGAAGCTATGTTTTAACCCCATATCAACAGGTAAAAGATAGCAGAAGCAACAAAGCTTACTCAAATGTTGAAGCTATTTTAGATGGAGATATTGATAAAGTTATAGAAGATGTATTGAT
>CAJXMB010000059.1 GCA_913056105.1 uncultured Nitratiruptor sp. | reverse complement strand
TATGCAACTGGAGCAAAGGAGATTTTAAATGGCTCACATGTTGTAGGTGATTTAAATCCCTACTATTCACTGCCAAGTATCATAACAGCTTTTATTGCAAAAATTACTCCATTTTCGCTTGATGAGGTAACTCTTTGGCTTCCTGCTGTTTTTGGCTCACTTGTTGTGATTCCTTTGATACTCATTGGAAGGACATTAAAAAATGATTTTTTAGGATTTTTTGCAGCACTTATTGGAGCAATTGCTTGGAGCTACTACAATAGAACAATGACAGGGTATTATGATACAGATATGTTAGTTGTTGTAATGCTTGTGTTTGTAATATGGGGGATGGTTGAATTTTTTGTAAATAGAAATGAAAAGATGTTTTTAGTTGTGCCTCTTTTTATAATTTTTTATGAGGGGTGGTATCCGCAATGTAGGTCAGTTTTGCTTGCAATTTTGGCTATCTCTTTTGTTTATGCATACTTTTTTAGTAAAGATAAAAAGAGTTTTCTGTTTTTAACTATTTTATTGATATCTTTATCGGGATTTTCATACTATATAAATTTAATTATTGTTTTTACTCTATATATTGCTTTAAAATTTAAAAAAGAGTTATTTGAAGCAAATAAAAATATTTTAATCTTATTTATTGGTGGTTTAGTCTTATTGGCATTTAGTGGAACATTTGATTCACTTTGGCATAGCTTTTTGGGATATTTTGCAAGAAATAGTTTAGAAGAGAATGGTTTTCACTTCTATTCAATAACAAAAACAGTAAGAGAGGCTTCTCATATACCTTTTACATTGGTTGCAGATAGGATTAGTGGGGCAGAGTGGCTCTTTGTTTTTTCTGCAATTGGGTATATATTGATGCTTATTAGATATCCAGTTTTATTAATCTCTATCCCTTCAGTCTTGATTGGTATTGGAGCTTTTAAATTGGGACTTAGATTTACAATATATGCAGTGCCTTTCTTTGCACTTGGATTTAGTTATCTTTCATTGCTGATAGCAAAGTATTTATCAAAATTTATAAATGAAGATGCTAAGAGTTTAAAATATATTTTAGCTTTATTGCTTGTAGGAGCATCTTTATATGCAAATATTGAGCATATCATTGGCTATAAAGTTCCTACTACATTTACAAAACAAGAAGTTTTGGCTCTAAAGAAACTATCTAAAATTGCTTCAAGAGAGGATTATGTAGTAACTTGGTGGGATTATGGATATCCTATAAGATATTATGCAAAAACTAAAACTCTTATTGATGGTGGAAAACATAGTGGAGATGTAAACTTTCCAGTTAGTTTTGCCTTGACTCACGATCAAATCTCAGCTGCTAATATAGCAAGACTTGATGTAGAGTATACCGACAAGCTTGAGAGAGCACATGAGTTAAATCAATCTTTTAAAACAAAAGGTTTTTTAGAAGATATGATGCAAAAATATGGCTTTAAAGATGTAAATAGTTTTTTAGATAGTCTAAAAAATCCAAATTTTAATTTACCAAAAAAGACAAGAGATATCTACTTTTTTCTTCCATATAGGATGATAGATATATTTCCAACAGTTGCTATTTTTAGCAGTATAGATTTAAAAACAGGAAAAGTAGTAAAAAGAAATTTCTTTTATAAAGCATCTTCATTTGTGGATAGAGGAAATTTTATTTTGCTTGGAAGAGGAATTCAAATAGATAAAGAAAAAGGGCTTATATATTTGGGTCAAAATAGAGTCCCTATAAAAAATTTCTCAATCTCTTTTGTAACAAAAGATGGAAAAACTATATCTAAAAATCAACTAATCCATCCAAATGGCGCACTTAATGTAATCTTTATGAAAAGCTATGGCTCAATTTTGATTTTAGATGATGATATGTATAATTCAACCTATATTCAACTATTTGCATTGGGGAACTATAATAAGAGTCTATATGAACCAATTTTTAGCAATCCTTGGGTAAAAATCTATAAATTAAAAAGATAGAGGTTTAGATTGAAAAGAGTGTTTCTTTCACCTCCTCATATGGGAGGAAATGAGTTAAAATATATAAAAGAGGTATTTGATAGTAACTATATTGCTCCAGTTGGGAAGTTTTTAGATAGATTTGAAAACTCTATAAAAGATTATACAAAAGCCAAAAATGTTTTAGCAGTTTGTAGTGGAACGGCAGCAATTCATTTGGCTTTTAGAGTTTGTGGAGTTAAAGAGGGCGATAAGGTTTTAGCCTCAACTTTTACCTTTATAGGCTCAGTTGCTCCAATTTTATATCAAAAAGCAATCCCAATCTTTATAGATAGTGATGAGAGTTGGAATATTGATCCAAACTTGGTTGAAGATGCTATAAAAAAAGAGAAACCAAAAGCGCTTATACTAACCCATCTTTATGGACAGAGTGCCAAAATAGAAGAGATTAGCTATCTATGCAAAAAGTATGGTGTAGTTTTGATAGAGGATGCAGCAGAGAGTCTTGGAGCAAAATATAAAGAAAAATATACAGGAACATTTGGAGATTTTGGAATATACTCTTTTAATGGAAATAAGATTATAACTACAAGTGGTGGTGGAGCTTTAGTAGCAAAGAGCAAAAAAGATATTGATAGAGCTAAAAAACTATCAACTCAAGCAAGAGAAGATGCTATATGGTATGAGCATAGTGAGTATGGATATAACTATAGATTAAGTAATGTCTTAGCGGCTATCGGCGTAGGACAGATGGAAGTGTTAGATGAGAGGATAAAGAAAAAAAGAGAGATTTTTGGGTGGTATAGAAAGTTTCTAAACGATTTGGATGTAGAGTTTATGCCAGAGATTAAAAACTCATTTGGCAATAGATGGCTTACAACTCTGATTTTTAACGGTTTAGACCCATTTAAAATCATTCAAAAACTATCCCAAAAAAATATAGAGTCAAGACCGCTTTGGAAGCCTATGCATATGCAGCCTCTATTTAAAGATGCAAAGGTTTATGACAGAGGTGTGAGTAAAAATTTATTTGAAAAAGGAATTTGTCTTCCAAGTGGTACAGCTTTGAATAAAGAGGATGTAAAAAGAGTAGCAAACACAATAAAGGAAGAGATTGTTTAAGCCAACAGCAACAAAAAGAGCAATATTTTTTATAATAGTAGATACTGTTTTAAGCCTCTTTACACTCTATTTAGCCTATCTTTTAAGATTTAATTTTGAGATTCCAAAAGAGTTTTTAAATAGCTTTTTTAGAGTATATTATGTTTTAGTCTCTTTAAAAATCTTTTTTTTATTTATATTTAAGATATATTTTTTTAATTGGAGATTTTTTAGCTTAAACGAGGCAAAAGAGCTTTTGTATGCTCATATCTTATCTTATATATCTTTTTTAGCAATATTTTTAATATTTAAAAACTTTTTTATGCCATTTCCAAGAAGTGTAATTATTATAGATTTTTTTCTCTCTATATTTTTTATTGGAGGAATTAGGTTTGCCAAAAGAGTTATAAATGAAGGAAAAAAAGTAGATAACTTAAAACCACTTCTTGTAGTTGGAGCAAACTCAAGATCAAATACGCTAATTAAACATTTTATAAATGAGAAAAAAGATTTTTGGCCAGTTGCTATTGTGGATGATGATAAATATACAATAAACTCTTATATTTCAAATATTAAAGTATATCCTTTTGAAAAGTTAAATGAGATTACTAAAAACTACAATGTTAAAAGCGCAGTTATTGCAAAAGATTTAAGCAAAAAAGAGCTTGATAGTATGTTTGAAACTCTAAAACAAGCAGGTATAAAAGATATAAAAATAGCAAAATTTTTAGGAGATAGAGTTGAGAGATTAAAAGATATATCTATTGAGGATTTATTAGCTAGAAAACCAAAAGATTTAGATAAAGAGGTTATAAAAAATTTCATAAAAGACAGAGTCGTTTTAATCACAGGAGCAGGCGGAAGTATAGGAAGCGAAATAACAAGGCAGTGTAAAAAATTTGGAGCTAAAAAGCTAATTTTAGTAGATAATAGCGAGTTTAATTTATATAAGATTGGCGAAGAGCTTGATTTTTTGAATAACAAGGATCTTGTAATTCCAGTAATGGATAGTGTAGTTGATAAAGATTTGATTGAAAATATTTTTAAAAAGTATAGGCCCCAAATCGTTATACACGCAGCAGCCTATAAGCATGTCCCACTTGTTGAGTTTAATCCAAAAGAGGCAGTTATCAATAATATTCTTGGAACAAAAAATGTTATAGATCTGTCTATAAAATATGAAGTTGAAAAAGTTGTTTTAATCTCTACCGATAAAGCAGTTAGACCTACAAATGTAATGGGAGCTACCAAAAGGGTTTGTGAGCTTTATGCTCAAAATGTTGATTCAAAAAAGAGTGAAATTGTAGCAGTTAGATTTGGAAATGTTTTAGGAAGTAGTGGAAGTGTCATTCCAAAATTTAAATCTCAAATTCAAAATGGAGGTCCTGTAACAGTAACCCATCCAGAGATTACAAGATATTTTATGCTTATTCCAGAAGCTTGTGAGTTAGTTTTGCAAGCTGCAGCTATTGCAAAAGGAAAAGAGATTTTCATACTTGATATGGGAGAGCCAGTAAAAATAGTAGATTTGGCTAAAAAGATGATAAAGCTTTATGGAAAAGAGGATGAGGTAGAGATTGTTTTTACAGGGCTTCGTCCAGGGGAGAAGCTTTATGAAGAGCTTTTATTGGATGAGAGTGAAAAGAAGACTAAATATGAGTCAATCTTTATTGCAAAAGCTACTAAATATGATATTGATAAACTAAATAAAGATATAGATGAGCTCTTAAAAAGCAATAATATAAAAGAGAAGTTAAAAGAGATTGTAAAAGAGTTTAATCCAAAGCCATAAAAAACAAAAATGTATAGACTATTGTATTTGTGTAGATAAGATTTGAAGATATTTTAATCTCTGGAAAATAGAAGCTCTTTTTTGATTGAATAAGCCATAGTTTAAAAACAATATCAGATGTTTTTAGAAAAATTATAGCTATCATCCAAAAATTATGAATATCAAGCTTTATAGCAACAAAAAGAACATACCAATAGGTTGGATGAGATAGAAAAAAGTTGATTTGTCCCTTTTCGTATCTATCAAATATCTTTTGAATCATACCATTAAAAGAGTCACTCTTTTGCCATGAAGCTTCATAAAGCTCAAAAACTATTAAGATAAAAATATATAAAATTTTTGTATTCATAAAAACCTTTAAAATTTTTCTGTTATTTTAATCAAAATTTAAATAAAATATGTTTAAAAAAGAGGATTTATGATAGAAATAATCAATACAGGCGGAACTTTCAATAAAATATATGACCCTATAAAAGGGGAGCTAATTGTTCCAAAAACAAATGAAGCGATTGAGAAAATTTTAAAAAACTTTTATAATAACTTCAAATATGAACTAAAAGGAGTAATATTTAAAGATAGCCTTGATATGGATGATAGTGATAGAGAGATTTTATTAAATGAGATAAAAGAAAGCTTTTCAAAAAAGATTTTGGTAGTTCATGGAACAGATACCATAGATAAAAGTGCAAAATTTATAGATAAACATATTAAAAATAGATGTATCGTTTTTACTGGAGCAATGAAGCCATTTAGTATAGACTCAATTGAGGCAACTGCAAATTTTACTTTGGCCTTGTCAAAGCTTTTGTTAGATTATGAAGAGGGTGTTTTTATAGCTATGCATTCACTTGTGTTGCCATATGATAAGATTTATAAAGATAGAGATAGGGGTCTGTTTTGTCAAAAGTAAAGTGTGATCACTGCAATTTAGAGTTTGATAAGAGTGTAATGATAGAAGATAAGATAGATGGTAAAAAGAGATATTTTTGCTGCAAAGGGTGCCAAGGGGTTTATCATCTCTTAAGAGAAGAGGGTCTTGATAGTTTCTATGAAAAACTTGGAGATACCAAACTAAATCCTGCTGCAAAAAAAGAGGATGATTTAGAAAAGTTTGATTTAGAAGGATTTATAAATAGATATGTTAAAAAAAGAGATGATGGATTTTATGAAATTAACCTAATTATTGAAGGGATTCATTGTGCTGCTTGTGTTTGGCTAAATGAAAAAGTTTTGCACAAAACTCCTGGCATAATAGAGGCAACTATAAACTATACCAACAATAAAGCAAAAGTTGTTTGGGACCCTGAAGAGATAAAACTATCAAAAATAATCCAAACTATTCGATCTATTGGCTATAACGCATATCCATATGATCCAAAACTTCAAGAAGAAAGAGCCATAAAGCAAAGAAGAGACTATTATGCAAGGATTTTAGTTGCTGTTTTTGCAACAATGAATATTATGTGGATAGCAATTGCTCAATATGTTGGATTTTTTAGTGGGATGAGAAGAGATATCAAAGATATACTAAATTTTGCTGAGTTTGTCTTGGCAACTCCTACACTTTTTTATAGCGGATGGGTATTTTTTAAGGGTGCGTATTATGGATTAAAAAATAGATTTATAAATATGGATGTTTTAGTTGCTACTGGAGCAACTTTAGCCTATATCTACTCTTTATATGCTATGTTTTCAAAAAGTGGGGAGGTCTATTTTGACTCTGTAACTATGCTAATTACATTTATTTTGGTTGGAAAATATCTTGAAGTTTTGGGCAAAAAACAGGCTGTTGATACACTTGATAGGGTTTTAGGGACAATTCCAACGGAAGTGACAGTAGTAAAGAATAGTGAAAAAGCTTTGGTTTTGGTTGAAAATGTAAAAGTTGGAGATATTATAGAGCTAAAACCTGGAGAAAAGGTTGTAATTGATGGAGTTATTATAAATGGAAGTGCATCTTTTGATGAGAGTTCTTTAACTGGAGAGAGTGAGCCAGTTTTTAAAAAAAGAGGTGATGAGGTACTTAGTGGCTCAATATGTTTAGATAGTGTAGTTAGGTATGAGGCTAAAAAAGATTTTTCAACATCAATTCTTTCAAATATCATCTCTTTACTTGAAGACTCCATTACAAAAAAGCCAAAGATAGAAAGACTTGCAAATCAAGTATCTGGATATTTTAGTATTACAATACTTTCAATTGCTCTTTTAACATTTATTGGGTGGTATTTTTATATTGGAAGTTTTGAAAAAGCTTTGATTATTGCTATCTCTGTAGTTGTGATTGCTTGTCCGTGCGCTTTAGGGTTAGCTACTCCTATGGCTACATTGATAGGTATAGGAGTGGCTGCTAAAAGAGGGATTTTATTTAAAGAAGCATCATTTCTTGAGACTATGGCAAAAAGCACTATTTTGGTTTTGGATAAAACTGGAACGATTACCAAAGGGGAGCCATCAGTTATTACATATGAGAAGTTTGACGATTTTGATGAGAGTTTAGTTTTGGAGCTTGTAAAAAACTCCTCACATCCTATTAGCAAAGGAGTTTATGAGTTTTTAAGTAAAAATATAAAATATAATCAAAAAGAGATAAAAGATTTCAAAGAGATAAAGGCAAAAGGGATTGAGGCTATTATTGATGGCAAAAAGGTAGTTGCAGGAAACAAAGATTTCTTGATTGAAAAAGGGATAAAAGTAGATATAGATAACCAAAATAGCCTATTTTTAGTAGCAATTGAAAATAGAGTTGTAGCTATATTTGAGCTAAATGATGAGATAAAAGAGGGTGCTGCTGAGGCAATAGAGAAGATAAAAGAGCTTGGTATAAAAGTTGTTATGTTAACAGGTGATAACGAAAAAGTAGCAAAAAAGGTGGCAAAAGAGGTTGGAGTTGATGAATATTTTGCAAAGCTTTTACCACAAGATAAGGCTAAATTTATAGATGATTTTCATAGAAGTGGAGATATTGTGGTAATGGCTGGAGATGGGATAAATGACTCTATTGCTCTATCTTGTAGCGATATAGCCATAGCTATGGGAAGCGGGGCTGATATTGCTATAAGTGTAAGTGATGTAGTTTTGCTTGATGAGAGTCCAAAAAGAGTATATGAAGCTTTTAAGATAAGCAAAAAAGTATTTAAAAAAGTTAAACAAAATCTTGCTCTATCGCTTATCTATAATACTTTTGCAGTCCCTTTGGCTGTGATGGGGTTTGTAAATCCTTTGGTTGCGGCAATCTCAATGTCACTTAGTTCACTTTTAGTGGTTGGAAATTCGTTTGGAATAAAATTAAAGGATAAAAAATGAGCGCAGGAATTATTGCTATGATGCTTGGAGTTTCAACTCTTCTTGGAGCACTAGGACTAGCTGCTTTATTGTGGGGGTTAAAAACTGGTCAGTTTGATGATACCTCTAAATTTTTAGATGCTGCAAGGTTTGATGGTGAAGAGGAGTTAAAAGATGCAGTTTTGATGGAAGAGAAAAAGAAAAAGGCATTAGAAAAAAAGAAAAAAGTTATGCCAAATTAAGGGCACCTCTAACTTTTTCTATCCAACAAATACCAAAGAATTGCCAATAAAATGGGTAGTATAAACCAAACTATGATTTGTCCGAGTGCTGGGTTATTTATATTCATAACTAAATTATACTATTTTAAAGGTGTTTTGTGAAGAGAGCAGTTTTTTTAGATAGAGACGGGGTTATAAATATAGATAAAAACTATGTCCATAAGATAGAGGATTTTGAGTTTATAAAAGGAG
>CAJXMB010000058.1 GCA_913056105.1 uncultured Nitratiruptor sp. | reverse complement strand
TACACAAAAGCTTTAAAAGCTATGAATGTATATAATTGTTAGAGTTGCCCTTGATTTACTTGACAATGATAAAAAAATTGATTATAATTTCACTCCAATTTGAGAGGAAATCTTACAAATTGGGGTGTCGCCAAGTGGTAAGGCAGCAGGTTTTGGTCCTGCCATTCGGGGGTTCGAATCCTCCCACCCCAGCCACTACTTATCGCGGGATAGAGCAGTCTGGTAGCTCGTCGGGCTCATAACCCGAAGGTCGGAGGTTCAAATCCTCCTCCCGCAACCAATTATCTTCAAATTCTTAATTTTAGCTATTTCTATATAATATAATCATATATATTCAAGATAAACACCAATGACCTATTACAATTCAATTTTTAATACTATTTTAATACTATCTTTGTTTATAGAAATCTTTTAATATAATATAATGATATTTAAAAAGGTAATTGCAGATTTACATCAAAGAAAATCCCCAAAGGGGATTTGAAAGATTACTTTTTAGCTGGAACTATGATTGCTTCAACTCTTCTATTTTGAGCTCTTCCTTCAACTGTATCATTTGAAGCAATAGGATTGCTTTCACCAAATCCTTTTGTAGTAATTCTTGAAGCATCAATGCCTCTTTTAATCAACTCTTTAGCAACGCTATCTGATCGCAATTTAGAAAGTTTGAGATTATAAGATGCTCTACCTCTATTATCTGTGTAACCTTCTAAGATAACTCTGCTTTGAGGATGATCTTTTAAAAAGTTTGCAAGTTTATCAATCATTGGTAAATAACTATTTGGTATAACAGCTTTATTGGTCTCAAAATTTATATGCATAGTAATACTAACTGCACATCCATTTTTATCAACTTTAAATCCTGCTGGTGTATTTGGGCATTTATCTAATGAGTCAATAACTCCATCATTGTCGCTATCTAAAGGTTTTGGAGCCTCTTTTTCTACTTTTCCAAAAGGTATCTCTAATCCTGCTGTATAAGCTAATGTATGTCCGCCATCGTCAAATCTTGCAATATCACGAATCTCAAATCTTAAAGGAATATTTTTTGTTATAAAATATTTTAAACCAACTCCCAAATCACCTATGCCACCATCATCTAATTTTCCAACATTATCACTAAAATCCTCATAACCTAAACCTACTAAGAAATATGGTTGAACTATTTTATATTCTACAATGTTATAGAGATAGTTTAGTGTAAGTTGATGAACATCTGTATCTTTTCCTGAAAAATTATTATAATCAACACTACTTAAAAAATCATATCCAAGTTCTAAACTCTGTTTTGAATCAAAGTTGTATCCAAATCTTGCACCATAACTTGTTCCTTCATCTAAATATTTCTTACTAATTGCATGTTGTACGCCAATCATAGGTGTAATACTATATCTATAATCTGGTGTATCGCTTGCATAAAGCATAGCTGCAGCGATACTACTTAGAATCAAAGCTTTTGCCATTTTTTTCTTCATTTCAACTCCTTTTTATATTATCTCTAATTATCTCAAATATAAACATAAATTAAACTTAACATTTGAGAATATTTCAAAATATTTAATAGTCTATTACAATTTAATCTCTTTTTAAAATATATTTGATACAATAGTTTAATTTTATTTGAAGGAAGTAAACATGAGGTGGAATTATCAAAAAGATATTGATTATTCACAAATAAACAAAGAGAGTGTAAAGGATAATAAGTTTTTGTTTTATTTAGTTACTATTGCATCATTTATAGAGATAACTTCAGATGAATATGCAAAAAATCTCTCACAATATTATAATGATAATAAAGAAGCAGTTAATTGGCTTCAAAATAAATGGGAAAAAGAGGAGATCCAACATGGAGAGTCTCTTAAAAAATATGTTCAAACTGTATGGAGTGATTTTGATTGGCAAAAAGCTTATGAACTGTTTTTAAAAGATTATATTCCACTATGTAAAAGTGAAAATTTTCAACCTACAAAAGCAAAAGAGATGTTAGCAAGAATGATAGTTGAAACTGGAACAAGCACGTTTTATAGAGCTCTTGAAGCTTATGCAAAAGAGGTAAATGAGCCAGTCTTAGCTAAAATTGCGTACAATATATATAAAGATGAAGTTGATCACTATAGCTATTTTGATAGATATTTTAAACTATATAATGAAAATGAAAAGAACAAAAGAGGTGATATTGTAAAAGTTATCTATTCAAGATTAAAAGAGGTTGACAATGAAGATGCATATTTAGCCTTTAATGCAATATGCAAAACAAAAAAAGGCAAAGAGTGCGAAAAAAAAGATTATGAAGAGTTTAAAAAAACCATTAACGAGTTTGCAAAAAAATATTATCCATATAATATGAGTATAAAAATGCTACTTCATCCACTATCTTTAAATAAAACGGTTGAAAAAGCAATGGTTCCAACTATAAGAGGAGCAATTAAGATATTGGGTCTTTAATGCTTAATTTTATAAAAAGATATTGGACTGGCTTTTTAGCAATTTTACTAATAATAGTTTCAGTATATTTTATCTATGAAAAACTTCATCAAAAAAAGATACCAAGCTACTTAGTAGTTGGTACTGGCCACATAGATGGAGATTTAATCAATCTAAATGTAAAGTATCCTTCCAGAGTTGAAAAGATAACTATAGATGATGGTGATAAGATTAAAAAAGGTATGCTCATAGCTAAATTAAAAAGCAAAGAGTATGAAGCTAAAAAAGAGCAGATTCAAAAAGAGATTGAAGCTCAGCAAAAACTACTAAAAGCAAAAGAGATAGAGCTAAATATCTCAAAAACAACAATTTCTCAAAAACTTTTAAAGGCAAAATATGCTCTAAATAGCGCACAAAACTCTTTGAATGCCTTTAAAAAAGAGATAGATTTACAAAAAAATGTTCTATCTCAAGCAAAAAAAGATTACAAAAGAGTAAAAAATCTATATAAAGATAGACTTATTGAGAAAAGAAAGTTAGAAATTGCCAAATTAAAATTAAAAACTGAAAATGACAAACTTCTATCTATGTTAGAAAAACAAAAATCTCTAATAGAGTCTATAAAAATTGCTAAATCAAATCTAATAGATGCACAAGCAGCTCAAAAAAATATTGATATCTTAAAAGAGTCTATAAATGCACTAACATTTAAGATTGAAACTTTAAAGAAAAGTAAACAAGAGATAGAAGTTATCTTAGATGAGATGAAACTATACTCTCCAATAGATGGGTATGTGGTTGAAAAAATAGCAAATGTAGGAGAGGTTTTAAATAGCGGGATGAGTGTTGCGACATTGATTGACCCAAAATCTTTATATCTAAAAATTTTTGTAGATACAATAAAAAATGGAAAGATAAAAATAGGAGATAAAGCTCTAATCTTTTTAGATGCCTATCCAAACGATCCAATAAAAGCAAGAGTTACAAAAATTGCACAAAAGGCAGAATTTACCCCAAAAGAGGTAAATGTAAGAAGCGATAGAATCCAAAGAGTCTATGCCGTATATCTTAAACCTCTAAAACCAAACCCTCTTTTAAAACTTGGTCTTCCAGCTATTGGTGTTATCTCTATAAATGGCAAAAAACTTCCAAAAAGTCTAAATGAACTTCCAAAGCTATGATAAACAAAAATATTGTTTTACTTGGCTTAGTTAGTTTTTTTACCGATTTTGCCTCTGCAATGATAAATCCAATTTTACCTATATATGTCGTAACAATTTTGCATGAAGGTATGGATAAACTTGGTATTATCGTAGCAATAGCTACATTTTTCTCTTATACTTTAAGGATAGTTTCTGGCTATATTGCTGATAGATTTCATATAGTAAAACCACTTGTAGTTGCTGGATATGGAGTATCTGCTATAAGCAAGCCTCTTATTGGATTTACCCATAGTTATAAAGGAGTTGCATTTTTAAAAACTTTTGAAAGAGTTGGAAAAGGTTTAAGATCAGCTCCAAAAGATTTGATGATTTCAAAATTTACCAAAAATAAAAAATATGGAAAAACTTTTGGATTTCATAAAACATTAGATATAGCTGGAGAACTTAGTGGCTCAATTGCTCTTTTTTTTATTTTAAAATATTTTGGCTCAAGCGAGGTAGTTATTAGAAATATATTTTATGCGACTATTATTCCTGGACTTATTGGGTTTATATTGGTTGCATTTTTTGTAAAAGATATCCCAAAAGAAAAAAGCAAATCTATAAAATTTAAACTTCAAAAAGAGGACTTCAAAACAGTTAAATTTTTACTAATCTATTTTTTCTATCTTCTATTTATATTTGATACATCCTTTTTTGTAATGCAGGCAAAAGATATTGGATTTGCTACTGCTTTAATCCCTATACTTTTTATTGTCTTAACTGCTACTCAAACAGCTACAAGTTATCTTTTTGGAATTTTGATAGATAGATTTGGATTTGAAAAGATAGTAATTTTTTCTTTTTTAAGCGGTATTTTAGCTCAATTTTTTTTATTTTTTGAAAAAGCAGTTTTTACTTGGATAGCTTTTGGATTTTTAGGACTATTTATGGTTGCATCTTTAAATGCAAATAGAGCCTTTATAGCAAAAAACTCTAAAAATCAAGGTTTTGTATATGGCTTCTTTTACACAGGTATTGCAATATTTGCATCTTTGGGAGCATTGATTGTTGGAAATATCTGGCACTACTTTGGATTGGAAGCCTCTTTGATATACTCACTAATTGGAACTACAACAGTAACTCTTATATTTATGGTTTATAGATATGTTAGAAGTTAAAAATGTAACTGTTAGGTACAAAAACAGTATTGGTATAAAAAATGCATCTTTTATAGCAGATAAAAAAGAGATTGTTGGATTTATTGGAGCTGATGGTGCAGGAAAAAGCTCTTTGATACATGCAATTGCTGGAGTTATACATTTTGAAGGAGAGATTATTTATGATGGTTTTTCTTATCACTCTCCAAAAGAGGCAGAAAAGATAAAACAAAATATTGGACTAATGCCGCAAGGATTAGGACTTGTTTTGTATCATAATTTAACTGTAAAAGAGCATTTAGACTTTTTTACCTCTCTTAGAGGTTTAAAAAATGATACTAAACTAAAAGAGTATAAAAGAAAACTTCTTCATATGGCTGGACTTTTAGAGTTTACTGATAGATTAGCAGGCAATCTAAGTGGCGGGATGATGCAAAAATTATCACTAATTTGCACACTTTTGCATAGACCAAAACTTCTTATTTTAGATGAGCCAACCACTGGAGTAGACCCTCTAAGTAGACTTGAATTGTGGGATATTTTAGAAAACATCAAACATGAAGAAGAATCAACCATTTTAATGAGCACTGGATATATACAAGAAGCAAGCAGATGCGATAAACTACTTCTTTTTGATAACAACTCTATTATAGCTGATGGCAAGGTAGATGAACTTTTAACAAGCGCAAAAGATTATACATATGAAGAGACAAAATGTAGTGATGAGTGTTTTAGCTTTAATGGCTATACATACTCTTTAAAACCTTTAAACGCAAAGCATAAAAAACCAACATTAGAGAGTCTATATTTTATCAATACATTAAAAAGAGCAAAAAGTATCCCAAATATTGAGATTTCTGATAGAGAAAATATAATAGATATTCCAAATATTGTAATGGAAGCAAAAGGAGTTACAAAAAAATTTGGAAAATTTATTGCAAATGACCACATAGATATGGTTTTAAAAAGGGGAGAGATTTTAGGACTTCTTGGTGCAAATGGTGCTGGAAAAACAACTTTTATAAAGATGCTTTTAGGACTTTTGCCTTTAGATGAAGGGGAGCTATATCTTTTAGGAAAACAGATAAAAAGTGGAAAAGATAGACAAAATCTAAAAAATAAAATAGGTTATGTTAGCCAACACTTTGCTCTATATGAAGATATGAGCGTTAGAGAAAATCTTATCTATTTTGCAAATCTTCATAAAATCCCTTTAAGAGAAACTCAAAAAAAGATAGATAGACTCTCAACTCAATTAGGTTTTAAAAACTATCTTGACTCTTTGGCAAAAGAGTTGCCACTTGGGATAAAACAGAGATTCTCTGTAGCTGTAGCAATTTTGCATGAGCCTGTAGTTTTGTTTTTAGATGAACCAACCTCTGGAGTTGATGTGGTTGCAAGAGCTCAATTTTGGAAACTATTAAGACTCTTAAAAGAAAAATGGCAAATATCAATCTTGATTACAACTCACTATATGAGTGAAGCTGAATTTTGTGATAGAGTTGTTCTTTTAAAAAGAGGGAAAAAGATTGTAGATGATAGTGTCAAAAATTTATCCAAACTAAATCCAGATGCTAAAAATTTTGAAGATATATTTTTAAAATATTATAGGAAATTTTAATGAAATTTTCTGTTATTAAGGCATATTTCATAAAAGAGTATATTGAACTTTATAGAAGTAAAGTAATTTTTATTTTATATATCATGCCTATAATGATTATGATTCTTTTTGGATATGGGATAAAATTAGAAGTAACACATGCAAAAACTATCATAATAGACAATGATAATTCAATTTTTTCCCAAAAGATTATCGAAAAATTTTTACACTCAAAATATTTTAATACAAAAGTATTACAAATAAGCGAAAATGAGGCTTTAAAAAGCATAAAAAGAGCAAAAACAGATATATTGATAATTATACCTTCAAGTTTTGAAAAAAATATACTTCATAATCAAAAAAGTGAAATTGGAGTTTTTATCGATGGCTCTTTTCCAATAAGAGCTATCACTATGGAGAGTTATGTAAAGGGTGTTTTGTTGGATGCTGCAATGAAAACTGCAACAATGTTTGGTAAAAAGATGGATGGATTAATTACGATAAATCAAAGGGCTCTTTTTAATCAAGCTATGAGAGATGAAAATGCGATAGTTCCTGGACTTTTTGGACTTATTCTATTGGTAGCTCCTGCTATTTTATCAGCTCTACTTATCGTTAAAGAAAAAGAGAATGGGACAATTTTTAATTTCTACTCCTCGCCTGTTAAAAAAGATGAGTTTATAATAGGTAAATTATCAACTGCTTTTTTACTTTACTCTTCTGCTATATTTTTACTATTTTTAATTGCAACTTATATTTTTAGTGTTCCCTTTAGAGGTTCATTTATTATATTTTGGTTTGTTAGTGAGATATATGTCTTAATAAGCATCTCAATTGGTCTTTTGATTTCTATTATAACAAATAGACAAATTGTTGCACTTGTAGTTACTGTTATAATTACTATAATTCCAGGTTTTTTATATTCGGGAATGCTTATGCCCATATCATCTATGAAAAGTGAATCATATATAGAGGCTCATATTTTTCCAGTGATGTATTATAACCATATTGTTTATGATACATTTTTGATAGGTCAAGGTTTTAGTTCATTTAAAAATATAGAGTATTTAGTAATTCTTATCTTTTATGCTTTAACTATATTGACTATAAGCTACACTCTCCTTAAAAAAGAGATGAGATGAAAATTTTCTTTTTTTTAGTAGCAAAAGAGCTTATATCTTTTTTTAGGTCATGGGGGCTTGTCGCAATTGTTTTATACTCTTTTACACTTGATATCTATATTGCTGGACAAGGAATAGTTGTAAAACCTCTAAATGTATCTATAGGATATGTAGATAAATCTAATGGCATTATAAGTAAAAAAATACTCTCTCATCTACATCCTCCTGAATTTAAAAAGCCAAAAGAGTTTTTATCACAAAAAGAGTTAAGCAGAGCAATTTTTAATAAAGAGATTTTAGTTGGACTAATTTTTGATAATGATTTTGAAAAAAATATTTTTAAAAATCAAAAAAGTAAAATTGATGTTTTACTTGATTCAACTGCTGCTTCACAAAGTTTTATTACTTTAACATATCTTCAAAATATAGTGTTAAACTTTTCAAAAAACAGCTTTCCAATTAATATAAAAATTCATAAACTCTTCAATCAAAATTCAAATAGTAAATTTTTTCTATCTTTAACTGAATTATTATCTATAATCACACTTTTATCTGTAATTTTAACGGCAGTTGTTTTTGTTAGAGAAAAAGAGGATGGAACTTGGGATATTATGCTATTAACTCCAGTAGATCCAAAAATCATAATCTTAGCTAAAAGTCTATCTCAAGTTATCATTATAATGGGTGGAGTAGTTATTGCGGTTGGCATAGTTCTATTTAAAATCTTTGATGTTCCATTTAATGGCTCATTTTTTGCTTTTTTACTTTTAACATTTTTATACTCATTTACAAGCGCAGGGATAGGTCTTTTTGTTGCAGCTATTAGTAAATCTACTATACAAGTTGCTCAACTATCTATTATCATAATGATGCCTTTGATATTTTTAAGTGGAGCTTGGACTCCTATCTCATCTATGCACCCACTGATTCAAAAACTATCTTTGATTTCTCCTCTTAGATACTACATAGAAGGGAGTCAAAGTATATTTTTTAGAGGAACAAACTTTTTGGATTTATGGCCATACTTCAGTGGTGTAACAATCTTAGGGGGAATATTATATTTTTATGGTTTTAGAAAGATAGGAAAACTTTTTTAACGGCATAGCTATAAGCCGAGTTCTGTATTTGACGGCTATTTATCTAAAGGGCACCTCTAACAATTATATACATATCATAGAAGGCAAAGTTAGGGTAAGAT
>CAJXMB010000057.1 GCA_913056105.1 uncultured Nitratiruptor sp. | reverse complement strand
GCCCCTCTTTTACAAGCTCACTTAGCTCTTCTAATGTTGCTTTAGTTGATTTTGAGAGCTCTTTTTGTCTTTGAAGTTCTGTAATCTTTGCGGCATACTCTCTTGCAGTTTTATCATCTTTAACAGCTATCATAACATCACCAGCATTTGGCACTTTATCTAATCCAACTACTTCAGCAGGCTCTCCAGGACCCACCTCTTTTATATTTTTTCCCAAATCATTTATCAACCTTCTAACACGTCCATATGCTCTTCCGCAAACTACGCTATCTCCTAAATGCAAAGTTCCATTTTTTACAATAATAGTTGCAACAGGCCCTCTTCCTTTTTCTAAAGAGCTTTCAATTACAACTGCTTTTGCCTTTCTTTTTGGATTAGCTTTTAGTTCTAAAATCTCTGCTTGAAGCAAAATTGTCTCTAAAAGGTCATCAATTCCCTCTCCAGTTAGTGCACTAACTTCAACAAACTCATACTCTCCACCCCATTCAACTGGAGTAATCTCTAATTCAGAAAGTTGGCTTTTAACCAAATCTGGATTTGCATCAGGCTTATCTATCTTATTGACAGCAATAATCATTGGAACATTTGCACTTTTAGCATGATTTATTGCCTCAACTGTTTGAGGTTTAACACCATCATCAGCTGCAACTACAATAATAGCAATATCTGTAACACTTGCTCCCCTTGCTCTCATCTGGGTAAAAGCTTCGTGACCTGGAGTATCTATAAAAGTAATCTTTTTGCCATCTTTTGTAACCATATATGCACCAATGTGCTGTGTTATTCCTCCAGCCTCTTTTTGTGTTACTTTTGTACTTCTTATTTTATCCAAAAGAGAGGTTTTTCCATGGTCAACATGCCCCATTACTGTAATTACAGGAGGTCTCTCTTCAAAATAGTCATCTTCAATACTATCATAAACTTTTACATAATCTAACTCTTCTTCAATATTTTTTGTTTTTATATCAATACCAAACTCTTCACCTAAAATTTCCAATGTATCTTTATCCAAAAAGTCATTTTTAGTAACCATCATTCCCAATTTAAAAAGAACTGTTATAACCTCTGAAACACTCTTTCCTATCTTTTCTGCAAACTCATATACTCTAATATTTTCTGGAATCACAATCTCTTTTACTTCACCAACATTTTGTATAGTTTTTTTAGGTCGTTTTTTCTTTTTCTTTCTACTTAATCTTCTTTGCTCTTGGACGAATGAAGGTTTTGAAACTTTTATCTCTTTTTTAACAACTTTTTTTTCTTCCTCTTCAGGTTTTTGAAGCTCTTGTGTAAAATCTGGAAGAACTACTTGCTCCTCTTCTAAGTCTATACTTATATTAGATAGATCTCTTTCTACCTCTATCTTTTTACCACTATCTCGCTTGTGAGGTTTTATAGTTTTTTTCTCTTTTTTAGAAGCTTTTACTTTTGGAAGCTCCTTCGGTGTTGACTCTTCTTTTTTTGTTGTTATCTCTACTTTTTCTTTTTTTGCCTCAGGCTCAATTTTTGGCTTTCTTTTTTTCTTAACTATTACAAGACCTCTTCTTTTGTGAGGCTTGGGAGCTAATCCCTCTTTTTTTGACTCTTTCTCTTTTTTAGTCTCTTTAATCTTTTTTTGAGCTACTTTTTTGACTTCCTCTTTTTTTTGTTTCTTATCTTTTTTTTCTTCTTTTTTCTCTTTTGGTTTATTACTCTTTTTTTGCTCTTTTTCCTCTTTTTTTACAGGCTTTTTAGGTGCAATACCATTTATAATATAATCAGTTAATTTTTGCGCATCTTCTAAAGAGACACTGCTTGTAGGGGCTTTTGCTTTTATCCCAATCTCATTAGCTTTTTCAATAACTTCTTTACTTTTTAAACCTAACTCACTTGCAATCTCATGGATTCTTACTTTATCCATTATCAATTATCTCCTTTAACATATTAAAAGCCGATTCTCTATCAACTTTACAAATTTTTACCAAATTTTTTACCAATTTTTCATCTTTTAAACAATCTTTACATATATAAAAACTTCTTCCGATGCCGCTATATTTAATGATTTTTTTCTCTTTACATTGAAGCCTTAAAAGATCTTTTTGAAAAAAACGCTTTCTACAATTTATGCACATTCTAACTATCTTACTCATTGGGGCTAATTATACCAAAAAGTTAAATTTTACCAAAACTATTTAACCACTAATCCTTTATTATCAAAATCTAAAGTTCTAACACTAAACTCGCTAAAACTATCTTTTAAAACTTTTTCTAATCTTTTAGCATCCTCTCTTAAAGCCATATTAAACATTGTTGAGCCGCTTCCTGAAAGTGTACTCATTAAAGCTCCATTCTCTAATGCCTTTTTTTGAACCTCAAACAAAATTGGCATATTTTTCATTCTTATATCTTGATGCATTCTATCTCTTGAAGCAATTTTTAAAAGCTCCCACCTATGAGCAAAAAAAGCTGAAACAAGTAAAGAGCTATGAGATAGATTAAAAACTACATCATCTTTTAGATAACTTTTTGGAAGTTTTGTCCTTGAGTGAGCGGTAGAGATAGCTCTATTTGGTATAACTATGACAGCTTTAACAGAATCTGGCATATCTTTTTTTATACTATAAATTCTATTTTTTTCAATTACAGCACAATTAAATCCTCCCATTGCTGCAGGAGTAATATTGTCTGGATGAGGCTCATAATTTAGGGCTAAATCTAAAATTTTACTTTTTGATATTGCAACACCTGCTGCCTCGTATGCTGCAGCAATTGCTCCTACAATAACTGCTGAACTACTTCCAAGACCTCTTGAGAATGGTATATTGTTATAAAATGTAAATTTAAATCTAATTTTTTCATTTGTATTTGTTAATTTTCTATAGTGTTCACTAAATATTTTTATAAAAAGATTATTTTTTCTAACTTTTATATTTTTAGAGCCTTCTCCTTTTATAGAAATAGCAAAAAACTTTGATTTTTTTATATAAACTTCATTTCTTAAATTTAGTGCAACCCCTAATGTATCAAAACCTGGACCCAAATTGGCACTTGTTGCTGGAACACTTACTAACAAAAAACTCCTTTATACAGCTGGCAAAATGTATAGTGGCTCAATGTCACTACTAAAATCTAAATCTTTTAAACTGCTTGGAAGATAAAATATAGTATCTACTTCCTCTTCTATTTTTTGAAGTGAAATTTTACCATTTTCTTTTACAAAATAGAGTTTTCCAACTGCTTTTATAGGAGAGTTTTTGCTAAAAGCAAAACCATCTAAAGCTTTTAATGAGATATTTTTTGCAATATTTAATGTTTTTAAAAATATATATACAAGCTTGATTGCCATAAAACTACCTGGACCTTTTGCAAAAATAACTTTTTCAATCTCATAATTTTTTATTAGTTGTAGATATATCTTTGGTAAATATTCACTAACTTTTTCATTACTCTCTAAACTTTCAATCAACTCATTATTAAAATATATTCCAATTTTAATAGGAGAGTTTAAAGCAACAATAACTATATCTACCCTTTTTTTATGCAAAGACTCTCTCAATAGATAATACCTCTTGTTTTTGAATTGGAGACTCTATAATTTCAAAATTTTCTTCATTTGCAAATAGTTTTTTTGTTAGTTCATGATTTAGTTTATGGCTTCCTGCAAAAGATTGATATTTCCCAATAAACCACCCTCCAAAAAGAGACATATCTCCAATTGCATCTAAGATTTTATGCCTTACAAACTCATTTTCAAATCTTAAACCTTCACTATTTAATATCTTTTTATCATCTAAAACTATTGCATTATCTAAACTTCCTCCAAGAGCAAGCCCTTTGCTTCTTAGATATTGCACCTCATGCAAAAATCCAAATGTTCTTGCTTTTGCAATCTCAGAAATATATCTTTTTTTACTAAAATTAAAACTATATCTTTGATTTCCTATGATTGGATGATCAAAATCTATCTCAAACTCAAACTCAATATCTTTTGAAGGCATTAATTTCACAAACTTTTTACCATCAGTTTCTTCAACAACCTTTTTTATCCTTATAAACTTTTTACCCTTATTAAGCTCTTTTATGCCAGCTTCTTCCAAAAGCATACAAAAACTAATACTGCTTCCATCCATTATAGGAATTTCATCAGCATCTACACTTATTCTTAAATTATCAATTCCAAAAGAGAAAACCGCACTCATTAAATGCTCAATAGTTGAAATACTGTATCCATCTTTTCCTATAACAGTAGCCATTGTTGTATTTACTACATTTTGAGGCATCAAAGGAATAGTTACTCCTACATCTCTTCTATAAAATACTATCCCGCTATCAGATTCAAGTGGCTCTAAAATCATTTTTACAGGCTTTCCTCTATGTAGTCCAATACCAGTTAATTCAACTCTTTTAGCAATTGTTCTTTGATTCATACTATGCCTTTCACTAAACTACAATATTGTAACATAAAAGATTTTACTTTTCTCTGATAATCTTTTTAGCTCTTTTGATAATATCTTTGATATTTACTTTAATCCAATTTCTATCCATCCATTCAAGTGGATTAACCTCCACTCCTTGTATAACCACACCAAAATGTAGATGGTCTCCTAAAGCTAAACCTGTAGTATCGGTTTTAGCAATTATATCGCCACTTTTAACCTCATCTCCTACATTTTTCAAAATAGATTCACAATGTCCATATAGAGTATATAAACCAAGTCCATGATAGATTATAGGCATATTTCCATATATTCCATTATTATCAGCATATACCACTTTTCCACTATTGCTAGCAACTATAGGAGCATTTTTATAGCTTGCTAAATCAATTCCCAAATGATAAGCTTCGCTTATCAATTTATTATTATAATAGTAGTATCTATGGTCTCCAAAACTAGCAACTTTTGCACTATGCTTTAAAGGATAAAATGGCTTTATATCAAAAAAATCTACTCTCTTTTTAGGAACTTTTGAGGTTATTTTTCTAATTAAGTCTTCATTCTTTTTTCTTAAGATTTCGTTTACATATTTAAATTTTTCGATACTGCTTACATTTTTATTGCTATACTCCCCATATAGTGAAGAGACTTTTCCTTCTAAAAAACTATCTTTTAGTTTGATTTTACTTGTTCTGTATCTTTTATCTAAAAGAAAGTATCTAATATATGTTTTAGAAATATTTCCTGCTTTATCTTCACTTACTACATATGCTCTAAAATCTTTTTTATCAATAGGCCAAGCAACTAATGAGATATAGTATCCATCTTTATAAAATGGTTGGGGAATAAATTTTTTACCAAAATTTGTTTGAATATAGAGATCTTTTAGATTCTCATCTGTGCATTTAAATATAACTAAAGCGCTCCCACCTTTCATTATTTTATACGAATGTGCTACTACAAATTGATTTGGTCTCTTTTTATCGATAATAATTTGAACTTTTTTTATAGCTTTATTACCTCTAAAATAGTTCCATTTACTGCTATCTTGAACACTTATATTTAAAAATGCTCTATTTGATTCAAAAAGAAGCCCTATTTTTGGAGCTTTAATAGATAGATTAATATCTTTTAAAGGTTTATCCAAATGAACATCATAAATTGTTTTACGATTTTTCCCATCAGATAGAGCAACTTTGTATGATTTAATTCCTAAATTATCTTTTAGTGTAACATTTATTGGAGTTTTAAGATTCCAATAAATTTTATCTTTGATTAAGATTTTTGGTTTTTCTCTCTCAAAATCTTTAGATGTAAAAACATATACACCCCCTCCAATTATAATCAATATCAACAAACCAAAAAAGATTTTCAAACTTTTATCTTTTTTATTCAATTAAGTCTCCTTTTTATAGCATCCAAAAGTTCATCTAACACTATTTGAAAATCTCTATGATTACTAACAAATCCGGCCGCCCTTTTATGACCTCCGCCTCCAAACTCTTTTGCTATTTTACTAACATCTACATAATTTTTTGACCTTAAAGAGACTTTAATTCTCCCATCTTCTTCTTCTCTAAGCATCACTCCAACCTCTACAACAGCTAACTTTCTAACTATATTTGCCCCATCTTCAGTATGAGTTATGTTTGCTCCTGTCTCTTTTAGCATCTTTTGAGTAACTTTTATAACACCAACTTTTGCATTTAGATACAAAGTTAGAGTATCAAGCATTTTAGATAGCAATCTCATCTTACAAAGTGGCTCTCTTTCATTTAACATCTTTGCTACAAAAGATGGATTAACTCCAAGCTTAACTAGCTCACTTGCTACCAAAAATACTCTCTCATTTACACTCTCATATTGAAAAAACCCAGTATCAGTTACTAATGCAGTATAGATACAAATTGCACTCTCTTTAGAGATAGTAATTGAGTTCTCTTTTAAAAATCTATATACAACTTCACTTGTTGATGCGAAATCCTCTTCAATAATATTTATATCACCATATCTTGTATTTGATATATGGTGGTCAAAATTGATTAATTTTGACTTTTTCTCTTCTATCCCTAATCTATCAAAACTTCCACAATCAAAAGATATTATCAAATCATATTTTTTTGGCAAATCCCTTTTTATCTCATCAAATCCTGGCAAAAAGTCTAAATTTTGAGGAAGCTCTTTTGAGAGATTTACAACTTTTACATTTTTTTTCATCTTTTTTAAAGCAAAATAGAGTGCAAGAGAGCTCCCAAGAGCATCTCCATCTGGATTTATATGCGAGATTAAAACTATCTTTTTTGCTTCTTTTATAAGTTCATATGCTTTTTTATACATAACTACTCTATCCTCATACTAATATCTTGCCAAACTGCTTGATGAATCAGACTTCCAGAACTTATTGCATCAATATTGATATTTTTAAACTTTTCTATGTTTTCTAATGTAATATTTCCACTAACCTCGATTAAAATTGAAGGAAAGTTTCTATCTCTAAATTCTACCACTTTTTTAATCTCATCAATTTGCATATTATCGCACATTACTATATCAGCTCCTGCCTCCATCGCCTCTTTTGCCATATCAAAATTTTCACACTCAATCTCTATTTTAGAAGTAATTGGGATTTTTTTTCTTGCCTCTTTTATAAAATCTTTTAAATTTGTTATAGTTTTTAGATGAGTATCTTTTAACATCAAACAATCATCAAGTCCCAATCTATGGTTTACTCCACCTCCACAAAGGACTGCATACTTTTCAAACTCTCTAAGAAGAGGTCTTGTTTTTCTTGTATCTAAAATCTTTATATTGGTATCTTTTAACTTTTCTACATACTTTTTTGTATTTGTTGCAATTGATGTTGCGTGCAAAATTGTATTTAAGATTGCTCTCTCGCCCTTTAAAATATCTATAGAATTTCCTTCAATATAGGCTAATATATCACCTTTTTTAAATGAGTTAGAATCTTTTTTTAACCAGTTTGATTTTAGATTTAAATAACTTGCTATAGCATTAGCATATTTTACACCTGCTAAAATACCACTGCTTTTTGCTATAATCTTGGCTTTTGCTTTAACGGGTTTTGCAATCTTTTCAAAAAGATCGCCCCTTCCAATATCTTCTTTTAAAACCTCTTTTGCAAAATCTTCAAGAAACATAAAAAATCCTATTTAGCATATTCAAACATTCTCTCAAGTGCAATATTTGCCCACTCTCTTGTATCTTCATCTACAAAAATCTCATTTATTGGTTTATTCTCTTTTATAGAGACTAAAACGTTATAGACATCTTCTAAAGTTGTCTCATTCATAGTAGGGCATTCTGGTTTTGTAGAGGATAAAACATAGGTATTTTTCTCTCTTAATCTATTTACCAAATTGTACTCAGTTCCAACTGCTACTTTTTGCTCAATTGGCAAAGATTTAACATATTTTATTATTTGTGAAGTAGAGCCTACAAAATCGGCAACTTTACAAACCTCAGGCTTGCACTCTGGATGAGCTGCAATTTTAATATCAGGAAATTTTCTTTTATAAAATTCAACATCTTCTAAGGTAAATAGTTGATGAATTGAGCAAAAACCATTATAGCAGATTATATCAGCCTCTTTTGGATTGCAATTTCCTTCTCCTATAACACAAGATTTAAGATTCATCATCCAAGCAACATTTTCTCCAAGACACCTATCTGGAACAAATAGTATCTTTTTACCACTCTCTAAAGCTTTAGAGATAATCTTTTTTGCACTACTACTTGTACAAACCACTCCCCCCATCTTGCCAACTTTTGCTTTAACATCTGCATTTGAATTGATATAAGTAATTGGTAAAATATCCTCTTTTTTAATACCATTTTTTATCAAATACTCAACAGACTTATCAAAATATGTTGAATCAATCATTCTTGCCATTGCACAACATGCAATTTTTGGCATTACTACTCTTTTTTGTGGAGCTATAATCTTTACACTTTGTCCCATAAAACCAACACCGCAAAAAAGTATAAACTCGCTATCGCTTTTCTTTGCTTTTTTGGCTAACTCTAAAGAATCACCTGTAATATCGGCAATTTCAAAAACCTCATCTTTTTGATAATAGTGAGCAGCTATTGTCACTGAAAGCTCATCTTTTAAATCTTTTATTCTTTGTTGCATATTTTTTATATTCTCTTTCACTCTACTTCCTTTATTCAAAATCTCAAGGGCACCTCTAATAATTATATACATATCATAGAAGGCAAAGTTATGGTAAGAT
>CAJXMB010000056.1 GCA_913056105.1 uncultured Nitratiruptor sp. | reverse complement strand
GTATCTTCACTTATTTTATAATCAAATTCAGGTAAAACTTCACACATAGGGCAATCATTTAGTTGACTGCGCAAATAAAAAATTATCTCACTTGCTATTGCTTGATGTCTCTTCATTGGTGATGGACTCATAGCAATAGGAACTCCCTCTATAAGTTCCCAATCACCTTCCCAATGTTTATAATCTTCATAAGTGTAATGAATTCTATCTAATTTTAGAGCTGCTCCCATATCATATCCTTGTTATTAAACTAAATATATTATACAACAATTGAGATTGATTTGACAATATTTGCAATTTTATAAATTGAATCTATTTTTACCCTCTCTCTTGTTGAATGAGGATTATAAATATCTGGTCCAATTGATACTATTTGGATATTAGGAAATTTTTGACTAATAATTGCAGATTCTAATCCTGCATGAATTGCTTTAAAGTTTGCATCCATATTTTCTTGTTTAAATAGTTTTTGAACTTTTTTGGCAAGCTCTCCTATTTTTGGCTCCCAAGGAGGATAAAAGCTATCTGTTTTTATATCAAATCCAAAAGGTTTAAAAAATGCTTTAGTTTCAATAACCAATCTATTTAAATTTTCCTGTTTCATTGAACGAGCTGACAACTCTATAGAAACTTTATCTCTATCTATATCTACCAAAGCCAAATTTATACTATCAAGTGGCAATGAAAGCTCATTGTCATATGCTCTAACACCATTTGCAAAAGCAACCAATAAATCAATATAGCTTCTATCTATCACATAATCAAACTCTTTTACTTTTTTAACTTTGAAATTTTTTTCTTCTAAACTATCTGCATTTACTATAGCCTTTGCAGAGGATGGAATAGAGTTAATTCTCTCTCCACCTTTTAAACTAACAAGCTCTAAATCTTTATCATAAAGATAAAAAACTAACTCTTTAATGGCATTTGGAATATTTTTATCTATATCAACTCCAGAATGACCCCCGGGAAGGTTTGAAATAGATACCTCATAAAAGTTTTTATATCTTGGTTTGAAAGTTTTAGGAGTTTTAAATGCTTTTATATCAATCCCGCCAGCACAGCCAATAAATATCGCACCAGACTCTTCGCTATCTAAATTTACCATATATTGTGATTTTAGATTTAAATCTAAATTTTTTGCCCCAATAAGTCCGATCTCTTCATCATTAGTAAAAAGATATTCTGCCTCAACTCCTTTTGAAATAAGGTGCAACATTATAGCCACACCTATCCCATTATCAGCACCTAATGATGAATCTTTTGCATACAAAAAACCATCTTTTTCTAAGATTTTAATTTCAGGTGCTTTTCCAACACATACCATATCATAGTGGGCTTGAAAAGATAAAAATCTTTTGCTTTTGTAACATAAAATGTTATTAGCCCTATCTACTTCATAGTTAAATCCATACTTTTTAGCAAAATCTAAAATAAATCTTTTTAATTTTTCCGTATTTTTAGAACAATGAGGAATTTTAGTAATTTTTTTAAAAATTTCTAAAATATCCATTATCTAAAAATGTTCTCCCTTCTCTTTAAAAATTTCAGGTAGATCATTTTTATCCTCTTTTGTTAAATCCTCTTTTATATATCTAAAAAGTTTTTTTGTAGCATTTGGATACTTAGCACTTAAAGATTCAATCTTGCTCCATACTCTTTTAAAGATATTTTCAGGAAGTGCTAAAAAATATTTAGAAGGATTATATTCATCTACAATTTTTGCTATATCCAAAGCCATTGTCTCAATTACATCATTTTCAACTTTTTTTTCTAACTCATGTCTTTGACCAATGCTTTCACCTTCATGACTTGCATCAGATTTAAATCTTCCAGCTTCATCAGTTACTATATCTTTTAATTTCCAATGAGATTCTAAATAGTCTATAGAATTTACAAGATCAAGTTTTATATTTTGAGGTTTTAATCCTGCCTCAGCTTCTAAATCTCTTGATTTTGCTTTATATACTTTAATCTCTCCTAAATTTCCAACAATTACAATGTCTCCTACTTTCATTTTCATCCTTTCTGTTTTTTATTATTGTATCATTTTTTAGTTTTATCATAAAAGTAGTTTATAGCTTTTACATACCCATCAACACTTCCACAATCAAATCTTTTTCCTTTAAACTTATAGGCTAAAACCATCCCTTTTTGAGCTTGAGTTTTTAAAGCATCAGTTAGCTGTATCTCTCCACCAGCTCCAGGCTTTGTATCTCTTAAAATATCAAATATATCAGGAGTTAATATATATCTTCCAATGATAGCTAAATTGCTCGGAGCCTCTTTTGCTTTTGGTTTTTCTACCATATTAGATACAACAAAAACATCTTTTTCTAACTCTTTGGCATCTATAACACCATATTTATGAATACTATCTTTTTCTACCTCCATAACAGCTACAATAGAACATCTATACTTTTTATATAGCTCTACCATCTGCTTTAAAACCCCTTTGCCATCTCCTTCGCACAAGTCATCAGCCAAAACTACAGCAAAAGGCTCATTTCCTATCAATACCTCACCACTTAAAACCGCATGTCCTAACCCTTTCATCTCCTTTTGCCTTGTATAGGTAAAAGTACAGCTATTCATGAGCTTTCTAATATCTTCTAAAAGGTGCTCTTTTGAAGTTCCTTTGATTTGATGTTCTAACTCATAACTAATATCAAAGTGATCTTCTATTGCTCTTTTACCTCTTCCAGTAACTATTGCCATTGTGTTTATACCAGCCTCAATTGCCTCTTCTACACCATACTGAATCAAAGGTTTATCTACAACAGGGAGCATCTCCTTTGGAATAGCCTTTGTAGCAGGTAAAAATCTTGTTCCATATCCAGCTGCAGGAAAAAGAGACTTTTTAATCATTTTTTTCTTCCTTTAAAAGATTTTATAAATAGATATATTATTATAACTTCTATTAAAAAAAGCAAAAAGTGAAGATTGTATACTTGAATTTTTTTATCTGTTATAGATAGAAAATCTAAAAATTTATAAAATAGATAAGATACAAACATACCAAACAGATATCCAAACTGCTTACTCTCATCTACAAGCGTTAAAAATTTTCTCTTTTTTACTATCAAAGTCTCAGCTCTAACCAAATATGCGCCAAACATAAATGTTAATTGATATCCAGAATATACTAAAAGAGCTGTTGTATAACTATATGGCTTTATTAAAAAAATAGTAATCAAAGTTAACATTATAAGCTCAACAAACAAAGCTATTAAAAAATATTTTTTAATATTTAGCAAAACATCATAAAATTTTGCAACTATTAGCATACCAATTGCAAGCAAAATACCACCCAAAGAGAAAATTGAAGGTTTTAGTGGCTCATATATTACAAATATAGAGCCAACTGAAATGCCTGTAAAAAACGAGTTAAAAAACTTATACTCTATATACTTTCTTAAAATAAGTTTCATCAATATCTCATATTTATTCCGACATAAAAACTTCTACCCGCACTTCCATATCCATCAACCTCTTGATAAAATCTATCAAAAAGATTTTCTACTCTTATCTCACCAAAAAAATGCTTTGCAAAATTGTGTCTAAGTGTTAGATTTGTAACACTATATTTTCCTGTTTGAGCTCCGTCATAATCATATCTTTTTCCAATATAGTATCCATCAATATTGATTGTATGTTTTAAAGTTGGATACCAAGTAAGACTATATCCGAGTTTCCAATTTGGTCTATTTGTAAGAGATTTACCATTTGAATCTTTTGTAATAAATCTTGTATATGTTAAATTTGTCAAAATAGTATCAAAAATATCTTTTGTTAAACTTGTCTCAACCCCTTTAAATGTAGACTTACCGGGAGAATTATAGTAGTAATCATTTGGAGTTGTCCAGTTATTATCGGGGTCTATATATTGAATTAGATTATCAATCTTTGTATAAAAATATGTTGCTTTTAAAAAACTGTTTCCAAGAGTTATATCATATCCTCTTGACTTTTCAGGATTTAACTCTTTAGTTGCATTATAATTTAACTGAAATATAGATGGGACTTGATATCCAGTTGCATAGTTTGAACTAAAATAGATATCTTTATAAAGATACTGTTTGATTCCTATTTTATAGGTAGTTTTATCATTAAAACTATCATAATTATCTCTTCTTATAGATTGTGATAGTAGTGTCTTTTTATCAAAAAATTTATTATAGTTTGTTAGATAAAAGTATCTATTATGATAGTCACTATTTAAATTTTTTCCTCCTAATAATCCTTGATAAAATCTTTGAAATCCACCTCCTATTTGCAAAAATGAGTCTTTATTGTAATCAAACCTATCTTTTAACTCATACTCTTTTACGCTCCCACTATATCCACCAAATTGAGTTCTTTTAAAATTTGAATATTTAAAATCAGCTTCTATTTGATGATTTTTTAAAGCTTTTATATATTTTAGATTATATAGTCTATCATTAATCTTATTTAATGTATATGGACCATCAGGAGCATCTAAACCAGCTCCATTGTCATAGTGAACAGTAGAATCTATATAGTAAAAATTTGCTCTTAGTTTATCACTGTTAGTTAACTTGTAGCCAAATTTTAGATTGATAGTACTATTTTGATATGGATCATCCTCATAGCCTAAATCATCCCCTCTCTTTTTATAATCTTTTGAGTTTTGTTTTGGCTCAGCTGCTGAAAATCCACCAGTATCAAATCTATCAAATCCTAAAGAAAAATCAAATCTATCTAATTTTTTAGCAAAAAGAAGTGAAAATCTCTTACTATCAAAACTTCCACCTTCAATTTTCAAATTTGCAGTACTCTTTTTTGAAGCCTCTTTTGTAACTATATTTATAACACCACCTATTGCATCAGCTCCCCAAACTCCAGTTTGAGACCCTTTTATGATCTCAACTCTTTTGACATTGTCTAAATTTATTAGCTCAATTGCAGAACCATTTAGATTTGTAGGATCATTAAATCTAACACCATCAATCAAAACAACAACTCTTTTAGGATCAAGTCCTCTTAGATATACAGAAGTTGGTTGTCCAAATCCACCATTTGAAGTAAAAGAAGCACCACCTATTGAGTTAAAAATATCCTTTAATGTTTGATAACCTCTCTCTTTTATCTCCTCTTCATCAATTACCTCTATATCATCACTAACATCACTCTCATCTTGTAATGTCTTATTTGCACTAACAACGATATCATCAATAGTAGCAACTCTTGCAGCTTGAGCTTGAATATTTACCATTGAAACTGTTGCAGTAATCGCAACAAGAGAGAAATATTTTCTTTTAAATCCTTTTGCCATTTAAACTCCCTTTATTAAAATTCTATACCTTCTCTTGCTTTAACTCCCCTATCAAAATAGTGTTTAATCTTTTTCATATAGGTAACCAAATCTGCTTTTTTTATAATATTTTTAGTTGCACCACGGCCCGTTAAAATAAGTTCAATATCTTTTGGCTTCTCTTCTATAATATTTAAAATATCTTCCTCTTTTAAGATGCCAAAAAGAGTTGTTACTAAAATCTCATCACAAATAATAACATTAAAATCTTTTAAAAAAGCTTTTTTTACTCTTTTTGACTGATTTTTTACACACTCTATTTGCTCTTTTGTAGGCTTATCTATTACAAATCCACCACTCCACTCTCTATCTACAATAATATTTCTATTTTTTAAAAGCATTTTAATCTCATTTGATAAGATAGATTTCATAAATTGAGCAAAATAGACTCTTTTTTGGGCTCCAAGAGCCCTAAGAGCTAAACCAACTGCAGCTGTCGTTTTTCCTTTTCCATCTCCTGTATAGACATGAACAAAACCCATTATGTTTCCTTAGCTACTTTAATGTACAGATTTCTTAAATATTAAAATATTTTGCTTCAGGATGATATACTATAATTGCACAAGTTGACTGCTCTGGATCTATTTGAAATGTCTCACTTAAAGTTATACCAAAATCTTCAGGTTTTAAGAGATTAAAAATATGTCTATTTAACTCCAAATCTGGACATGCTGGATACCCTGGAGAGTATCTTGCTCCTTGATATCCGACCATCTTTACATCTTTTAGATCCGCTTTTTCATTTTTAAGAATATCAAGCTCAATTCTAACCTCTTTATGGACAATCTCTGCCAAAGCCTCTGCAAGTTCTACACTTAAGCCATGTACTAAATGGTATTCATGATACTTTCCAGCCTTAAAAAGCTTTGATTCATACTCACTAAATTTTTCTCCTGCACTAACACAGCTAAAAGCACAAACATCCATTTTGTCGCTATGAAAATAGTCTGCTATACATCTATGAGGTTTTTTCTTCTGCCTTGGAAATGTCAAAACCTCTATAGTATCTCCTATAATATTCTCAATTGGTTCTTTGTTTATTTCATCTTTACTACTAAATCCAAAACTGGTAGGAAATACAAAAAGCTCATTATCAACTCTTCTAACTGGCCAATATCCATATATGATAGTTGGCTCAAATATATCTTTTAACTCTTTTTTTAATCTCTCAAAAGCTGGTTCTACCTTTTGGCTTAACTGTTTTTGATACTCCTCTTTTGAGAGCCCTTTTGATTTATAGCCCCATCTTTGTTTAAATAAAATTCTTTTGTTTATCCAATCATATGCAATATCTGGATCGATTTTTAAGGTTTTTCTACCCCAAAATGGGGGAATAGGAGACTCTACCTCTTTTGGCAAAATTATCTCTTTTGGATCTATCTTTACCTCTTTTTTCTCTTTTATCTCAACAATCTCTTCATTACCTTTATCACTTCCAAGAGTTGTATCAAAATTTTTCTCTTCAATTCTACTCATTGCAACAATCCCATCAAATGCATCACGACAATAAAATATAGGACCATCATATTCACTTCTACAAAATCCATCTACAAACTTTTTAGTCAAAGCAGCACCGCCCAATAAAATTGGAACTTTTACACCCATCTTTTTTAACTCTTTTAAATTCTCAAGCATTACTTGGGTAGATTTTACAAGCAGACCACTCATCCCAATAGCATCTGCATTGTATTCTTTATATGCTTTTATAAACTGCTCTAACTCAACTTTTATCCCAAGATTTATAACATTAAAGCCATTATTTGTCAAAAGTATATCAACTAAATTCTTTCCAACATCATGGACATCCCCTTTTACAGTTCCTAAAATAAGAGTAGTTTTTGATGTTTTTTCACTTTTTGGCAAAAATTGATTTAGATAATCAACTGCAGCTTTCATAACCTCTGCACTCTGTAAAACAAATGGGAGTTGCATTTTTCCGCTTCCAAAAAGTTCTCCAACCTCTTTCATAGCTCCTATTAAAATCTCATTGATAATCTTTTCTGGATCAATTTCATCTTTTGCTTTTTCTAAAAGAGGTATCATTCTCTCTTTATCCCCATCTAATAAAAGTTTATGTATCTGCTCATTTAAAGGGAGTTTGTTAAGTTCATCATCACTACTTTTTTCATCTTTTTTAACTTTACTAAAATGGTCTATAAATTTAAAAAGAGGATCCCCCTCCTCTCTTCTATTAAAGAGCAGATCTTCGCAGACTTTTCTATCTTCTTCACTGATTTTATGAAAAGGGATAAGGTTTTTTACATTTACTATAGCCATAGTTAAGCCAGCCTCAATACAGTGATGCAAAAAGACACTATTTAGATACTCTCTTGCATGTTTTTCAAGTCCAAAAGAGATATTTGAAATCCCTAAAACTGTACCAACTTCTGGATAGATTCTTTTTAACTCTCTGATTGCCTCTATTGTTTCAATAGCTGCTCTATGATACTCCTCATCTCCACTTCCAACAGTAAATGTTAAAAGATCAAATACCAAATCTTTTGGATTTAAACCATGCAGATTTACAGCTCTTTTATACATCCTTTTTGCAACGGCAATCTTTTTTTCTTTTCTTTTTGCCATTCCCTCTTCATCAATAACAAGCAAAACCAAAGCAGTTCCAAATCTTTTTGCAAGCTGGCAGATAGTATCAAATTTTTCAACTCCATCTTCTAAGTTTGCAGAGTTTATAATTGGCCTTCCTCCAATATGTTTTAGTCCAGCCTTAAGTGCCTTTACTTGAGTTGAATCTACCATTAAAGGGATAGAGATTTTTTCATTATATATTTTTACAACCTCTCTCATATCTCTTGTCTCATCTCTTCCTGCAAAACCAACTGAAACATCCAATCCATGTGCACCACTTCTTACTTGCTCTTGAGCAACAGTCAGTGTCCCTTCATAATCACTTTTTAAAAGAAGTTCTCTAAAAGCTTTACTTCCTGTAGCATTACTTCTTTCACCAATTAAAAAAGGGGCTGGATTTTGGATAAGCTCTTTTTTTTCAAAAAGGCTTGCTAAAGATCTTTTCATTTTTCCTGATGGCAAGATTGGCTTTTTATCTTTAACGGCATCTGATAAAGCTTTTATATGCTGGGGAGTTGTTCCACAACAACCTCCTATAAATGAGACTCCTGGATATTTTGTAAGTTTTGCCTCAAGTTCAGTAAACTCTTTTGGCCCCATAGGGTAGTATGTATATCCTCCTCTATTTTGAGGCAGACCAGCATTTGCATGTATACTTATAGGTCTATCCCAAATAGAGCTTAAAACTTTTAGATGTTTTTCTATCTCATCTGGACCTGTTCCACAATTTATTCCAAGAGACAAAATATCAAATGGATCCAATATGACTGCTAATGTCTCTATATCTGTTCCTATAAGCATCGATCCTGTAAGCTCTATAGTTGCACTAACCATTACAGGAATATTTGGAGCTACATCTTTACAAGCATGCAAAGCTGTTTTTATCTGCAAAGGATCTTGACAAGTCTCAAGCAAAATAAGATCACTTTTTGCGTCTTTTACTCCTTTGATGCTTTCGCAATATCCTTTATACATCTCATCATAATCAATA